>JBDQFW010000453.1:0-503 GCA_040265735.1 Planctomycetota bacterium | reverse complement strand
CTCCGAGGCGCCGCCGACGCCGCCGAGGAGGCGGAGGCGCGGCTCGAGGCGGTTCGACTCGAGGCGGCGCGCGACGCCGACGTACTCGCGTCGACGTCGACCGCCGCTCGCTCGGCCCGGGACGCGGCGAGCCGCGCGGCGCGTCTCGTGCTGGACGAGTACCTCGCCGCGCCGCTCTGGACGATCGCGAGCGCCGCCGACGCGCGCCCGGGCGAAGACGAATTCGAACACGAACGCGAACGCGAACGCGCGGAGGAGCGCTGGACGACCGCGGTCGCGAAGACGGCGACGCAGATGCGGTCGGTGATCATCGAGCGCTTGCGCGACGCGCGAGGCGTTGGGAAGTGGATGGGAGAGATGGGAAGACGAAGCGCGCGAGACGACGCCGGAACGCCGCGAGACGACGACCGGGACGACGACCGGGACGACGACGACGACGACGACGACGACGACGACGCGAGCGTCGACCTCGAGTCGTTCTGGAACAGGGCGAAGTTATTATT
>JBDQFW010000452.1:0-505 GCA_040265735.1 Planctomycetota bacterium | reverse complement strand
ACGACAGCAACTACATCGGGCACGTCGTCGGCGTGCGCGAGCTGCTGGCCAAGCTGACGAGCATGGACGCAGAGTTCGTGTCGGAGCGTGGCACGACTCACCCCTACGGCTACGGGACCAAGGCCGACATCACCGACAAGGCCGGCACGTTCCTGGCCGACTTCAAGGGCAAGGACGGCGACCAGGCCGAGCTTAAGAAGCTCAAGACCTACGACAGCCACTGGATGCAGCTTGCGGCGACGCGCGCGGCGCTCGAGTCGGGCGAGGACGACGACCAGCAAGAGCGCCGGCGCTGCTACATCATCTACGTCAGCCGCACGCACGCTGGCGCGTGCCACGCCGTCGAGGTCACCGCCGAGCAGCTCGAGCAGGGCTGGCGCATGTTCGACGCGCTGCTGCGCTACTGGCAGGCCCGCAACCGCTACACGCCGGACTGGCAGTAGTGTTGAAACTTCGCCGCATCTGCGGCACCATTCTCGGGGCGGCACGAATCGCCCCTCTCTCC
>JBDQFW010000451.1:0-510 GCA_040265735.1 Planctomycetota bacterium | reverse complement strand
ACCACGATGCAGGCAGGCTCTCTCCGCAAGCGAATGCTCTGCCTCTACTGGAGCAACCCGCGCACCACCGCGCCGGCGACGTCGGTCAGCCGGTGGTCGCGGCCCTGGAAGCGATACGTCAACCGCTCGTGGTCGAGCCCGAGCAGGTGCAAGATCGTCGCGTTGAAGTCGTGCACGTGCACCGGGTCCTGGACCGGCGCGTAGCCGAGCGGGTCGGTCTCGCCGTAGCTCGTGCCGCCCTTCACGCCTCCGCCCGCGAGCCACAGCGTGTAGGCCTCCTTGTGGTGGTCGCGGCCGGCCTTGGTCGTCTGGCCCGTGCCGTTGTCCGTCTGCGCCATCGGCGTGCGCCCGAACTCTGACGCCCAAACGACCAGGGTGTCGTCGAGCAGCCCGCGCCGCCGCAGGTCGGTGAGCAGCGCGGCGATCGGCCGGTCGACCTGGCGACACTTGCGCGGCAGGCTGCGGAACACCGCGCCGTGATGGTCCCAGTCGGCCTCGAAGAGCTGCACG
>JBDQFW010000450.1:0-516 GCA_040265735.1 Planctomycetota bacterium | reverse complement strand
GCTGAGTCTTCTGGAAGAGGAGCTCCTCGCGCTCGAGCTCCAGCTCCTCCGCGAGCTCGAGGCGCTCGGCCTCGAAGGCCGCGCGCTCGGCCTCGAGAGCGGGAGCGGGAGCGGGAGCGGGAGCGACGGTGAGGCCGCCCTCCACCTCGGCGGTGACGGAGGCGAGCCGCGCCTCCGCGACGGCTCTCGCGGACCGTTCCCGCTCCGCCTCCGCCTTGGCGCCCGCCGCCGACAGAGACGTGAGCTCCCGTTCGAGCTGCGCGACGCGCGCGGACGCCTCGGTGGCGCGCCTCGCGTCGCCCTCCGACGCCTCCGCCCGCGCGCGCTCCGCCTCGGCTCGCGCCCTTTCTTCTTCGAGCTGGGACTCGAGGCCGGAAAGCGCCGAGGCGTGTGCTGCCTGGTCGCCGGCCTGGTCGCCGGCCGCTTCCAGCCGGGCCTCGAGGTCAGACACGGTCTCCCGGCACTGCTGCTTGGTTGCTTCCGCCTGCTCGCGTGCCTTGGAGAGCTGTGCTTTGA
>JBDQFW010000449.1:0-519 GCA_040265735.1 Planctomycetota bacterium | reverse complement strand
ACCCAGCCCGGCAAGACCGCGATGAACGTGCCCGGCGTCTTCGCCGCGGGCGACTGCCAAGACAGCTACTACCGCCAGGCGGTCACCGCCGCGGGCACCGGCTGCATGGCCGCGATCGAGGCGGAGCGCTGGCTCGAAGACCAGCACGGCTAGCGCAGCGGCGCAGAGGCGGCGCCCCTCAGCCTCCGGTTATCGGACCCTTCTTTGACGCCTTGCTCAGGAACAGCACCGCGAAGCAGGTGCTGTCGAGCGTCAGCGTGGCGTCATGGCCGCGCCGGAACGCGCCGCTCGGCTGCTGGGCGAGCAGCAGCTGCATCGAGCCCTCGTAGTACCAGTCGCGACCCTGAAGGCGCGCGACGCGCGCCAGCTCGCAGCAGCGCTCGAGGCAGTAGAGATAGTAGCCGCGGTGGTTGTCGGCGCGCTCCGCGTCGCCCGGATTGCAGCGAACCGAGAAGTGCTGCGCGAGCCACGCGAAGCCGTCGCGCACGCCGTCGTCGAGCGCGCGCAGCACTTCTCGGT
>JBDQFW010000448.1:0-523 GCA_040265735.1 Planctomycetota bacterium | reverse complement strand
GTACCAGATCGCGCTGCCCAGGTAGTGGTAGCGGTGGTCGGAGCCCGTCCGCTCCCACTCCTCGAAGCGCTGCTTCCACTCGGGGTAGAGCTTGGCGGCGGCTTCGTCCTCCAGCGCGTCCGTGCGCACGGCGACGACGCCGTCCATGTCGGTCACCGCGGCCTGCGCCTCTTGGATCGCGAGCATCGCGCCCTTGGCCTCCTGCGCGCCGTTCTGTCCCATGATCCCGATCACGAAGGGCAGCCGGGGCGCGTCGAGGTCGGCGCGCACGTCCTTGATGAAGTTGCGCAGGTTCCGCTCGTATTCGAGCTCTGCGCCGCCGTACTGGTCGTTCCAGCCCTGGAACCACACGAAGCCGGCGAGCTGTAGGTCACGTCCCTCGAGCGCGGGGAACAGCTCGCCCGCACCCTTCATCGCGCCGCGCACCTCCTCGATCATCAGGCGGTAGTCGCGGCCGTAGCCGGCCTCGATCTGCGCGCGCGTCGGCAGCGGATCGCTCCGGTTGCGCTTCTTGTTGTTGTTC
>JBDQFW010000447.1:0-526 GCA_040265735.1 Planctomycetota bacterium | reverse complement strand
TCGTCGTTCCTGCGCTGCGCACAAAGTCGCGCGGGATGACGATGTCGCCGACCGCGAACGTGTCGCGGAAGTCCGGATCGAACTCGTCGACAAGGCTGATCGCCACGTTGCTGCCGTCAACCGCGGCCGACAGGTTCTCGCTGGTGACGCCCAGCAGGTTGCGCTCGTTGAACAGGATGAGCTGGCCGTTGCCGATCAGTTGCAGCAGTTCGTTGGTCGGGCGGTCGTTCAAGTGCAGCAGCGCGTTGACGAACACGCGGCGCAGGCTGACGTTGGTCCCGCCTTTGCTTCCACCTCCGACACCCTCCTCGCGCGCCTTGCTGCTTTGATACATGGCGTGCACTGGCACGCGCATGCGAGCACCGATAGCAAACGTCCGCGGCGCACCAGGGCCTTGTTCGCTTGCGGGCAGGCTGGCCAGTTGAGGGAACCGCGCCTCGTCAGGCTTGCCGGCCAGCCTGGGATAGATGGCCGTCGTGTCGATATAGGCAGCCACCAAACCGGCAGCCCAGCCGACATACGGCAC
>JBDQFW010000446.1:0-529 GCA_040265735.1 Planctomycetota bacterium | reverse complement strand
GGGGAAGCGCACCACCGTCAGATCGGGGTACAGCTCACGCGCGACGAGCAGGCCCGAGTCCGTGGATGCGCTCACGATCACCTCGTGGTGCGGCCGCAGGGCCTCCACCAGGGACTTGCTCGCCTTGACCTCTCCCACGGAGACCCCGTGCACCATCACGCGCCCGCCTTCGGGCGGCGGGCCCAGGCGCGGGAGCCGCAGACACAGGCGCTCGGTCACCATCTGGCGGAAGGGCCGCGAGGTGAGGGAGCGCCCGACCCACCAGGGCGAGCCCAGCAGGATCAGGGTCAGCCAGGCCAGGTCGTAGAGCGCCCGCAGGCCCATCAGGCCGAGGGCCCGGAGGGGCCCCCTGCGCCGCCCCTCGGGGGCGGCCCCGGCGGACGGCGCTTCGACCATGGGGACGGCTCAGGAGCCGTGGCACTTCTTGAACTTCTTGCCGCTGCCGCAGGGGCAGGGGTCGTTGCGCCCGACCCGCTCGTCCGCGACGTAGGTGCCACCCCCGCTCGCGACGGGCCGCACGGTCCGACCG
>JBDQFW010000445.1:0-535 GCA_040265735.1 Planctomycetota bacterium | reverse complement strand
GGTCGGACGGTTCTTGACGACGCAAAAAAGAAGCGACGACGACTCGCGTGAACCACCTTCGGGGTTCGAACTCGCGACGCCTCGTTCGCGGCGGAGGCCCGTCGCATCGCGTCCGTACGACGTCTCGGTGGGCGTCGAGCCCGCGCCGACGCGCACGGACGCCGAGATCGACGCGGCGGCGGGCGCGATACGCGCGCCGGGGGGCGAGGTGCCCGGCGGCGCGTACCGCGACCTCGGTCTTGCCGAACCCGACGTCGCCGGCGAGCAGGCGGTCCATGGGGAGCGGCGCCTCCATGTCGCGCTTGATCTCCTCGACGACGGTCAGCTGGTCGACGGTCTCCACGTGCTGGAACGCGTCCTCGAGCTCCCTCTGCAGTTCGCCGTCCGGTGCGACGGCGCGACCGGGTGCGTGCAGGCGCGCCGTGTACAGGCGCACGAGCTCCGCGGCGAGCTCCGCCGCAGCCCCGCGAGCACGGCTCCTCGCGCGCTCCCACTGCGCGCCGCCGAGCCGCATGACCGTCGGGTCCTCGCCGCC
>JBDQFW010000444.1:0-555 GCA_040265735.1 Planctomycetota bacterium | reverse complement strand
ACACGACGTAGACCCTCCCCTTGCGCTTCACGAACCGGCATGACTCGCACATCTTCTTCAGCGCGGAGCGGACCTGGAGGACGGGAGGAGGAGGTGGGGCGGGGGAGAGAGAGAGCGGTGAGACGGTCTGCGCGGAAGGACGGACGGACGGACGGTCTTAGATTTAGGGTTCGATGGATCTCGAGCGTGGACGACGACGACGACGACGACGACGACGCGACGACGACGCGCGATCGCGCGAGCGCCGCGGACTCGACGCGCACCTTCATGACGAGCGTGGACGGACGAGACGATGCCCGCGCGCGCGACGGACGACGACCGCGGCGAGAGATCGGGAGGGACGGACGGACGCGCGCGATCGAGGCGGGGACGCGACGCGCACCTCAGTGGCATGACGCGCGCGAGACCGCGCACTCCGCGGGAATCGTCGCGATGTCGCGCGCGGCGCGGCGATGGGGGTCGGACGCCTCCGCCGCGCGTCGTCGTAGAGCCGTCTTCGGGACACGCAACGCGCGGACACGCCGTTACCCAAGACCGCATAAAACCCTCGCCAGT
>JBDQFW010000443.1:0-558 GCA_040265735.1 Planctomycetota bacterium | reverse complement strand
CCCCAGGCCTCGACCTGCACGAGGTAGCTCTGCCCAGCCGTCAGGGGGACGGTGACCTCCGAGGCCCAGTTGGCGCCCGTGCTCATGGCGCAGGCATCGTCGTTCCCCGCCAGGCAGGGCGCTCCGCAGGTGGCCCCGTCGAACAGGCGCAGGACCGTGTCGATGTCCCCACCGCAGGTGTCGAACTGGTGCAGGCCCGTGCTGCTCGCCGTGAAGAGGAACCAGGCGTCCTCGAAGCCGTTGCGGTCCACGCAGGAGCCGTCGTGGTAGAGGGAGTTGGTGAAGGCCGCCAGGTCCACGGGCGTCGAGCCCAGGGCGAGCGGCAGGGGCGAGGAGCAGTCATCCCCCTGTGCCCCGGCCACGCTGGCGAGGGGAAGGACGAGCAGAAGCGAGGCGAAGGGGAGCACCGTCACCTGCTCGACGGGGTCGCTGAGCATGGGACCGGACCTGTTCTTCCAGTGGACCGCGACTGCCCCGGGCAACTACCAGTTCGACACCTGCGGCAGCACCTTCGACACGAAGCTAGCGGTCCATGCGGGCTCTGGCTGCGCCGTGACC
>JBDQFW010000442.1:0-567 GCA_040265735.1 Planctomycetota bacterium | reverse complement strand
CAATTGACGAGGGAGTGGTTCCTCCAACCATAAATTATGAGGAGCCAGATCCAGATTGTGATTTGGATTATGTGCCCAATGAAGCTCGTGAGGCAAAGGTCGAAGTTGCGATGAGTAACAACTCTGGCTTTGGTGGACATAACGCCTCCCTTATTTTTCGCAAATTTGAGTAGCCTTTAAAGTAAGCGTTTTTAATTCGCTTGCTCATCCTATTCACATAAGTATTTTGTAAATCTTTGGCTTTTGCACCCGTAGCTCAATTGGATAGAGCGCCTGACTACGGATCAGGAGGTTGGGAGTTCGAGTCCTCCCGGGCGCATTTACCGACCCTGATCAGGGTGTCGGGCGCGTAGCTCAGTTGGTTAGAGCGCTACGTTGACATCGTAGAGGTCGATAGTTCGAATCTATTCGGACCCACAAAAACCCCAGTTAAGCCGTTATGCTGCTTGGGGTTTCTTTTTATCGGTACAACATAGGTACAACAAAGGGCCTTAAAATTGCCCGTTTCAGTACTCCCGGGTTAGGGGGGTAAAAAGGCGAAGAGGTATGGTGGTTACCCCCTTCTGG
>JBDQFW010000441.1:0-570 GCA_040265735.1 Planctomycetota bacterium | reverse complement strand
CCTCTTGGCCCTTTTTCGCGTCCCCCATCCTCACGGTCCTGTCCTTCGACCCGCTGACGATGTGCTTGCCGTCCGGCGAGTACGCCACCGAGATCACAGTATCCGAGTGCCCCGTCAGCGTGCACTTCTGCTCATGGCCCAACCCCGCACGTCAGCACAAGTGCACGCAGCAGCAAATGATACACCAAGTCAAACCACAACACGCACCTCCTCCCCACTTTGCGCATCCCATATCTTCACGGTCCTGTCACGCGACCCGCTGACGATGTGCTTGCCGTCCGGCGAGTAAGCCACCGAGAACACAAAGTACGAGTGCCCCCTCAGCGTGCACTCCTGCTCATGGCCCAAACACACACGTCAGCACAGTCCACGCAGCAGCAAACGATAGGGCGATGACAAACTAGGACACTCACCTCTTTGCCGGTGGTGCTGTCCCAGATCTTGACAGTCTTGTCCTACGACCCGCTGACGATGTGCTTGCCGTCCGGCGAGTACGCCACCGAGAGCACCCCGTACGAGTGCCCCGTCAGCGTGCACTCCTGCTCATGGACCAAACACTCACGTCGCATC
>JBDQFW010000440.1:0-579 GCA_040265735.1 Planctomycetota bacterium | reverse complement strand
CTATTATTCATTATTATTGCCCAGGCCAGCGCGGACATCGTGGCCTTCTGCGAGGCGGCCCTGGCGGACCAGAAGGGCAGCGTCCAGGCCCAGATATAATATAGTATGATATGATATATAATAATGTAGTATAATATAGTATGATATAATATACATGCGGGCCCGGCGCCTCCGCCGCCGCGAGCTCGCGCTGGCCCGCCAGCTCCAGGGCCGCGTCCTGGGAGGTCCCGGGGAGGATCCGGAATTGGTTTGTTTTGTCGTTGTGATTATTATCATGGGAAGATCGATTCTATACACCACCATCACCTGGAAGCCATTTCTGGGACTGCAACTGTGCTAGAATGGAGACAAAAGGCCTCTATACCGACCCCCTCTGGGTGGTGGTGGTGTATAAAATCGGTCTTCCGAGTTGTCCTCTTCCGAGTGCCGCCCGCCATGGCCGGGGCCGGCGCGGTGGCCAGGAGCACGGCGCCCATGAGCGCCTGCAGAGACCATGTCAGCTATGTTATGTTATTGCGTTATGTTGGCTATGCTATGCTTATTTGTTGTGTGATGTCAGTTATGTTATGTGTGTCAGTG
>JBDQFW010000439.1:0-583 GCA_040265735.1 Planctomycetota bacterium | reverse complement strand
CGGCCACATCCGCGAGGGACTCAAGGACAAGGAACAGCAGATGGCCGTCCTCGGCGCGCGCATGCTCGAGGAACAGCCGGCCACGGCCGAGGCCATGGGCACCGTCCGGTTGCGCCAAGCCGGCGAGCGCAGCGTCCTGACCACGATGGCCGAGAACGTCAGCGACGACGACGAGCGCGAGCGCATCCAGATCGGCGCACCGGGCCGCAGCCGCAAGGACGAGCTGCAGATGCTGCAGACCGACGTGCGCGAGGGCCGGATCAGCCAGCGCACCTATCTGGCGCAGGTCAAGGCGCTGGGCATGCTGGGCGAGGTCGAGGTCGACGCCGAGCTCCAGGCCGCCGAGGACGACAAGGCCCGCGCCGCGGAAGCCCAGATGGCGCGCTTCGTTCAACAGCTTCCGGGCGAACGCGCGGGCTCCGACGAGCCGCAGGAGGCCGCACCCGTGGCCGACGAGGCGGCAAGCGATCCGAAGGTCACGCTCAACGAGCTGACGCTGGCGGTCGAGCGTCTAATGCGTGCGGGCAACCGTCAAGGAGCCAACGCGCTGCTGAAAGAAGCCGCGCGCCTGTTGGGCCTGCGG
>JBDQFW010000438.1:0-584 GCA_040265735.1 Planctomycetota bacterium | reverse complement strand
GGTCCAGTAGGGGTCATCGGGGGGGACGCGCGAGGGACCGGGAACGGGTCGGGGGACTCGCGCGCAGGGGGCCGATTATCGCCGATCCCCGGGGAGGGGTCCACCGCAGGGCGCATATAACAAGGTCAAGGCACCCATCGCCGGGACCCTCAGAACAGGAAGACGGAATCCACCCGCCATGACCGACTCTCGCCCCGATCCCAGCCCCCTTGCCCGCGCCCTCGGACGCATCCCGTGCGGCCTCTTCCTGGCCACCGTCGAGACGCCTGACGGGCCGGTGGGCTTCGTCGCCTCCTTCGTGCAGCAGGTCGGCTTCGAGCCCCCGACGGTCGCCCTCGCGGTGGGCAAGGCTCGCGGTCCCCTCGAGGCCCTGCGCACCTCCGGCCGCTTCGCCCTGAGCGTCCTCGACAAGCCGTCGAGCGGGATCATGGGCGGCTTCTTCAAGCCCCTGCCGGAGGGCCAGACGCCCTTCGACGGCCACGAGCTGCACCGCACCGAGGCGGGCTCGACGGTGTTCGCCAGCGCGCTTGCGTGGCTCGACTGCGAGGTGTCCGGCGAGCACGAGACCGGCGACCACGTGGTGG
>JBDQFW010000437.1:0-594 GCA_040265735.1 Planctomycetota bacterium | reverse complement strand
GTTTGGCCCAGCCCGAGCCCTTTTTACACTGAGTATGGGCCCTTTTAAGGGGGCCTCAGAGGGGCCATTTTTAGGGCCCCCTGTGGGCTCTCTGGCAGGGGCCCTGTGGCGCTGTTTTTAAAAACCAAAAAGGGCCCCGCTCCGGAGCCCCTTATGGCAGCAGTCTGGCCCTATCAGGCAGAGAGCTTGGCAACCACGCGGAAGCCTCCCTTCTTGAGGTCCATGTAGAAGCGGTGGCCTGCTCCTCCGAACCGGTTCTTGGTCATCTCCAGCACGCGGCAGCCGTAGAGCTCAGAGCGGTGGTCCTCTTCCACAGTCAGGGTCAGCATGGCATCCACCATGTGCTTGAGGACGTTGCGGCCGGCGAACTGCCCGTTCTTGCCCACTTGACCGATGACGATGGCGCAGGTGTTGTGCTCCTTGCACCAGTCGGTGATCATGGCCAGTGCCCGCTCGGGGGTGCGGGAGTTGGTGTTGTCCCCGTACTTGCCGTCGTTCAGGGTCTGCAGCGAGTCGACCACGAGGACGAAGGGCTTGTTGGGGTTGGCAGCACGCAGCTCGTCGCACTTCTTGAGCAGGGTGGGCACGTGGGTC
>JBDQFW010000436.1:0-601 GCA_040265735.1 Planctomycetota bacterium | reverse complement strand
GCTTTCCTGCAGCCGCGCGAGAACGAAGGCGTCGATGGGGTTGCGCGCCCAGTCGTCCCCCAGCTCGGTAGGGATCTCAGGCCTTTGGAGTGGCCGGCTCCACCAGGGCGCTTCGGCCGGCTGGCTGTCGCCGCGCTGCAGCACTCCGAGGAGGAGCAAGGGAACCGCGAACGCCAGCATGCCCCGAGTCTAGCCCTGCCACGGCGATCCGCCCGGGCCCTCTTCAGCGCGAGCGCCACAGTCCGCGTTCGCCAGCGGCCTCAACGCCGACCTTGTGGGGAACGCGGTCCTCGGGGAAGGGCTGGGACTCGGCGTTGCGAAACAGGAAGTGGTTCGCCACATCGTGGCTCGAGCGCACGACCAGGGTCTTGCCCACGCCAAGCGTGCGGCCGTCCGCATCCGCCACCGCGCACGAGGCCCCGTCAAGCACGCGCAGGTTCGTCACGGGGGTGGACCACCCCTCATCGAGGACGAGGACCAGGTCGCGCAGCTCCCGCGGACCCGCATTCGTGATGGAGAGCGACCAGGCCTGCCCCATGCCCGCACGGTCGGACTCCCGCTCCAGGCGCAGCCTCAGCGCCTCGACGAGCGCCCCCCCCGC
>JBDQFW010000434.1:0-624 GCA_040265735.1 Planctomycetota bacterium | reverse complement strand
ACTCCAGGCACCGAAGATGCGGCCATTGCTTTTTGGTAGTGACATACATACCCCACATATGTTACATGTACATTACTCCATTCACATCAAGGAGCTCACCACCGTCGCCGTCAAAACCAGAGAGAGCACCGTCCCCACGCCCGCCCACAACGAAGAGGACGTGGAGGTTGACGCGGATGCGGTAGAGTTCCCCAGCCTCGAGTCAAACTCACCCGGGTGCACCACACCATCGCCGTTCGTATCAATGGTCGAGATCATCGCGATGTGCTCCTCGTCGGTGCTGTTGCCGATTTTGGCCACGTCCGAGTGGTGGATGTGGCCTTTGCCGTCCACGTCGAAGCAGTCGAAGTACGAACGGATCTGCTCCGGCGTGGTGAGGTCCTGCACACCGTACTGGTCTTGCGCCTGCTTCATGCACTCATACAGCGTCTTTTGCGCGCGACAGACTCCGAACACGGTCGCCAACACGGTCGTCACCGCGAGGAAGCGTGCCAACGTTGTAAGCCCCGTCATCTTTCGGTGGCCCTCGTCGTCGTCGTCGTCGTCGTCGTCGTCGTCGTCGAAAGTCCCGCGTATGCAGTTATTATTATTATTATGGCCGTGGCAGGACGTCGGGTAGAAGGA
>JBDQFW010000433.1:286-644 GCA_040265735.1 Planctomycetota bacterium | reverse complement strand
CACCCGTCACAGCCAGATGTCGAGCAGGTAGCAGCTCGACATCTGGCTGTGACGGGTGCCCGAGTTGAACAGGGTGGGCGACGAGGTGAGGTACTCGAGCGACGAGACCAGGTTGTAGAACTCGATGGCCTCTTCGGGCTCGCTGGCCAGCCCCGCAGCCACCCGCATGAAGAAGTACTGCGGGGTCTCGAAGACCATGCGCGTGGTGGGGTGGCGCAGCAGGTACCGGTCGTAGACGGTGCGCAGGCCGAAGTACTGGAACAGATCGGCGCGTCGGGCGTCGATGGCGGGGTCGAGCGCCGCCTTGTGCTGCTCGACGAAGGCCGCGGTCTGGTCAGAGATGATGCCCACGCGGTGC
>JBDQFW010000433.1:0-276 GCA_040265735.1 Planctomycetota bacterium | reverse complement strand
ACCCGATCGAGGAAGCGGGCGGCGAGGCGGGAGTACGCGGGGTCTTCCGCCGTCAGCGCCGCCGGGATCTGCACGCACAGCTTGTCGATCTCGCCGCGGGCGATGCCGTCGTAGAGACCGTTGAAGATGCGGTTGGCCACCATGTCGGTGTCGACGTCGGTCAAGCCGGCGGCGAACTCGCGCACCTCGCCCAGCACCCGCTCGAGCGAGATGGGCTCTTGGGTGCCGTCAGGCATGCGGACGCGCAGGCGCGGGCCATCGAGCTCGGATGCGTGA
>JBDQFW010000432.1:0-651 GCA_040265735.1 Planctomycetota bacterium | reverse complement strand
TCATCGAGGCGTTCATCACGCTGCTGCAGGCCTACATCTTCACCTACCTCAGCATCAACTTCATCCACCAGTCGATCCACCAGGACCACTAGGCCTGCGTGGCTCGCACCGCCCGCGCGTCGCGGGCGTCGTCCACCTTCCATCCATACTTTCCTGATTCGTTAACACGGAGAACCCCCAATGCTGCTCGATTTCATCCAAGATCCCGCCGAGACCGAAAAGGCGCTCGCCATCGCCGGAAACATCGGTAAGGGCATCGGCGCCGGCCTCGCGGCCGGCCTCGCCGCTGTCGGCGCCGGCATGGGCATCGGCAAGATCGGCGGCTCGGCCGGTGAGGGCATCGCCCGCCAGCCCGAGGCTGCCGGTGACATCAAGGGCAACGCGATCATCCTCGCGGCGTTCGTCGAGGGTGTGGCGCTGTTCGCCGCGGTCATCGGCCTGCTGCTCGCTGGCTGATCGCCACGGCGCGGCCCGGGGCGTCCCAGCGGGCGCCCGCTGCCGGGCCGCGCGCCCAACGACTGCCGCGCGCGCGTGCGCGCGGTGAACCCTGGTCTGCACTGATTCCGCGCGCGGAGCTCCCATGACTATCGCCTCGATGCTCAATTCCATCGCCGAAGGCGGCCCGAAGCCGCTCGGCTCCCTGCTGGACTT
>JBDQFW010000431.1:0-666 GCA_040265735.1 Planctomycetota bacterium | reverse complement strand
CCACCGCCCCCTCCGAGGTGTCGGGCGCCGCGCTGGTGGGGGGCTCGAGCTCGAAGTCCGACGGGCGCACCCCCTCGCGCACCCACACCTGCCCGTCGCGCACCACGGCCACGTGGGTGGCGACCTGCTCCACCAGGTAGCGGTCGTGGCTCACCACCAGCATCGCGCCGCCGAAGTCGCGCAGGGCGTCGATGAGCACATCGACCGTGCCCACGTCGAGGTGGTTGGTGGGCTCGTCGAGCAGCAGGGTGTTCACCGGCCGGGCCGCGAAGCTCGCGAGCACCACCCGGGCCTTCTCGCCCCCCGAGAGCGTGCCACACGCCCGCAAGGCCGCCTCGCCGGAGAGACCGCAGGCGCCCAAGGCCCCCCGCACCACGCTGTCGGTGGCGGCCGGCGCGTGATCGCGCACCACCTCGACCGGCGTGGCCTCGGGATCGAGGTCACGGGCGAGGTCCTGGGTGAGCCGGCCCACCCGCAGCCCCCGGCCGGTGCGGCGCCGGCCCGCGAGCAGCGGCAGCGTGCCGGCGAGGGTCGCCAGCAGGGTGGACTTGCCCGCGCCGTTCAGGCCGAGCACCGCGAGGCGCGTCTCGGCTTCGAGGCGCAGGTTGACGCCCGTGAGCACCGGGGTGTCGCCGTAGCCCAGGGTGGCGTCCTCCAAGATGAAGG
>JBDQFW010000430.1:0-670 GCA_040265735.1 Planctomycetota bacterium | reverse complement strand
GGGCTGGGGCGGCTGGTGCCCCTCGACCGGCTGCTCCAGAGCCCCTTCACGCTGCACGCGCGCCTCATCGAGCTCATCGACTTCGAGGCCTCCGAGGCCCGCGACGTGCCCGGGTGGTAGTTGCCGGTGCCCAGGTGCAGGTACCGCCGCATCAGGGCGCCCTCGCGCCGGACGACCATCAGCACCTTGGCGTGGGTCTTGTATCCGACGATCCCGTAGACCACGTTGGCCCCGGCCTCTTGAAGGCGGGTCGCCATGCGAATGTTGACCGCCTCGTCGAAGCGCGCGCGCAGCTCGACCACGGCGGTCACGTCTTTGCCGGACTGCGCGGCGAGGATGAGGGAGTCGACGATGGGGGAGTCGGCGCTGGTTCGGTACAGCGTCATGCGAATGGCGAGCACGTCGGGATCGATGGCCGCCTGACGCGCCAGCTCGAGCACCGGCGAGAAGCTCTGGTAGGGGTGGTGCAGCAGCACGTCGCCGGCGCGGATGATCTCGAAGAGGTCTCCCTTGATGCCGATGGCCGCCGGCAGCCCCTGCCCGAATGGCGGGAACTTCAGGTCGGGCCGATCGACCATGTCGTAGAGGCTCGAGAGCCGGTGCAGGTTGACCGGGCCGTTGACCTGGTAGATGTCGGCGTCGGACAGCTCGAACTGGTGCGACAAGAAGG
>JBDQFW010000429.1:0-673 GCA_040265735.1 Planctomycetota bacterium | reverse complement strand
GGCCTCACGGCTCCGGACCCCGCGCCGCGTGCCGCGGCGGCATGGCCTCCGGACTCTGCGGCCTGGTTCGGTTGGCGGTGCGCCACAGGCCACCGGGCAGGCGCTGGACCCGGTCGTCGAGCTCCAGCTCGGCCAGGCGCGCGAGGACGCGACTCAGCTCCCAGCCCAGGCGCTCGGCCAGGGTGCTCGCTCCGGCGGTGTCTCCGACCAGCGCGTCCAGCACCGGGTCCCGCGTCCGGCCTTCGGGCCCTTCCGTCGCTCCACGGCGAGGCGTGAGCACGCCGTCCTCGAGTTGGGCGAGGAGGTCGCCTGGTGATCCCACCGGGGTCGCGCCCTCTCGGAGGAGCCGCAGGATCCCCATGCCGAAGGGGGAGTCGATCCGTCCGGGGAGAGCGAACACCGGCCGCCCCAGGTCCGCCGCCCAGCGCGCCGTGATGAGGGAGCCCGAGGCCCAGGCCGCCTCGACCACCAGCACCGCGTCCACGGCGGCGGCCAGGATCCGGTTCCGGAGGGGGAAGTGGTGGCGCCTTGGACCCGTGCCGGGGGGGTGCTCGGTGAGCAGGACTCCCTCGCGCCGCACGCGGTCGAGGGCCCTGCCTGCGGGCCAGGCGCGGTCCAGGCTGGATCCGAGGAGGGCGACGGTGTGCCCGCCCGCGTCGAGGGCTCCCAGGTG
>JBDQFW010000428.1:0-673 GCA_040265735.1 Planctomycetota bacterium | reverse complement strand
ACCACTGCGCCACTTCGGAATATGGTGGGTCCTGCAAGGATCGAACTTGCGACCTACGCCGTGTAAAGGCGCCGCTCTCCCAGCTGAGCTAAGGACCCGAATTTGGTGGAGGATACTGGGATCGAACCAGCGACCTGTTGCTTGCAAAGCAACCGCTCTCCCAACTGAGCTAATCCCCCAAATAAAATTGGAGCCCGCGGTCGGATTCGAACCAACGACCTGCTGATTACAAATCAGCTGCTCTGCCAACTGAGCTACGCGGGCATACATCTATTTACTCTTTTTCTTACCGTGTAGAGTATCTTTTAGATAATCTAAAAACCACGGATTGTCTATAAACACACCCATTAACCAATTGGATATGCTGTTTACTGCTTGTTCTTCTGATTCGTCCTCACGCAACGGACCACCTGGTTGGTTTAGAGACGAATGATATAATATTGCATGTAAAACTTCATGCAATAAAGTATTTGCTTTATCGATATCAGGTGCTTCTTCCTGTATCTCAATCTTATTGGTTCTGTTATTATACTGTCCCCAATAATCCGAAGTCTCTTTTATAAAAGATGTTTTAATAATATCAATGTCAACATCTTTCCAACCTACTTTTATTTTACTAGGAATATTAGACATAATGCCCTCCTGTTTATTATACTTATTAACATTGTTGGCC
>JBDQFW010000427.1:0-679 GCA_040265735.1 Planctomycetota bacterium | reverse complement strand
ACGTCCACACCGAGGTCGCCCCACGGCAGCGCCGCCGGGTCGCGCTAGGAGAGGACGCTCATCGGAACGCCGTCGATGACGATGCTGGTCCCCTCGACCCGGACGTCGCCGGGGAAGCGCCCGTGGACGCTGTCGTACTTCGTGAGGTGGCCGAGCGTCACCGGGTCGGTCAGGTCGTTGACCGCGACCACCTCGACGTCGAGCTCGTACTTCCGGATGGCGCGCAGCAGGTTGCGGCCGATGCGGCCGAAGCCGTTGATCGCCACCTTCGTGTCGGAGCCAGCAGCCATGGCCGTCGCCGCGCACACCTTCTGGGCCTGGGCACGGCCAGTCTTGGGGCAAAGGCTCAGCACCGTGAGGCCCTCGGCCGAGGCACCGACAAAGCCACCCTTGCCGATGGGGATCGAAGTCTCGGAGGAGGAGACGCCAGCCTCAACCTTCACCTGCTTGCGGCCCTTCACCGCGGCAGCGGCGCCGACGGCACCAACCGCACCCATGGCGGCGGCGCTCCAGCCGGCACCCGGGGCGGCCGCCGCCGGGCGCGGCGCCGCAACACCAGCCACGGAAGTGGACAGCTGCGGCGCACCCGCGCTCGGGGCCACGAAGGCCGAGCCGCCGCACACGGCGGCGCCAACCATCGCACCGGCAGCAATCGCGCGCGACATTGCTATTTCTTGAC
>JBDQFW010000426.1:0-688 GCA_040265735.1 Planctomycetota bacterium | reverse complement strand
CCTCCGCCTGGCGCCGGGCCCCCCGGTGCAAAAACCCCCCCGGGGGGGCCACACCAAAGGCGGACACCCCCCCCCGCGCGCGCCCCGCCGGCCCCCCCCCCCGCGCGGGGCACCCCCCCGGCCACGCCCGCGCCCGCCGCCTCGGCCATCTCCGCGTCGCCGCCGCCCGCCTCGGCCGCCGGCGCCGCGCGCTCCGCCTCGAGCTCGCCGAGCAGTCGCCGATCGCGATGCGCCTCGTCGACATGATGGCGCCGATCGGGAAGGGCCAGCGTGGCCTCATCGTCTCCCCGCCGAAGGCAGGGAAGACGACGGTGCTCAAGCAGCTCGCGCACGCGATCGAGGAGAACAACCCCGAGACGCACCTGATGGTCGTGCTCGTCGACGAGCGCCCGGAGGAGGTCACCGACTTCAAGCGGTCGACCGGCGGCGAGGGCATCTCGTCGACGTTCGACCGCCCGGCCGAGGACCACACCCAGGTCGCCGAGCTCGCCATCGAGCGTGCGAAGCGGCTCGTCGAGCAGGGGCGCGACGTCGTGATCCTGCTCGACTCGATCACGCGGCTCGGGCGTGCCTACAACCTCGCTGCTCCGGCGAGCGGCCGCATCCTCTCCGGTGGTATCGACTCCGCCGCGCTTTACCCGCCGAAGCGCTTCTTCGGTGCGGCCCGAAACATCGAGGAGGGTGGCAG
>JBDQFW010000425.1:339-697 GCA_040265735.1 Planctomycetota bacterium | reverse complement strand
GGTCTCCGGCGGCGACCGCAGCGGCCCGATCCAGCCCGAGGTGCGCGCGCTCGACTCGATCAACCCGCGGGACCCCGGCATCCAGAAGGCTCAGGCCGGCGGGATCACGACCGTCAACGTCATGCCCGGCTCGGGCCACCTGCTCTCCGGGCAGACGATCTACCTCAAGCTCCGCGACGTCGACACGGTCGAGGCGCTCGCCGTGCGCAACCAGGACGGCTCGATCGCCGGCGGCATCAAGATGGCCAACGGCACCAACCCGCAGAAGCAGGCGCCGTTCCCGGGCACGCGCGGCAAGGCCGCGGCGCTGGTGCGTATGCAGTTCCACCGCGCGCGGGACTACCGCCGCAAGATCGAG
>JBDQFW010000425.1:0-329 GCA_040265735.1 Planctomycetota bacterium | reverse complement strand
GCGAAGATGCCCGATCGCAGCCTCGCGATGGAGGCGCTGCTGGACGCGATGGACGGCAAGAAGGTCGTGCACCACCACACGCACCGGCAGGACGACATCCTGACCGTGCTGCGCCTGCAGCGTGAGTTCGGCTTCCGCGTGGTGCTGCACCACGTCAGCGAGGGCTGGATGGTGGCCGACGAGATCGCGGCGGCCGACGTGCCCTGCTCGGTGATCGTCATCGACTCGCCCGGGGGCAAGCTCGAGGCGGCGCGACTGTCGCTCGAGACCGGCGCGATCCTCGACCGCGCGGGAGCGCTCGTCGGGTTCCATACGGATGACGGCATCAC
>JBDQFW010000424.1:376-706 GCA_040265735.1 Planctomycetota bacterium | reverse complement strand
GCCAAGGCCACCAAGGCCCGGCAGGCCAGCAGCCGGCAGAAGCGGCTCGAGAAGATCGAGATCACGCCGCTGCCGCAGTCGAGCCGCCGGCACCCCCACTTCAAGCTGGCGGCCCGCCGCCCGAGCGGCCGCGAGGTGCTCGACGTGAAGGGCGTGGGCAAGGCCTACGACGACCACATCGTGCTGATGGACGTGAGCTTCAAGGTGCACCGCGGCGAGCGCGTGGCCATCATCGGCGCGAACGGGGTGGGCAAGTCCACCCTGCTCAAGATCCTGGTGGGGCAGCTCGAGGCCGACGAGGGCGAGTCGAACTGGGGCTACGAGGCCGAC
>JBDQFW010000424.1:0-366 GCA_040265735.1 Planctomycetota bacterium | reverse complement strand
CACGGAGGTCATGCAGAAGCGCACCACACAGTCCTTCTCGGGCGGGTGGAGGATGCGCATCTCCCTCGCGCGCGCTCTCTTCATCCAGCCCACGCTCCTGCTCCTCGACGAGCCCACCAACCACCTCGACCTCGAGGGCATCGAGTCGCTGTCCGAGGGTCTGAAGGCCTACGACGGCACCGTGATCTTCGTCAGCCACGACCGGTGGTTCGTGGACAAGCTGGCCACCCGAATCATCGAGCTGCGCGAGGACGGCATCGAGGACTTCCGCGGCACCTACGCCGAGTTCCTGGCGCGCACCGAGGCCGATGACCACCTGGACCGACAGGCGGTGGTGGCGGCGGCGCGGGGCCAGAAGAAGGGGGG
>JBDQFW010000423.1:0-716 GCA_040265735.1 Planctomycetota bacterium | reverse complement strand
GCACATGTGCGCGTCAAAGCGAGAACTTTATTCAATTCGACGACCCTTTTTTGCTTCAAAACACTGTCGACGCGGCGAGAAAATCAAAAGAGAGAGAGAGAGCGTGCGTTTTGTTTCACTCGTCATGTCGCGCGAAGAAGGCGGCGGCGCGGAGCAGAAGAAAACCATGCCAAAGCTGAGCTTTAAGTTTAAGCTCGGTGGCGGTGGTGGTGGTGCGACGACGACGACGACGACGACGACGACGAGCGGGAAAAACGAATCCAATCCGTCGAACGTGACGAATACGAAGCAAAAGAAGCGAGATTTTGACGCGGTAAATGCGGCGACGTTTGACGATGCGGCCGGCGCGCGCGCGACGAAGAGGCAGAAGAACGACGACGACGACCTCACGGACGCAGAGAAGCAGTTGCAAGCGAAAATCGATGCGTTGGAAAGGCAGCAGCAACAATTTCAGCAACAAAAGCAACAACAGCAGACGAGAGGAGGGCCACCGGCGCAGCCGCGCGCGGCGGCGGCGCCAAGCCGTCGCCGATGGGCGGCGGCGGTATGTTCGGCATGCGCGGGCTTCCGCGACCGCCACCGCCGCCGCCGAGCGCGGCGATGGGACAGATGGGCGTCGGCGGCGCGCCGCCGCCACCGTCCGCCGCTGGGCAGCCGATGATGTACGTGCCGGTGCGATACGACGCGCGAGGGCGACCGACCATCGTGATGCCGCC
>JBDQFW010000422.1:0-732 GCA_040265735.1 Planctomycetota bacterium | reverse complement strand
GGGCATCGCGTCAGTATAGGTCGACCTGGAAGCGAACCGCAGCGCCGCGTATCAAGGCGTGCCGTGCCGACGACGCTGCCCGACGACTTCCTGCTGACGGTCGTGATGCCCGTCTACAACGAGGAGCGCACCCTCGCGCAGATCGTCGACGCCGTGCTCGCCGAGCCGACGCCCAAAGAACTCGTCCTGATCGACGACGGCAGCACCGACGCGAGCCGCGCGCTACTCCGGGAATTGGCCGAGCGCGACGGCGTGCGCGCGCTGCTGCACGAACAGAACCTGGGCAAGGGCGCCGCGCTGAGCACCGGGTTCCGGGCGGCGCGCGGCGACGTGGTTATCGTGCAGGACGCCGACCTGGAATACGATCCACGAGACTACCGCGCGCTCCTGCAGCCGATCGTAGACGGCCACGCAGACGTGGTCTACGGCTCGCGCTACCTGGTCGACGAGAGAGACCCCGAGCGCGAGCGCGACGCGTTCGGACACTACCTCGGCAACCGCGTGCTGACCTTCGCGAGCAACCTCGCAACCGGGCTCAACCTGACGGACATGGAGACCTGCTACAAGTGCTTCCGCAAGGAGGTGCTGGCGCCGATCCGGATCCGCAGCCGCCGCTTCACGGTCGAGCCGGAGCTGACCGCGAAGATCGCGCGCAGCGACGCGCGGGTCTGGGAGACCCCCATCCGCTACCGCGGCCGCGCTTTCGCCGACGGCAAGAAGATCGGCTGGCGC
>JBDQFW010000421.1:0-733 GCA_040265735.1 Planctomycetota bacterium | reverse complement strand
GTGGGCATCTCCACGAAGTCCTGCGCCAGTGCGAGGGCGTCGCAGCAGCCTGCAGCGAGGAAGATCCAGGGCGAGAGCGTGCGCATGTCCAAGAGGGCGCAGGAGACCGGGGCACAGTGGCCCGCAGCCCCATTCTACGCCCCTTGAACAGGTGCGGCAGGGAGCTCTGGACACGGCCCCACCATGGCACCCAGGCGCCAGAGAGGCCCCCAGAAGGGAATGCTCGCGCCTCCTACCGGAACATCACCCGCACACCCTCGGTCGTGTTCGAGGTCGTGCCGGGGTTCAGGTCGCGGTACCAGAGCTGGAAGTGCCAGGTGGACCCGGAGCTGATGATGCCGCCGGGGGGCGAGGGGAGGACGGCCGGGACATCGAAGCCGGTACCGGTCGTCGAGGTGCCGAACAGGTTCTGGAGCACGCCCGCGCCGTCGAAGCGTCCGAGCGAGTTGAGCGCACCACCCGCGCTCGCGGAGTACCTCCCCACGGGGGCCCCGAGGCACAGCCGCCCCTGGCTGACCGTCAGGCCGGGCTCGGAGAAGCTCGCGGAGACCAGGAACATGCCGAACTGATTGGTGGGACCACCCTCAGCCTCTAGGTGGTACAGCCCGGGCCCGCTGGGTCCCGAGGAGGCCAGCGTCACGGAAGCCCCGGTGGAGTTCGGATTCGCGGGTGAGCAGAACGAGGCCGGGCCCGAGGCGCCGGTTCCTGCGAGGTCCAGGTCGTAGCTGGCGCA
>JBDQFW010000420.1:0-748 GCA_040265735.1 Planctomycetota bacterium | reverse complement strand
GAAGAGCTTCTCGGCCACGAGCTGCTCGTTGAACGAGAAGCCCCCGTACTCGTCCGTGGAGCCCGGGGCCTTCTGCTGCCAGAAGCTGACCCAGAACACGGTGTTGTCCACGCCGAAGCGGTTCTCCGCGTCGATGATCTGGGTGAAGTTCGTGTAGTCAGGCAGGCGGTAGCTTCCGGCGTCCTGGTTGTTGGTGACGCACTGCTCGCCGACAGGGTCGACGCCCGGCGTCGCAACGAGGGCATCATCCAGGTTGTTGCCCGACCACCAGGGGAACAGCCAGCCCGTTCCTCCGGTCTTGCCACCGAGCACATCGGTGGCCGGGTAGTCGAAGGACTCCTGGGAGATCAGGGTGGTCTGTCCAGAGGCGAACCCTGCGAGGGGGCTCACCAGCGCGAGGAGAGGGAGGATCTGCTTCATGGGAACGGGATGGTTGGACCCCTCAAATATAGATCGAGACACGCGCTCCTGCAGGGGCAGGCGCGCGTGTCTCGATCGAAGAGCCGGGATCAGCCGTTCGGCTGTCGCGGGTCCCTCAGCGGGTCACTGGAAGGTGATCGAGAGCCCGTTCGAGAAGTTCGAGGTGGGGGTCGGGTTGTTGTCCCGGTACCAGCCCTGGAAGTACCAGGTCTCGCCGGGGAGCACGCCCACGGCGGGGGTCAGCGGGATCGAGGTCAGGTCGATCTGCTGGTCCACCATGCCGGTCGAGCCCGAGTTGGGCAGGCTGTAGCCCGCGACGGGGCCGAAG
>JBDQFW010000419.1:0-763 GCA_040265735.1 Planctomycetota bacterium | reverse complement strand
GTTCTGGGCAGCGTCGGTCGAGACCACATCGAGGTCCCCGTCCTGGTCCAGGTCGCCAACCTCATGGTCCATGGGCACCTCGGAGAGGCAGGAGAAACTCCCCGCATGCACCAGCACCCCGCCCTCCTGGCGCCACCACTCGAACTCGGCCGGAGACTGCGCGAGCGCAACGACATCCGCGTCACCGTCCCCGTCGCAGTCCCGCACCTTGACGAAACGCGTGGTGAGGGGGGCGGAGGAGAGGGTCACGGGCGCCGACCAGCCCGCTGCGCCCTCGTTCCAGACGACCTGCACCTCGGAGGCCACGCCGTAGTCGATCCAGGTCATGGCCAGGTCCAGGTCCCCATCCCCGTCCAGGTCCCCCACATCGAGGCTGATCGCGATGAACGGAGTCTGGGCGATGTCGACCGCACCGGAGAAGTTCGCGCCGCCCAGGTTCTCGGCCAGCCGCACGCGCGTGTAGTCGGTCGCGAGCACATCCAGGTCGCCATCCCCATCCATGTCGGCCGTCACGACCTCGAACGAGCGCGCCCCCATCACGGGGCGCGGGGGGGCGAAGGCGCCGCCGCCCAGCGCCGGGATCCAGTAGAGGGCGAGGTAGCCCGAGTTGCAGACGACGAGGTCGAGCAGCCCGTCCCCGTTCAGGTCCGCGAGATCGAGGCCCCGGGCGAACACCACCGAGCCGGCGGACTGCAAGGGGCCGAAGTCCTGGCCGACCGCGGGGAAGGCCCCCGTGGCGAGGACGCTGAGGAGGAGGGTCGAG
>JBDQFW010000418.1:0-777 GCA_040265735.1 Planctomycetota bacterium | reverse complement strand
GCACGGCGGTCGCCGTCTCGGGCTCGCAGCCCTCGAGCAGGTAGGCCGCCAGGGCGTAGGACACCAGCAGGTCGTCCGGCGTGAGGTTGTTCACGTCGCGTCCCATGGCGAAGGGCAGGTTGAAGGGCTTCTCGTCGGTCAGCACCTCGAGGGCCATCTTCATCCAGTTCGAGTTGGGGTCCTGGAGGTCCCGCTTCTTGCCCTTCTGCACATAGTCCGTCCGGCGGATGAAGTAGGTCAGGCGGGTGCCGAGGAGCTGGTGCGTGATGTACATGCCGAAGCCCTCGATCGCCCAGCCCGTGCTGGAGCCGACCCCGAAGTTGCGGCCCATGTACATGGCGATGGACATGCGCACCGACCCGTCGATGCGGTTGTCGCTGGTCGGGCCGGACTGGAACATCTCGCGCCCCGAGAGGGTGCTCCCGCCGGTGCCCTTGAGGTACTCGACCTGGTCGGGGTCGAGGCCCGGCCAGTTGCCGAGGAAGCTGCTCTTCGCCGAGCGCCCCTCGATGTGATAGCTCGTGTACGAGGGCTCGAGGCCGATCCCGAAGAGGTGCTCGAGGTAGTCCCAGATGATGTGGCACATCCGGGCTCCGGTCTCGTTCTCGCTGGTCGAGGCGTTCCCGACGACGCGGACGCGGTCGGTCACCGCGACCTTGTCGAGGAAGCCCGCGCCGAGCTCCTTCTCCCAGTCCTCGAGGGGCTCCTCGGTGGGGGTGGGGGCGCCGCTCTTCATCTTCTTGAGCAGGGCCTCGTTCTCCTTGTGGACCTTGTTCC
>JBDQFW010000417.1:0-787 GCA_040265735.1 Planctomycetota bacterium | reverse complement strand
TTCCTCGGCAACGCCAACTGCCCCGTCTCCGGCAACGCCGTCAAGCAGGACGTCTTCGTCGAGGCCGACGGCCAGAAGGCCTACTTCTGCTGTGGCGACTGCAAGGCCAAGCACGTGGACGACCCCAAGGCCGCCCTGGCCGCCGCCTACCCCGAGGCCAAGCCCCTCGGCAACGACACCTGCCCCGTGTCCGGCGAGGCCGCGGACGGCAGCAAGACCGTCAGCTGGCAGGGCCACGAGATCGCCGTGTGCTGCGGCAACTGCGTCGGCGAGTTCCCGAACGACGCCGCGGCCTACGCTGCCAAGGCCGCGGGCGCCAACTGAGTCCGCGGGACCTTTGAGTCCCCGGGGGCCCTCCCCCGCTTCTGCCGGCCCGCCCCTCCACGAGGGGGCGGGCCGGCTGCATTCTGGAGCTCAGCGCACGGCCTGGGGTTGCCTTGGCCACCGCAGCCGCAACTCGCATCCCGTCTCAGCGTCCTCCAAGCAGCACCTCCCTCCATGCTGGTCGAACTCAGCCTCCAGGACCTGGCCCTCTTCGAGCAGGCCGAGCTCGTCCTCGGTCCCGGTCTCAACGCCATCACGGGGGAGACGGGCGCGGGCAAGAGCCTGATCGTGGATGCGCTCGAGCTGCTGCTCGGGCGTAGGGCGCGCGCGGAGGTCGTGCGGGCGGGCGCGCGGCGTGCGCGGGTGGAGGGGCGCTTCCTGCTGTCGGTGGACTCCTGGGGGCAGGGCGTGGCGCGCTGGCTCGAGGAGCACCTGCCCGACACCCTCGAGGAGTGGCGTGAGG
>JBDQFW010000416.1:0-792 GCA_040265735.1 Planctomycetota bacterium | reverse complement strand
GGACCGAACCGTTCGCCGGTCGCTTGGAACGACACCGCCCAGGCGCGGTGCTCCCGGTCCGCGCCGGCGCACTGCTGCGCGTCGCCGACGAACCAGGCGCGGTCCAGGCCCTTGGGGTCGGGCTCGTCGGCGCCGCAGAACCGCCAGCGCTCGCCGTCCCAGACCTCGACCCAGGTGTGGTTGCCCGCCTTGTGCGGCCAGCGCACCGACACCAGCCGCGCCGGCACGCAGCACGCGCGGCAGGCGTCCGCGAGCAGGATCGACAGGCCGGTGCAGGTCGCCTTGCGCTGCGCGATCGACTCGCTCGGCGACGCCAGCGCGCGCTTACGGCCGGTCGAGTAGTGCACGTCGACCATGTTGAAGATGCTGCGGTTCAGCACCTGCGCGGCCTCCCCCGGCGTCCGGCAGCCCTCCACGAGCGGCAGGAAGTCCTGGACCATCTTCGGCCGCCACGACTCTCGGGTCTCGTCGGCCTGCGCGTAGGGCGCCACGTAGTTGTGGAACAGCTCTTCGGTGAGCGCCGCACCCCACGGCACCGACGCGCGCGCCCGCTGGGCGAGCCGGACGTTCTCGAGCAGCAGCGCCGCCGGCAGCGCCGCGAGGTCGCGCGCGGGCATGTGCCGCAGCAGGAACGCATAGGCGGCGCGACCTGCGTCGTCGAGCGTCACAGCGCCCGCCTCGAACTCGGCGCTGCGTTCGCCGGCGCGCGCGAGCGCCGCGCGCAGCGCGGGAGTCGACTGCGGCGTGGCGGCCGCGGCGTCTGCCGCGCCGAGGAGCAGGGCCAAGGAGAAC
>JBDQFW010000415.1:0-798 GCA_040265735.1 Planctomycetota bacterium | reverse complement strand
GCGCTCGAAGCTGTAGGACCTCCTCGCCGGCTCGGTTCGTACTCGCTCGCGCGACGGGGCTCTCGCTGTTGCTCTCCCGAGCGCGGAACCCGCCTCGACCGCGAGTCCGTCGTCGCGACGTCGCGGACAGCATCCCTAATAAATTAATTCTAACGACCCGCTCTCACATCGCAGCCCTCGAAATGGCGGTCGCTCCGCACGCGCCTCGGCCCCACGGTCGCGATGCTCGGCAGCTTCTTCCTCGTCCTGCGCCTCGGTCACGTCCCGGTCATCGCGCTCATCTTCCTCGTGCAGATGTCGATGGTGAAGGAGCTCTTCGCGCTGGCGGTGGAGACGAGGAAAGAGAAAGGTGCGTTCTATACAAAAGTTTTTCACCCACCGCTCGGTTTCAACATTTGATCGCGTCCCCTTTCAACTGACCGATGAACTTTTTTGTCCCTCGGTGCATCGCCGTCCTACACGCAGCGGTCTGTACAAATCCTCGGGCAACTTTTGCACGCAGTGCGAGGCGGAGGGCTTCCGAATGATCACGTACTACCCCGACCGACCGGACGTCATGAGCGTCTTCACGACGAAAATCACCGCGTCCAAGGCGTCGTGCCCGGTTTTACTGTCCAACGGGAACCTCGTGGAGATTATCGACGCGCCGCCCGCGGAAGACGGCGTCGAGAGGCACGTCGCCACGTGGCACGACCCGTGGCGGAAGGCGCGTCCCATCTCACACTGGTCCCCATACGACCGCGTTCGCGTGGTGAACGCCATTCCTTAAGGACTTTCTCTCCCGGCGCATCTCTCCGC
>JBDQFW010000414.1:0-818 GCA_040265735.1 Planctomycetota bacterium | reverse complement strand
TCGGGTGGATGTCGCGGCGCTTCGAGCTCCAGGCGGATCTCTTCGCGATGCGGACGACCGGCAGCGGGAGGCCGCTGATCATGGCGCTCGAGAAGGTGGGCGGGAACCTGCGCGACATCGGCAGCTGGAGGCACTTCGGGACCTCGCGCCGCGCGGCGTTCCTGGTGCGCGCCGCGGCGGACAAGCTGTGGGCCTGGCGCTTCGAGCAGCGGCTCTTCCGCATCGGCACGGTGGGCTACGGCGCGTTCGCCCTGGTCGCGCTCATCCAGGTCGTGCTGCTGTTCAGGGCCCTGCCCGAGGATCGAACCTGGGCTGCTCTGGCGCTCGGGGACTATGAGGCGGCCGCGCGACGGATCGAGCGCCTGGTTGACCCCGAGCCTGCCCTGGCGGGACTCGTGTCCCGGGCAGCAGGCCAGGACGCACTCTCGCCCGAGGCGGAGCTCGAACGCGGCCTGCGCGCCGTGGAGGCGGGCGAGAGCGAGGCCGCCAAGGAGTGGGTGGCTCTGGCGGCCCTCCGAGGACACCGCAGTGCGCGCCATGTGGCCCGCGTGCTCGACGCGCTGGAGCGCGATGACCTGCCCGTCGCGATGGACGGTCTTTGGCTCCTGCCGCGGGCCTGGCGCTCGCTGTTGGGGGCCGAGGTCACCCGCCGGCTGGCGGCGCCGGACGCCTGAGGGCCGGGTCTCAGTAGCCCAGGCCGTTCGAGCGCAGGTGCACGCTGGGGTCACCCTCGCGCTGGAGCGAGCCCTCCGTCACGACGCCGAAGACCACCACGTGGTCGCCGGTCTCGTGCTCGCCGGACACCTCGCAGTCGAGCC
>JBDQFW010000413.1:0-841 GCA_040265735.1 Planctomycetota bacterium | reverse complement strand
CGATCATCTTGACCGTCACGCCGTAGAGGGAGCCCAGGCGCGCGGCCACCTCCCGGCCGATGCCGCCCGCGCCCACTAGGGCGACCTCGCGCCGGAACGCCATGGGCTCCCCCGCCTCGCGCTCGAACACATCGAGGTCCGCGGCCTTCCCCATCACATAGACCTGGTCCCCGGCCTCGAGCACGTCCGCGCCGCCGGGCACGAAGAACGCCCGCGAGGAGTCGGTGCTGCGCTGGACCCCCACGACCACCACCCGGCTGAGGCGCAGGTCCTGGAGGGAGTGGCCGGTGAGGTCGCCCTCGTGGATCCGCAGGCGGCGCATCTGGATGCGGCCCTCGAAGTAGCTCTCCACCTCCAGGGCGTGGCGCTCCTTCACGGTCTCGAGGATCTCGCGGGCGGCGAGCTCGGAGGTGGACAGGACGATGTCGTAGCCGAGGATGCGCTGGTAGAAGCTGCGATAGCCCTCGAGGACCCGCGTCTCCTTGAGCCGCAGGATGCGCCGCTTGGTCTCGAGGCCGCGCGAGACCAGGCACGCCAGCATGTTCACATGGTCGTCGTCGGTAACCGCGACCAAACCCTGCACATCGAGGGACTCGTTGAGCAGCCGGATCTTCAGCGGGTCCGAGTCGACGACGGTGACCCCGTGCCCCTCCTTCGAGAGGATGCGCGCCAGGTGCTGGCCGACTTCGCCGGCGCCGACGACGATGATCTGAAGGCTGGGGGCCATCGCCGCTACCCTAGCTCCGCTTCGAGGGCCGTTCCAAGGCGCCCGCCCCCTTGATCCTCCTGCTCGACAACCGGGACTCCTTCACCTTCAACCTCGCCCACGGGCTGCAGGCCC
>JBDQFW010000412.1:0-847 GCA_040265735.1 Planctomycetota bacterium | reverse complement strand
CCGATGTTGTGGAACGCCTCATCGGTGAGGTCCGAGCCCACGTGGCACTGCGAGCAGGCGGCCTTGCCGAAGTACAGCTCACGCCCGCGCTCCGCGGCCAGGGTCATGCGGTGGGCGGCCTCGAGGTCCAGGGCCCGCTCCATCCGCTCGAGGAACTCGGGCTCCTCGTCCCCGTCCAGCTCATAGTCGAAGTAGGGCAGCGCGGCCTCAAAGTGGTCGTTCTTGCTCGCGCCGCTCAGGATGGTGCGCTCGAAGGCGCCGATGGCGCGCCCGAGGTCCTCCTGCTGGATGGGCCGCCCGAAGACCGCCTCGAACTGCACCGCGTAGCCCTCGATGCCGGCCAGGCGCTCCACGGCCTCCTCGAGGGTGAAGCCCATCTCGATGGGGTTCGCGATCGGTCCGAGGGCCTGCTCCTCGACCGTGGCCGCCCGACCGTCCCAGAACTGGGTCAGGCCCAGCGAACGGTTGATGATCGTCGGGGCGCTGCGGCCGCCTCGCTGCCCGTGGATGCCGGTGGAGACGGGGGCCGCGTCGGCCCACCCCTTCGCGGGGTCGTGGCAGGAGGCGCAGGAGACGGTCCCATCGCGGGAGAGGCGCTTGTCGAAGAAGAGCTGGTGCCCAAGGTCCACCAAGGCCGGCGTCAGGGGCTCGGGGCTCTGGTTGACGGCGTTGTCCGAGAGTCCGAGCGGCGCCTCGAGAAGGAGGGTCTCGTGGGCGCCCGGGCGGGCCAGGCGCTCCCGCACCTCCTCGAGGGGCAGGGTCCCCGGCACGGCGCGGTCGTCAGTGCGCCCGCTAATGGAGTGCTGGCCATCGGCCAGGGGGAGTAGGGCGAGGGTGAGGGCAGGAA
>JBDQFW010000411.1:575-861 GCA_040265735.1 Planctomycetota bacterium | reverse complement strand
AGTAGAGGTCGTGCACCACGCTGCTGCTGATCACCAGCAGCAGCCCCGACGCGGTCGACAGCGCCGCCGCGAGGCCGCCCGCCGCGACCAGCGCGATGATCCACGCCGCCAGCCCCGCCATCTCGGGCATCGCGAGCACCATGATGTCGCGGTCCGGCCCGCTGAGGCCCTTGTCCCGCAGCACGGCCCGGCCGTCGACGCCCGCGGCGCCGCCCGACGCCAGCCACGCGGCGTGGTCGTCCCGCAGCTGACCGAACGCGTCGGCGCCGAGGCTGCCGCGACGAAA
>JBDQFW010000411.1:0-565 GCA_040265735.1 Planctomycetota bacterium | reverse complement strand
ACCAGCCCGGTCTGCTCCCACGTCCGAAACCACTCGGGCAATTGCTGCTCGGTCTTGCCGTGCAGGCTCTCGAACACGTAGTAGCGCGAGAACGCCGCGGTCGCCGGCGCCGTCAGGTAGAGGATCGCGATGAAGAAGATCGCCCAGAAGCCCGACCAGCGCGCGGCCTGCACGTTCTTGACGGTGTAGAAGCGCACGATGACGTGCGGCAAGCCGGCGGTGCCGGCCATCAAGGCGAGCGCGGTGCAAAACACGTTGACCTTGTCCCAGCTGCCGGTGAACGGCTCGGTGTAGCTCGTGAACCCGAGGTCGCTGTGGATCTGGTCGAGCGTCGTCAGCAGCCGCTGGCCGCTCGAGGACAGCTCGCTGCCCATGCCGAGCTGCGGCACCGGCTGGCCGGTGAGCTGCCAGCTGATCGCCACGACCGGGATCAAGAACGCGACGATCAGCACCCAGTATTGGGCCACCTGCGTGTAGGTGATCCCCTTCATGCCGCCGAGCGTCGCGTACACGAACACGATCGCCATGCCGATCACGACCCCGACGGTCACGTCGACCTCCAAGA
>JBDQFW010000410.1:0-887 GCA_040265735.1 Planctomycetota bacterium | reverse complement strand
CAGCTGTCCGACGGGGCCGTACGCGAAGCCGAGCAGGCCAACCAGATCACGGTGGAAGCGCGTGGCCGTGACATAGGCCAGCACCAGGATCGGCAGCAGCAGCCACCGCACGGCGGTGCGCTCGGCGGCGGGTGAGAGGCTGCGCCCGGCCCCGACGATCCAGCCGTCCCTCACCAGGATCGAGGCGGCGGAGTGCAGGATCGCGTCCCCGCTGGACATGGAGGCGGCCAGCGCCCCGGCGCAGAACAGCCCCACGACCGCAGCCGGAAGGTCGAGCTCGAGCAGCATGTGGGGCAGCACCTGGTCCGCCTCCGCCGGGGGCGGATCGAAGCCCACGGCCGCGAACCCGATCAGCAGGATCGGCAGCAGGAAGAACTGGAAGGTCGGATACAGCACGACCGTCCGCCGCAGCACCCTCTCGCTCTTGGCGGCGTAGGCCTTCTGAAAGAGGTGCGGCCAGAAGCTGAAGCCCACGGCCATGGCGAGCACCGTGCTGCCGTAGCCGGCCCAGGTCCACGGCGTGCCGTCCGGCCGCAGGCCAGGCAGGCGCAGGAACTCCGGCTCGATCTTGGCGAACATGGGCCCCACGCCGCCGTGCAGGGCATGAGGCAGGTAGAGGCCGAGCGCCCAGGCGAGGACCATCATGAACACGCCCTGCAGGGTGTTCGTCCAGCCCACGCCCATCACCCCGCTGCGCCACACATAGACGAGCACCACGCCATAGACGGCTGCAGCGCCGACCTCGACGCCCACGCGCCCCTGGGTGAGGACCTCGAGCACATGGCCGGCCCCGCGCATCTGCAGCGCAAGGTAGGGCACGAATGCCAGCAGGCTGACGACGGCCATCACGGGTGCCAGCGGCCGGTACCCCAGCTCACCCGCCACCA
>JBDQFW010000409.1:0-890 GCA_040265735.1 Planctomycetota bacterium | reverse complement strand
GCCGTTGACCTGGCGCGATACCGCGAGATGCGGGACAACAACATCAAGATGAAGGCGCAGCTCGAGGAGCTGATGACCGAGCAGGAGCAGATCCGCGGCCAATACCAGACCATGCTGGACAAGGCCCAGGGCGAGGAGGAGGCCCAGCTGCTCAAGTCCGGCCAGTTCGACGAGGTGCTCGAGAGGCGCACGCAGGCCATCAAGAGCGAGTACCAGCGCCAGCTCGAGGAGCTCCACCAGCAGCGCGAGGCCGCCGAGGCGGACAAGGCCGCGGCGCGGCAGCGGTTCGGCTCGGTCTACCTCGGCGAGCAACTGGCCACGGCCCTCGAACGCAAGAAGCTGCGGCTGCTGGTCGTCTCAATGAAGGACACCAGCGCGCGCATCGAGGCTGGATGGGAATGTGTTGGGCACGCCTCGACGCACAGCGGCCGGCGGGTCTACGTGGTCCACGACAAGCCCGTGCGCAAGGTTAGCAAGGTGGGCAGGCCCAAGAAGGCCGCCACGACGCCGCCTGTTGACGAAGTCGCTGACTAGCGGCTACAATGCGCGCGCGCAGCATCGAGCCTCATCGGGGCCACTGCGCGCCGCAGACGCGGTGACCTCTAGCTGACGGCGTTGGCTAGGGCGAGCCGCCGAATCGGAAGCCCAGCGGGTGACCGACAGCCGGGCAGCTCGATCGACGTTCCCCTGCCCCCCTCCATCTCCACGGTCGACGTGACTGCTGCGGAAGTCCCGCCTTCGACCACCGACATCACCCTGTCGACGGTCAACGTGCCGCTGTCCAGCTGGAAGGAGGCCCCGTTCTACATGACGGACAAGGACCTCATGGAAGTGCAGCAGGACAAGCTGCCGGGCGTGGTCGAGTCGGCGCTGTCGTCGATCATCGACAC
>JBDQFW010000408.1:647-914 GCA_040265735.1 Planctomycetota bacterium | reverse complement strand
GAAGGAGCGCGTCGCGCCGAAGGACGCGTTCGTGCTCGTGCGCGGCCTCTACGACCAGAAGGGCGACAAGGTCGCCCGGGCCACGCCCGCGGCGCTGCCGCCGATGGCCGACGAACTGCCCCGGGACCGCCTCGGCCTCGCCCGCTGGCTGGTCGCGCCGGGGCACCCGCTCACGGCTCGCGTCGCGGTCAACCGGTTCTGGCAGCAGCTGTTCGGGATCGGCCTCGTGCGCACGAGCGAGGACGTCGGCAACCAGGGCGAGCGGCC
>JBDQFW010000408.1:0-637 GCA_040265735.1 Planctomycetota bacterium | reverse complement strand
ACGCGGCGCTCGCAGCGCGCGACCCCGACAACCGCCTGCTCGCCCGCGGGCCGCGCTTCCGCCTCGACGGGGAGACGATCCGCGATCAGGCGCTGATGCTCGCGGGCCTGCTCATCCGGGACGTCGGCGGGCCGCCGGTCAAGCCGCCGCAGCCCGCGGGGCTCTGGAAGGCCGTCGGCTACTCCAGCAGCAACACCGCCAACTTCCGCGCGGACACCGGCCACGACAAGGTGCACCGGCGCAGCCTCTACACGTTCTGGAAGCGCACGGCGCCGCCGCCGCAGATGACCACCTTCGACGCGCCGAGCCGCGAGGAGTGCGTGGTGCGCCGCGAGCGGACCAACACGCCGATGCAGGCGCTGCTGTTGATGAACGACCCGCAGTACGTCGAGGCCGCGCGCGGGTTCGCGCAGCGCATCCTGCGCGAGGGCGGCCGAGGCGACGACGCGCGCGTTCGGGGCGAGTCTCCCCTTCGGCGCGTCGCACACGCAGACGAGCGCGGGCTCCGGTCTGTTCACCCCCGGCGCCGCGCAGAGGCTCGCGCTCCACGAGGCGAAGCACGCGCACGAGGCGAAGGTTCTGGGGACGCAGGTTCTGGCGCTGTCTGACCTCCCGCCGCTTCCCCCCGCGGCGCCGG
>JBDQFW010000407.1:0-919 GCA_040265735.1 Planctomycetota bacterium | reverse complement strand
AGGCTCGCCTGCTGGCGCGCGTGTCGGACGGCGGCGTGGTCGAGACGGCCGTGCGCCCCTTCGTGGTGCCCACCGGGACCTTCGACCTCGCCTTCCACCCCGAAGGTGGGGACCTGCTCGCGGGCGTCGCGACGCGGGTCTACTTCGAGGCCACCGACGCCCTCGGCCGACCCGTGGAGGCCAGCGGCCGCATCCTGGACAGCGAGGGCCGCGAGCGCTCCCGCTTCACGACCCGTCATGACGGCCGCGGCTGGTTCGAGGTCGAGGCCCGCGTCGGCGACCGGCTCGTGGCCGAGATCGAGGGCGCCAGCTCCGCGCCCGTGCCCCTGCCCGTCCCGGTGCAGGACGGCGTTGGCCTGCACCTGCTCCCGGCGGGCGAGGGCACGGTCAGGGCCGACCTCCAGCTGCCGAACGGCGGTCCCTGGGTCGTGGGCCTCTACTGCCGCGGCACCCTGCTCGCCCAGGACACCCTCCAGGCCGCAGGCCGCCAGCGCATCGAGCTGCCCGTGCGCGCCGGAGTGGGCGGAGTCCTGCGCCTCTCGGTCTTCGATCGTGAGCTGCGGCCGCGGGCCGAGCGCCTGGTGCACCACGACTCGGGGCGCGCCGTGCGCGTGACCGTTGCTCCGCGCGATGCGCGCACCCTGCCGGGGGTCGAGCAGGAGGTGGTCGTGCGCACCACCGACGAGAGCGGGGTCCCGGTCGCCGCCACGCTGGGCGTGGTCGTGACCGACGCGACCCTGGCCGACCAGACCGACGGCCCGCGTATTGGCCTGGCGGACACCGTGGACCTGCTGGCTGACCTGGAGGTCGAGCGCCTCGAGGACCTGGACGAGCTGCTCGTGGGCGGCGAGGAGGGGGCAGAGCGCATCGACCTCGTGCTCGGGACGCGCGGCTGGCGCCGGTTCGGATGGGTCGATCC
>JBDQFW010000406.1:0-945 GCA_040265735.1 Planctomycetota bacterium | reverse complement strand
ACGGGCGAAGAGATCCGCCCCCAGGCGCAGGCGCTCGAGGTCGTCGAGCAGCATCCCGCGCCTCATCTGGGCCTCGAAGTCCGCCAGCACCGGGATCGGTCGCGGCGAGAGGTCGAGCTCGGGCTCCTGCAGGCCGTCGAGCACGCGCACGACGAGCCGCGCGATGCGGCTCATCTTGTCGTAGTCGATCTTGAACGGGTCGTCGGTGGGCTTGTGGTAGTCCTCGTGCACGTCGGCGAAGAGGAAGGTCACCGGCAGGCCCAGGTTGTCCGCGAAGTTCATGTGGTCGCTGCGGCGCCAGTACTCGTCGGCGCTCTTGAACGACCGGAACCCCTCCTTCGGACCCGCGGCCTCGGCCATGCGGACGAGGGCGTTGTACTCCTTGGCGACGCTGCCCGACTTGGTCGGCGTGATCAGCAGCTCGTCCGGAGCGTTGCGGCCGATCATGTCGATGTTGATGTTGGCCACGGGGCGGCAGCCCTCGGGCAGCCACGGGCGCTGGGTCCAGGCACGCGAGCCCAGCAGTCCCTTCTCCTCCCCGGACACCCACAGGAGCAGCACGGAGCGCTTCATGGGGCCGTAGGCGGACAGGGCCTCGGCGATGCCCAGCAGGCCCGTGGTCCCCGACCCGTTGTCGTCGGCGCCGTTGTAGATGCGCCCGCCGCCGACGCCCACGTGGTCGTAGTGGGCGCTGACGATCAGAACCTCCTTCGAGAGCTCGGGGTCGCTTCCGGGCCACCACGCGGCCACGTTCTCGAAGTGGCGGTAGCCGCGCGGATGGGTCAGGCGCCGCACCTCGCGGACCTCGCCCCGCAGGGCCTTGCCCGGATCGGGCAGCTCGCTCGCGCCGCAGGCCGCCATGAAGGCGTCGGCGCCGGTCGGCGTGAGGACGACCGTGGCGAGGTCGAGGTCGCGGACGGACTGAAGGCGCCCCTCGGTCATCCA
>JBDQFW010000405.1:0-971 GCA_040265735.1 Planctomycetota bacterium | reverse complement strand
CCTCGGCCTCGACCTCGCCACCGAGTGGGAGCGCTTCGCGGAGGGGCTGTAGCCGAGGGGGCTCCGGGTACTGGCGGCTCTGGGCCGGAGTCTTGATTGGAGGCAGACCGGCCGCAAGCGCCCCTGAGGCCGAGGCGCAGCTGTACAGTCGCGGTGCTCGCGATGCACCTTTCGAACCAGAGCCCGATCTTTCTTTGCGGGACCTCCCGCTCAGGCACCTCCGTCGTACAAGCGGCAATTGAGAAAGCGCCCGGCTGGAGCCTCACCGGAGAGACCCACTACTTCGACGACTTGCGCGTTCGACTCGAAGGGTCAGCAGGGCGGGTCCTCTCTCCCGACCAGTATCAGACCGCTGAACGCTACTTCCGAGCCTTGACTCACCGGCCGTATGGCCACGGGGGCGACGCAGAGCGGGGATGGCTCCCTGAGGGTGCCCTCCGGGACGAGGTCGGCTCAGAGACGCTGACCGCGGACTCGCTATTCCTTGCCTACAACCGGCTCTATGCCCGGCGTCGCGGGGCGTCGTGCTGGGGAGAGAAGACGCCGAGGCACGTCTTTCGCATCGATGACATCCTGGGGTTGGTTCCTGATGCGCGTGTCATCGTCATGCTGCGAGACCCTCGCGCGGTTGTCGCCAGCTATCGAGACTGGAAGGCCACGGGCGGGCTTCGGATCGATCAAGGCTACGAAGCCGCGCTCGAGGACGAGAGCGCTCGCGCGCGCTCTTCCTACCACCCGATCACGATCGTGATGCTCTGGAAGGCAGCATGGAACGCAGCAGTGAGGGCACGCGCCATTCATGGGGCTGAGCGCGTGCGAATTCAGCGCTACGAGGAGACGGTGCTGGATCCGGAGACGCACCTGGGGAAGCTGTTCGACTGGCTCGGGATCGAGCGGCCCGAGGACTATGTCGATGTCCCTGTCCGCAACTCCAGCTCTGATGCGTACCAAGACCGGGGCGGATTCCAGAG
>JBDQFW010000404.1:0-974 GCA_040265735.1 Planctomycetota bacterium | reverse complement strand
GCTCCTACGTCACCGCGCGCGCGCCGTCGAAGACGCCTGCCACGTGGTGCCACACGCCGGGCTTCAGCCCCGCCGACGGCGCGCGCGCGGTGACGTAGGAGCCGTCGAGGTGCACCGAGAAGTCCAGCACGCCGTCGCTGCAGAAGATGCCGAACTCGCTGCTCTCGGTCTTGGCCAGCATGCCGCGGCGGCCGCTGAAGTCGTCGCCGTTGCACCAGCACTCGAGCGTGAGCGGGCCGTCCGGGAGCTTCACCGCGCTGTGCTCGAGCTGCAGGCAGCTGCTGCCGTCGAGCACCAGCACGCCGTCGTGCTGCGCCTCGAGCTCTTGGAGGCCTGCGGGCGGCGGCAGCGGCACGGACATGCTGCGGGTCGGCAGGCCGACGCGGCGCTGCTTGGCCAGGTAGTCGCAGCGGATCTCCATGTGGGGCAGGGCGAACGGCGCCGCCGTCGCCTCGCGCCGGATCGCGAACGTGGTCGAGCCCGTGCTCTTGGGCGGAACGACGAGGTGCTGGTGGTCGGGTCCGAAGGTCCAGGGCAGCCCGTCCTGCGGGATGACCTCGAGCTCGATCGCGCGGGCGCCGACGTTCTGGAACTCGAGGGTCGCGACCGCGTCGACGGCGCCGTCCTTCGAGATCGCAGGCCCGTCGAAGGCGGCTACCAGCGAGGCGACGCGGGGCTTGAGGCTGCGGTGTACGCGCAGCGCGTCTCTGGCCATCTCGTCGCTGATCGCCTGCGGATCCATCACGCCGCCGACTGGGACCGCGGCGACCTTGACGCCGCCGGGGCGCACCGTCACGACGTGGTACTGGTGCAGGTAGCCGGCGTCAGGCGCCTCCATGCCCAGGTGCGCGCCGACGGACGCGACGGTGTAGTCCTCGATGCCGTCGCGGACCCCGCTGAAGCCCATGTAGTGGATGTGCCCCGCGAACACCGCGCGGACGTTGTCGTTCGCCGCCAGCGCCTGGTGCACCTTC
>JBDQFW010000403.1:0-974 GCA_040265735.1 Planctomycetota bacterium | reverse complement strand
AGGTCGAACGCTGTGCACGCATTCTCCGCGCGGGGTCGCCTCCAGGCGAACTCCTTGAGCCGCCCGATGTGGGTCGACACCAGGGTGTGGGCCCCGCGCGCCAGGAGCGTCTCCAGAACGGCAAGACCGAGCGCGGCCCCCTCCTCGGGGTCGGTTCCCCCTCCAAGCTCGTCCAGCAGGACGAGGCTCTCGGGGTCGGCCTGGTCGAGCGCCACCTGGATGCGAACGAGGTGGCTCGCGAAGGTCGAGAGGTTCTGGCGAATCTCCTGCTCGTCCCCGATGTCCGCCAGCACGCGTGCGTAGAGCGGAACGGTCGTGCCCTCGGCGGCGGGAACCGGGAGCCCCAGGCGCGTAAGCACCGCGAAGAGCCCCGCCGTCTTCATGGCCACGGTCTTGCCGCCGGTGTTCGGCCCAGTGATGAGCAGCAGGTCGAAGTCGTCCCCCACGCGCAGGTCGATGGGAACGACCTCGGCGAGCCGACCGTCCACGACCTGCTGGATCAGGAGTGGGTGACGGGCCGCGCGCAGGGACAGCCCCGCGGAGGCGCCCTCGTCCCCGGGCTGCAGCGCCACGACCGCCTGGTGCCGCGCCATGAACCGCGCCCCCACCACCGCCAGCTCGACCTCGGCCAGCAGCAGCGCGTGAGCCTCGATCCGCTCGCGCTCGTCCAGCACCCGCCGGGCCAGCTCGAGCATGATGCGCTCGGCCTCGCGGCGCAGGTCGCTCCGCAGCTCGGCAAGGCGGTTGCCGGGCTGGACGACCTCGCTCGGCTCGATGAAGACGCTCTCGCCGCTCCCTGAGCGGTCGTGCACGAGACCGCGCACGCGTCCGCTGAGGCGCGCCTTCACGGCCAGCACCGGCCGCCCCTGGCGCCTGTGCACCGAGGCGTCGCTGAGGACGGCGCGCACGTCCGCGCGCCCGAGGATCTCCTTGAGGCGCTGGTCGATGCGACTCGACTGGTCCTGGACCTCCCG
>JBDQFW010000402.1:0-982 GCA_040265735.1 Planctomycetota bacterium | reverse complement strand
GACCTACCAGTTCGACACCGAGAACTCCCCGGTCAACGACGACACCAAGATGTCGATCCATGCGGGCTCGGACTGTGGCGCCACCTGCATCGCCTCCGACGACGACAGCGGGGCGTTCCCGACCTTCTCGTCCCTGATCGAGCTCCCGGGCCTGGTGACCGGCGACCAGTACCTGATCCAGGTGGGCAGCTGGAACGACAGCTCAGCGGTGGGGCCGGGACTGCTCAACATCACCCAGACCTCCGGAGTCCCCAACGACACCTGCGGAACGCCCCAGGTCGTGGCCGGCACGGGCACCTTCCCCTGGGATAACGCGAGCGCGACCACCAGCGGCTTCGACGGAGGCAACCCGGGGACCTGCTTCAGCCCGTCGAACTCCACCACCACCACGGCGGCCATCAGCAGGGACCTGTTCTTCGTCTGGACCGTGCCCGCCGACGGGACCTACCAGTTCGACACCGAGAACTCCCCGGTGAACGACGACACCAAGCTGGCGATCCATGCGGGCTCGGACTGTGCGGCCACCTGCCTCGCGGCGGATGACGACGGAGGCGATACGCCCCCCTACTCCTCCAAGCTCGTCCTGACCGGGCTGAGCGCAGGCGACAGCTACCTCATCCAGGTCGGGAGCTGGACGGATACGAGCCCCGCAGGGCTCGGCGTGCTGAACATCGCTCAGCTCGGGGGCGGCGGCGGCCAGGGGGACACCTGCTCCAATCCCACGCCGATCGCGGGCACCGGGACCTGGCCCTTCGACACCACAGGAGCGAGCGTGAGCGGCTTCGCGGGTTCGGGCGCAGGGAGCTGCCTGGCTGGCGTCCAGAGCATGGGCGCCGACACCTTCTTCCGCTGGACGGCGCCCGCGGCAGGGGACTACCGCCTCGACACCTGCGGGGCGAGCTACGACACGAAGCTCGCGGTGTACCTGGGTCCGGGGTGCGGGACGGCGTGCGCGGCGTACAACGACGACGGCCCCTGTGGA
>JBDQFW010000401.1:0-997 GCA_040265735.1 Planctomycetota bacterium | reverse complement strand
GCTCTGCACCGAGTAGAGTGAAGGGTCGGAACCACCCCATGAAGCGCATCCTTCCCCTCCTCCTCCTCGCCAGCCCGGCGGCCGCCCAGGCCACGTTCACCGTCATCCAGAGCGGCAGCTTCCCCACTGCCAACAAGGACGCCTCGGCGATCGTGGGCAACGACGGCCAGGGCGCGTTCCTGTGGACCGTCACCGGCGGCTACACGCCTCTCGGGGAGCAGTCCGCCGTGGGCGTCAGCGAGGACGGCCAGACGGTCCTGGGCCAGATCACCGACCCGGCGACCGGCGAGAACGTGGCGGGCCTTTGGACGGCGGCCACCGGCTGGCAGAGCCTGGGCGGCTTCGGCAGCGCCTGCGGCACCGACGCCAGCAACCCCTACGAGCTCTCCGGGGATGCGCAGACCGCTGTCGGCCTGGGCTGGTTCGGCTGCCAGGGTCGCGCCTTCCGGTACACCAACACCTTCGGCATGCAGCAGCTGCCGATGCAGACCAACAACAACTCCCGGGCCAGTGCCATCTCCGTGGACGGCAACTGGATCGGCGGCTGGGAGGAGGACGCCTCCGGCGCCCGTCGCGCCTGCGTCTGGGACTCGAACCTGAACCAGAGCTTCATCCTCGTCAGCTCCACCAACGCCAACGGTGCGGGCGAGGTCTACGGCTTCTCCCACGATGGCGCCTACGCCGTGGGCACCGAGGGCAACGGGGCCTACATCTGGGAGCAGGCCAGCGGCACGGCGACCTCCCTGGGCCCGGTCCCGGGCGGGGCGTTCCTCGACAAGACCATCCTCCTGTGCGTGGACGAGGACGGTGAGCGCGCGGGCGGCACCTTCGGCTTCGGCCCGTTCGGCCGCGCCATCCTGTGGAGCCCCTCCAATGGCTACCAGTACCTCGACGATGTGCTCACGGCCGGCGGCGTGGACATGAGCGCCTGGGAGACCGCGAATGTCTCGCACATCAGCCCCGACGGGAACATCCTCGTGGGCGCCGTGCGCGCGGC
>JBDQFW010000400.1:0-1036 GCA_040265735.1 Planctomycetota bacterium | reverse complement strand
TCCCAGCGATCGGAGGCGAACTCGAACCAGTACGCCGTGTGATCCGGCGTCGTGAAGGCGTTGTTGCTTCCGCCGAGCACGGTCGTCTCCAGGTCGATCGCGCCCTTCCCGTGCGCTTCCGTGCCCTTGAACATCATGTGCTCGAGGAAGTGCGCGACCCCCGCCTCGTGGGGCGCCTCGTCACGCGCCCCCGCGTCGTACCAGAGCAGGCTGGTGACGACCGGGTCTGCGTGGCGCTCTACGAGGAGCACGCGCAGGCCATTGCGCAGGCGGTGCTCGTGGAGGCGCGCGCCGGTGCCGGGCAGCTCGACAGCACGCGCGGGCCGCTTGGGTCCGCGGGAGGAGGAGGTCCTGGGTGCAGCTTGGCGGGGCATGGACGGTTCAGCGGCGGCGGCGACGAGCGCGGCGGCGGGGGGAGCGGGCCCCCTCGCTGGCGGGCTCGGGCAGCGGGTTGCGGGCGGCCTCCTCGTCGGAGAGGGACAGGAGAGCCTCGACCTCCTCCCGGGAGAGCTTGCGCCACTTGCCCTCTCGCAGGCCCCTCAGGACCAGCGGGCCGATCTCCTCACGCGTGAGGTCGAGGACCTTGTGGCCGACCCGCGCGAAGATCCGGCGGATCTCGCGGTTCATGCCCTCGCGCAGAGTGACCAGCGCCGTCGAGCGCAAGCGGCTGCGGCGCACCACGACCACGCGCGCGCCCGATGTCTTGCCCTCGGAGAGGTGCACGCCCTCGCGGATCTTCTGGAGGCTCTCGTCCTCCACCATGCCCTGAACCACGACCCGGTAGGTCTTGGGCACGCCGTAGCGCGGGTGCGCGATGCGCTGGGCGAACTCGCCGTCGTTGGTGAGCAGGATCAGGCCACGGCTCTCCTCGTCGAGGCGCCCCACCGTATAGATGCGCCCGGCGTCGAGATCCGTGATCAGGTCCACCGCCCTCGGACGGGTCTCGAGACGGTCGTTGGTGCACACCACGCCCTTCGGCTTGTGCAGGAGGTAGTAGCGCCGCCGGTCCTCTTCGCCGGGCAGCACGAACCCGTCC
>JBDQFW010000399.1:0-1096 GCA_040265735.1 Planctomycetota bacterium | reverse complement strand
CCCTCTTCCGCCTGGCCCCGATGACCTCGGGCCCCTTCCGCCGCTTTCGCTCCGCGCCCTACGACTACGCCAAGACCACGCCCTGGCGCCGCGAGCTGCGCCAGATGATCGTCTGCATCGTCGAGAAGCTGGACGAGCCCTCCGACCTACGCCTGTGCGACCTCGTCAACAAGGGCGAGGTCTTCGACGACATCTACACCCATCCCAGGCTCCTCCCCCTGGTCGAGCACCTCCTGGGTCCCGACTACAAGCTGTCGTCGCTCAATGTGCGCTCGCCCAAGAAGGGCGGCCCCATGCAGGGCCTCCATGTGGACTTCCCCTTCGCGATCCAGCCGGGAAGGTGCTACGCCTGCAACGCCCTCTTCGCCCTCGACGACATGGGCCCCGCGAACGGCGGCACGCGCGTCCTCCCCGGCACGCACCTCACCGGCGGCCGCCCCGAGGACGCCATGCCCGACACGCGCCAGCCGCACCCGGACCAGCAGATCGTCGAGGCCCGCGCCGGCGATGTCCTGTTCGTCAACAGCCAGGTCTGGCACGGCGGCACCGTCAACACCTCCGGCGCAAGCCGCACGCTGATGCAGTGCTACTTCACGCACTCAGCCCACGCCCCCCAGCAGTACCAGGAACTCCAACTCCGCGACGAGGTCCGCGCAAGAGTGAGCGACGAAGCGCTAAGACTCCTGAATGTGGATCCCGCGACGCGCCGAAGGGAACTCAACCGTGCTCCCCTCGCGCACGAAGACAGGGATTCCTGAGGGCGCGGTGGATGGCCTCACCGGGTGATCGTGGCGGCATGATTCCAAGCCTGCATACCCGCGCTCGATCCGCCGCGATGGCGGGACTGAGGCCGGGCGGCAGCCTTACGGTGCCTACTCATCGTGGTGGGACTTACTGCATCACAGATGATGTTCCACCACTGGTGCGGGTCCCTTGCCCGGTCGTACCACTCCTCGGTGCCGTCGGCGTAGTGGATGGAGGTCCAGTCCTTGCCGTGGATGGCGTGGTTGCCGGGGCCGAAGGTGGTGAGGGTGAGGTGGGGCCAGTCGTCGCCGGCTGGATTCGCGAGGAGGGGAGTGAGGCTGTGGCCGTCGAG
>JBDQFW010000398.1:0-1141 GCA_040265735.1 Planctomycetota bacterium | reverse complement strand
GTCAGGAGCAGGCCCGAGCCCGCGGACCGCGCACTCGTGCTCGCCTCCTCGAAGACGGGCCTCGCCAGGATCCCGAGCAGGCCCGCCGGAACGGACGCCACGACGAGCCACAGGGCGAGCCGCCAGCGCCCGCGGAGCAGGTCCCCCAGGAGCCCCATGACATCGCGCCAATAGGCCGCCAGTACGGCTACGAGCGTCCCCGCGTGCAGGGCGAGGTCGAAGGCGAGGCCCGCCTCCTCCAGATTGAGCAGCGAGCGTCCGAGGACCAGGTGGCCGGAGGAGCTGACCGGCAGGAACTCCGCCAGTCCCTGGACAACGGCGAGCAGGAGGACATCGGTGGTCTCGGCGCTCGCGTCCATGCCGCAGACCTTAGACCTTGGCCCCGACCGCCTCCACCGCGGGCGTCCAGTCCATCCCGAAGTCCCGGGCGACGGCCTCGCAGGTCAGCGTGCCGCCGATGCAGTTGGCCGCCGCGGCGAGCGGCGCGCTGCCCTCGATCGCCGTGCGGACTCCCTGGCTCGCGATGCGCCGCGCCCAGGGGAGGGTCGCGCTGGTGAGCGCCAGGGTCGAGGTGCGGGGAACGGCCCCCGGCATGTTCGCGACGCAGTAGTGCACCACTCCGTCCACCACGAACGTCGGGTCGGTGTGCGTGGTCGGTCGCGCAGTCTCGACGCAGCCCCCCTGATCGATCGCCACGTCAACGATCACGCTGCCCGGCCGCATCAATGCCAGGTCCTCACGCTGGACGAGCTTGGGCGCAGCGGCGCCGGGGATGAGCACCGCCCCCACGACGAGGTCCGCCTGGGCCAGCTCCTCGCGAATCGCGCGCCGGCTGGACCAGAGCGTCGTGCAGTTCGCGGGCAGCACCTCATCGAGGTACGCCATGCGCGCGTGATTGACATCGCAGATGATGACATCGGCCCCGAGGCCCGCCGCCATCCGCGCGGACTGGGTGCCGACCGTGCCGCCTCCGAGGACCAGCACCCGCCCGGGCCGCACGCCGGGGACGCCGCCGAGCAGGACGCCCGAGCCGCCCACGGGCTTCTCCAGGTGCTTGGCCCCGGCCTGGATCGCGAGCCGCCCGGCGACCTCGCTCATGGGCTCGAGCAGCGGGAGGCGCCGGTCGACGGTGAGGGTCTCG
>JBDQFW010000397.1:741-1142 GCA_040265735.1 Planctomycetota bacterium | reverse complement strand
CCGCAGCAGCGCGTCTTCGAGCTCGCGGAAGGCCCGCAGCGACCACGTGTCGGCGCCGCGGGTGGGGTCGGCGTCCGGGCCCTTGAAGGTGACGTTGGCCACTCGGTCGTCGATGGCGACCGTGACGTAGCGGTAGGACCACCCCTCGTCGGACGGGGCCCGCTCGAGGGCCGGGAGCGCGACGCCGGGGCCGGCCCGGTTGGGGAACTTCGCGGCCATCTCGTCGGCGGCCTGTCGGGCGACCCCGGCCACGCCGCTGACCCGCACGCGGCCTGGTGTCAGGCGCGCGACGCTCTGCGACAAGGCAATGCCGGCACGCTGCAGGCTCTCCTCCGGCACGGCGTGGTAACACGCCACCCTCCCTCTGTCTCCCTACACAAGTAGCACGCACACTCTCTCTC
>JBDQFW010000397.1:0-731 GCA_040265735.1 Planctomycetota bacterium | reverse complement strand
CAGGTAGATGCGCTCACAGGCCAGGGCGAGCTCGTAGCCGCCGCCCGAGGCCGTGCCGTTGAGGGCCGCGATGTAGAGCTGGCCGCTGTGCTCGGTGGCGTCTTCGAGGCCGCAGCGGGTCTCGTTGGTGTACTTGCAGAAGTTCACCTTGAAGGCGTGCGGCGCCATGCCGAGCATGCGGATGTTGGCGCCGGCGCAGAAGATCTTGTCGTAGCCGCCGGTGACCACCACCGCGCGCACCTCGGGGTGCTCGAAGCGGAGCCGGGTGGCCGCGTCGTTCAGCTCGATGTCGACCCCGAGGTCGTAGCTGTTGAGCTTGAGGTCGTAGAGCCCGTCCCACAGGGGGTGGTCTTCTTGGATGCGCATCGTCAGCGTGGCGATGTCGCCGTCCACCTGAAGATCCCAGTGGGCGTAGCGAGAGGGGTGGGTCTCGAAATCCACCGGCGGGACGTCGTGGTACTTGGCCATGGGGAGGGCTCCGGGGCTGGTGGTCGCAGTATAGTGCAGCTGTGGGGGGTGGTCAATCGAAATCGGGTGCAGTATACTGCAGCAGTTGGAGGCGCTGCCATGCTGCTGCACACCCTCGGCCGGCGGCTGCGCGCCCGGCGCCTCGGCCTGGGCCTGACCCAGCAGGATCTGGCCGCCCAGGCGGACGTGTCGCCCCGCTTCCTGGTGCAGCTCGAGAAGGGCGAGGGCAACATCTCGGTGCAGCGCCTCGCCAGCGTCTGCGC
>JBDQFW010000396.1:268-1190 GCA_040265735.1 Planctomycetota bacterium | reverse complement strand
CCGTAGCGCGCGAAGCTCGGGAGGTTGCCGAGCAGCGGCTTCTCGCCCTGCCCGTCGAGCATGGAGCTGAAGCGCACGCCCTCGACGAAGCTCGGCGGGATCTGCTGGCCGTGCAGCTCGCGCAGCTTCGGCTTGTGGTCGAAGGTGTCCACATGGGACGGCCCGCCGTTCTGCAGCAGGTAGATGACGCGCTTGGCCCGCGGCGCGAAGTGGCGGCCGACGCCGTCGCCGTGCAGCAGCGAGCCGAGCGCCGTGGCGCCCAGGCCGACGGCGGCGTCGCCGAGCAGCGCGCGGCGCGTCCAGCGACGGGAGGCTTCGGTGAGCGGGTTCACGGCAGACACAGCACCTCGTCGAGGTTGAGCACCAGCGATGCGACGACGGTGAGCGCTGCGAGGTCGTCCTTGTCGAGTCCGGGGGGCGTCGCGTCGGCCCCGATCTGCAGGAACGCCTCGCGGTCGAGCGCGCCGTCGGCGAAGCGCTGTCGAGTGTCGAAGAAGCGGCGCGTGAGCACGTCGAGCTCCACCGCCTCCGGGGCGCGCGCGGTCGCGGCGCGGAACATCCACGCGATCTGTGCTCGGGGGGTCGCCCCGTGCGCGAGCGCGCGCGACGAGAAGCCGCGCGCGGCCTCGACGAACCCGGTCTCGTTCAGCGTCGTCAGCGCGTGCAGCGGCGTGTTGGTGACCGCGTGCCGCACCACGCACTGCTGCCGCGCCGGCGTGTCGAACAGCATCGTCGGCCCGACGATGCGGCGCCAGAAGGTGTAGAGGCTGCGCCGCCGCAGCTCGTCCCCGCGCCCCTGGGTGTACTTGATGAAGCCGAACGTCGCCTCGTCCCAGACACCCTGCGGCTGATACGGGCGGACGGGCGGCCCGCCGAGCTGCGCCGCCAGCCGACCGCTGAGCGCGACCAGGCGCTCGCGCTC
>JBDQFW010000396.1:0-258 GCA_040265735.1 Planctomycetota bacterium | reverse complement strand
CAGCATCCAGGCCTGCATGCGCCGCCGCGGGTAGCGCGCGAGCGTCCGGTTGTGCGGATCCGCGGCGAAGCGGTCTGCCGCCGCGCCGCTGGCTTGCCGGTAGGTCGCGCTGGTGATGATCAGGCGGTGCAGGGCCTTGAGGTCCCAGCCCGAGTCGACGAGCGCCTGCGCGAGCCAGTCGAGCAGCGCGGGGTGGGTGGGGCGCTCCCCTTGCCGGCCGAAGTTCTCGCTGGTGGGGACGAGGCCGGCGCCGAGGAG
>JBDQFW010000395.1:0-1227 GCA_040265735.1 Planctomycetota bacterium | reverse complement strand
GCTCAGGAATGAGCTCCTGGATGGGCGCGCCCGCGTCGTGGACGCTCTTGAGGAAGACCCGGTTGCGCGGATCGGTGCCCTGGCGGATCGACAGCACGATCCACGCGCCGTCCTCGGTCACGCGCGCGCCGAAGCTCCACTCCGGGTGGTCCGGGCGCGCGTAGACGACCTCGTCCTCGGCCTGCGAGGTGCCGAGCCGGTGCAGGCACAGCTTCGGCGCGCGGTTGACCTCCAGGAGGGCGTCACCCGTGGGCTCCTCGTAGCGCGAGTAGAGGAAACCGCTCCCGTCCGGCAGCCATGCGGGGCGGCTGAACTTGATCCAGTCCAGCTGCTCGGGGAGGTCCTCACCGGTCTCCACGTCGCGGATGCGCCACACGTTCCAGTCCGAGCCGCCGTCCGCGATCCCGTACGCCATATAGCGGCCGTCCCGACTGAAGGAGGTCCCCGCCAGGGCTCGCGTCCCGTCCTCGGAGAGGGTGTTGGGGTCGAACAGGACCTCAGGCTCGCCGTCCAGTGTCGGCATGGAGTACAGCACGCTCTGCGCCTGCATCCCGTCGTTGCGCGACACGACCCAGCGCGGCCCGCGCCGGCGCGGCATGCTGATCCGCTCGTAGTCCCACAGCTCGGTCAGGCGCTCCTGGAAGCTGTCGACCTCCTCGAGGGAGTCGAGGTAGGCGTGGGTCCGCGCGTTCTGCGCGTCGATCCACTCCCCGAGGCGCGGGTCGTCCGAGTCCTCCATCCAGCGGTAGGGATCTGCGACCTCGACCCCGTGCAGCGTGTCGACCACGGTCCCACGCTCCGCTGGCGGCGCCTCCTCGAGAACATGAGGGGCCTGGCAGGCCGCGAGGATCGTGAGGGCGGCAGGGAGCAGGCTCCTGGAGGTGTGGGCGCTCGGCGTCATCGCCGAAGTCTAGGTGCCGAGATGCCCGCGGGGAGCGGGCTCACAGAAGCCCAACAGGGCGCACGGTCTCACCACAGCTCAGGCGCGCGCAGGGCCTCCGCGGGCTGCACGCGGCAGGCGACCTCTTGGGGTGCGCCAAGCCACAGCGCCTGCCAGCCATGGGCCATGTCCGGATGGAGCTCGTGCGGAGGGGTGATCGCGCTGGCCGCCGAGGCCCGGAACCCGAAGCGCCCGTAGTAGTCGGGATCCCCGTACACGAGGCACAGGGCATCCCCACGGGCCCGCACCCGGTCCAGACCCTCACGGACGAGGGCACTCCCCAGGCC
>JBDQFW010000394.1:0-1242 GCA_040265735.1 Planctomycetota bacterium | reverse complement strand
CGATCTCGACGCCGGTGGCCTCGGCGTGGTCAAGGAGTGGGGCGAGGATCTGGAGCGCCCGCGGGTCGGCGCTCGCGCCGGGCTGTACGGCGAGCCACTTGCGCAGGCGCTCACCGTTCTCCTCCTGCTCGCGCGTCTCGCGCATGAGCCACGGTGCCCCGCGCCAGTGCATGGTGCGGGCGACCTCTCGGCCGAGGTAGTGCGTCCGCCCGTTGGGGGTGGCCTCGGGGTCCTGAAGGCCAAGGGTCCCCCCGAGGAGGGCGGCGGCCAAGAGCGGCGGCGTCATGAGCATGCGTGCATCCTAGGGAGCGCGCTCCCGGTGCCCCTATGCTGACCCCATGCGCCCTTCGGACCGAGGCCTGCGTCGCCTGCTGCACCCCTGGGCCCTGGCCGCCCTCGCCGCCGGGAGCCTCGTCTCCTGCTCCGCCCCCGGAGCGACTCTGTCGCCGGCCGTTCGTCCGATGGTGGAGCGCCCAAACGTGGTCCTGATCCTCTCGGACGACCACCGCAGCGACCATCTCTCCTGCGCGGGGCACCCGGTCCTCGAGACCCCGCACCTCGACCGCCTGGCCGCCGAGGGGACGCGGTTCGTGAACGCGTTCGTCACGACCCCCATCTGCGCCAGCAGCCGCGCCACTGCCCTCACGGGCCTCGACGAGCGCAGCCACGAGTACACCTTCGGGATGCCCGGCCTGGACGAGGCCGAGGCTGCATCGTCCTATCCCGTTCGGCTGCGCGAGGCGGGATACCGGACCGGGTTCGTGGGCAAGTTCGGGCTGAGCGCCGGCGCAGGCTACGGCGAGCGCGCCTTCGACACCTGGCGCCCCATGATGCGGGCGCCGTACTGGAAGGAGCAGGCCGACGGCACGCGCAGGCATGTGACCGACCTGATCGGCGACGAGGCCGTGGCGTTCGTGGCGACCGAGGATGCGCGCCCCTGGTGCCTGTCGATCAGCTTCAACGCCGGGCACGCGGAAGACCATGACAAGGTCGACCACTACCCCTGGCCCGACGCGGAGGACGGTCGCTACGAGGGAGTCGACCTGCCCCAGCCCGTCCTCGGGGAGGCCGCGTTCGACGCGCTCCCACCCTTCCTGCGCGAGTCGATGGGGCGCGTGCGCTGGGGCTGGCGCTGGGATACGCCGACGAAGTACGACCGCAACCTGCGCGCGTACTACCGGCTGCTCTCGGGGATGGACCGCAATGTGGGCCGGGTCCTCGCCGCCCTCGAGGAGACCGGAC
>JBDQFW010000393.1:0-1426 GCA_040265735.1 Planctomycetota bacterium | reverse complement strand
GCGACGCCTATGCCAAGGCCGGGGTCGCCGCAGGGCTCGAGTGGCCCCTTCAAAACCGCTGGCGCTTGGAGGTCGGCTCGGGTTACGACATACCTCTCGGATCGGCGGACGCAGAGACCCAGCTCGCCCTCGCGGGGCTTCCCCCCGTGGTGACGCGCACGACGATCGAGCCGAGGGGATGGACATTCTGGATTGGCTTGACTTGGAGCCCGTGAATCGCACATGACCTGCCGGACCCTGCATCCCGACCCCCAGCGCCTCCTGACCCTCGGGGAGGCCGCCCGCGCCGCGGGAGTCTCACACCTGGCCCTTCGCCGCTCGGTGCAGAGCGGCATCCTTCCGACCCTTCCGGCTCTTCACCTCGGGCAGCGGATTCGCCTCGTCGAGCCAGCCGCGCTCCTCGCTGCGTACCCGGAGTCCGCCTGCGAGGGGAGGCCTCCGCTGGACCCCGACCATCGCGGCATCGAGTGGATTGGCGCCAGCCCCGAGGACGAGCCGCCGCAGGGGGCGTCACCGGTGGTCGTCCCTGCCCACGAGGAGCCGGCCTATGAGCTCCCGCGCGCGGACGCGGCGGCGCCGGAGACCGTCGCCGCTTCGCCCCGATCCTTGCGCCCCAGCTCCGCGCAGGAGTCAGCGCCGAGCCTTCACGAGTCGACGCCGAACGAGGCCGGACCCATTCGGCCGGACGGGCTCGATGGTCTCGTCTCCGCGGAGTTCGGCGGGTCCGCTCGAGCCGCCGCCTCCAGCAGCACGCTCACGGTGAGGCAGCCGGCCGCCCAAGGCTCTTCCGCGGCACCCCTCGAGTCGCAGAGCATCCCACGATCGCGAGCGTCACAAGACACACAGCAGGTGACGGGGGTCGCGGTGGAGACCCGTGCGTCGCAGGCCCTGCAGCACGAGGCTCTCCCCGAGCAGCCGGCCGAAGGCCCTACGCCTTCCAGTCCTCTCTCCGGCGCTCATGCCGAGGAAGGTCCTGCCACTGAGCTCGCTGGGGCAGCCCCCGCCGCGCCCTCCGCCGAGACCCCGCTCACCGAGTCGGTAGAGCGCTGGGAGTCCGGCCGACGCCGACGTGCGCGCATGGTGCAAGGGGCCCTCACGGCCTGGGCCGTGCTCCTGGTGGCTGCTTGGATGCAGTTCGAGGGCGCGGACCAGGGCCCTGTCCAGGCGGCCGGATGGACCGGTGCGGGTGTCGACAGCGGGGTTGATTCGAGCCCTGAGCCGCGTTTCGTGAACGGAACCGCCGTCCGCCCCATGGAAGCCTCGGCTCCGGTGCCCTTCCAGGCCCCTGCAGCTGAGGCTGTGGAGCCTGCACTCTCCACCGAGGGCCCCTCCGAGGTGATCGAGGCCCAGGCTCTTGCCGCCGTCAGCCCCTCGGGCGAGGAGGCCTCCTCGTCAGGCACGCCCGCTGGCTTTGACGCGTCTGATC
>JBDQFW010000392.1:0-1481 GCA_040265735.1 Planctomycetota bacterium | reverse complement strand
CCTCTACCCCGAGTCCTATCCCGAAGAGGACCGCGCATTCCCCGAGGCGATCGCCCGCCATGACGGCCAGGTCGTCACGGTCGAGGGCTACATGGTCCCCCTCGAGTGGGCGGGCGAGCGTGTGCGCTCGCTGATGCTCGTCGGCGACCTCCTGGCCTGCTGCTTCGGGACCGCGCCTGAACCCGACGCCTGGGTCGAGGTCGTGATGGAGGGCGAGGGCGCCGAGTACTTCGTCCAGCTCCCCGTCCTCGTGACGGGCACCTTCCGGATCGAGGGCCTCGATGACGGCACCGGCTACGCGGCCGGCTGCTACACGATGAAGGCCACCTCGCTCGAGCTGAACGAGGACTGACTCGGCAGCGGCCGGCCCTCAGCGCTCGGTGAGAGCTAGGCTCCAGAGGGCCATGCCCGTGCCGTAGCAGCGGCCGATCTCGTGCGAGTCGATGAAGGCTCCGTCGATCTCGACGAAGGAGAGCACCTGCGCGCGCTGTTCGGCCAGCTGAGCGCGCGCCGCGCTGCTGCCCTCGTCGGCGAGCGCACGCATGGCCTGGGTTCGCGCCTGCAGGTCGTAGAAGAAGAAGAAGCCGCCGTAGGCGAAGCTCCTCGTGTGGTCGTCGTACTTCTGCGCCGGGAGCAGGTGCTCCTCATGGGCGAGCGACGCGGCGACCGCCTCCGCGAGCGGGCGCGCACCCTCAGCGCTCCACGCGTGCAGGGCTAGCTCGCCCCGCGGGATGCGGCCCACGCCGCCCTCGACCTGGGCGCGCGCGCGCCGGCCCTCGCGCACATTGCCGTAGGTGTAGGCCCCCTCCTCCGTGCGGCAGCGCAGGAGCGCGGCGGTGCCGCGCGCCACCGCGGCCCCGAGCCCGGGGACCTCGACGCGTGCGTCGCGCAGGGCGCGCAGGGCGAGGAGCCCCTCGGCTGTCACGAACGGGTTCGAGTACTCATGGGCCCAGGAGCCGTCCTCCTTTTGCTCCTCCAGCAGGCGCTGTCCGATGAAGAGGAGCCCCGGGCGCACGGCCTCCGCGTCCTCGGGCAGGAGCTCGAGCCAGCGTGCGAGGGTCTGCGCGCGGTAGGTGTACGCCCAGATCAGCTCGTCGCTGTCCTCGCGGTTGAGGTTGCCTTCGTCGAGCAGAAAGCGCAGCGCGCGGCGCAGGCCGGCCTCGAGGCCCGGGTGCTCGACGCCCCGCTGCCGCGCCTCGAGGAGACCGCGCGCGGCGATGGCGCTCACGGCGACCTGGACGTTGGGGAGACCGTCCGTGCCCCCGAAGTCGTAGATCGAGTCCTTCCAGCCTCCGTCCTCGCGCTGCATGGCGAGCAGGTAGGCGACGCTGCGCTGCCAGGCCTGGTCCAGGGAGTAGACGCCTTCGGCGCAGCGCGAGCCGTGACCGCTCGCGGCGAGTGCCTCGGCGGGCAGGTCCTCGTAGACCTCCTGGCCGCGGACCACGCCGCCGTGCCCCTCGAGCTCCATGGCGGCCTTGGCC
>JBDQFW010000391.1:0-1503 GCA_040265735.1 Planctomycetota bacterium | reverse complement strand
GGACCCGCCCGACTCGCTCTCGACGTAGGAGCGCTTGGCCTTGGCGCGGATGTAGTCGCGCCTCGCATCGTAGGCGAAGCGCTCCGGGTCCTCCTCGACGGCCATCATCAGCGCCATCCGAGTCGTCTCGAGGGCGCGAACGACGGCGCCGACGTCAGCCCAGCCGTGGGAGTGCGGGATACCCGCGCGGACCAAGTCGTGCCGGAGGAAGATGATGGCCCGCTGCGTGAACGGGCGCGGTCGCGGTGCGCGTGAGCGTGAGGTGCCCGGCGCGCGAGGCTGTCGGCCACGCCCGCCGCCCGGTGCACGGGGCTGCCGCCCGCGCCCGCGCGCTGACCGCCTCCCGTAGGCGAGGTCCATGTGATCGTCGCGCGGCTGCATGCTGGCGACGTGACGCGGGGGGGTGCAGCGCGGGGCGTCGTTGAGCCGACGCTCTAATATAGAAATTAAATACGGCGTCTCTCTACCTACTTTGCGCGCTCGTGCTTCTCGTGCTCGGGCGCTAGCGGACGCGTGGTCGGTGGGCGAAGGTCGATCCACGTGGATCGTGGTGTTGTCGCGGGCCATCTTGGCCGCGACTCCCTGGGCCGTTTCATTGGCATCCCAGAGATACCCCTGAAAGGCCCCACTGGTCCACCTGCCATAACGTTTGATGATTTCGACGTCATGGTAGATGTGGTAGAGGGCGGTCGCGCCCCCGATGCGGAGGCTATGCGAGCGGAAACGATCCGCAGGCAAGTCGCACGCCACCGCGCTCCTTTCCAGGATGGCCTGGATGTGCTCCCGGGTGAGCGGAGTCCCGTCCTCCCAGCGGAGGAGAGGCTCGTGCGGCTCGTTCCGCATCCGATGGCCGAGGTGCTTCTCGAGGAGCTCCACGGCCTCCACGGGGCAGAGCTCCTCGTGAGTCCTGTAGTGGTTCCTCGTCGCTCCGGCCCCCTCCTGGTCGGCCTTCGAGCTCTTGAACCGGAGCAGGAGCTCGTCAGCCTCCTTGTAGTGCGCGACCGCGCACCCCCCAGCCTGACCCTTAAGGTCGCTGGGGGTAAGGACCTTCTGTCGGTCCCAGTGGCCCGAGTGGGCGTATTCTCCTACCCTCATGAGGTAGAAGAACGCGAGCATCAGCCCGCACCATAGGACGGCGTCGTTCGGCCGACTCTCTGGCCGCAACTGGGTGCGGATCCACCGGAGCATTCCCGGGGTAGTGGGTAGCTTCCGGCGGGCCGGTCCCCTCCGTCTCTCAAGACCCTTGATGGCCATCCAGAGCCGGGGTTTGTTGAGGAGGGGGTCCGGGTACCCCGACATGATGTGCATCTGCCGGAGGGCGAAAAGTTTCGCCTTGACGGTGCCGGCGGCCCGGCTCATGGTGACGCCCAGGTGAACGACATAGAGGAGGATTTCCTCCTCGTCTTGCCGGATCTCCGGCCGCGTCTGCCCGTCGAAGAACGGGTGGCGTCCCCTCACCCGGGCGTACGTCAGCCACTGCTCCCAGGCGGCGCGGTACGTCTT
>JBDQFW010000390.1:0-1517 GCA_040265735.1 Planctomycetota bacterium | reverse complement strand
GGCGTCCAGCCGAACGACCCCTCGGGGCTGCCGGACTCGGTGCGGATGATGTGGCAGGGGCCCTTCGCGACGGTCGGTGCCGCCACCGCTTGGAGGCTGCTCCAGGGAGGGCTCCTGATTCTGCCCTTCGTCGTGGTTGGGGCACTCCGCAGGCGTAGGCAGGTCGAGGCCCTTGGGCTGTTCCTGCTCCTGTCCCTGCCGGCTGCCTGGCTCGTCCAGCGCGTCACGGTCCTGCCGGGGCTCCTGCTGTGCGTGCTGCTGCCGGTCCTGGTGACCGGTTGGGCGGCGCAGGGCCGAGCGGGACTCCGATGGGGCGTGCTCTTTGCCCTGGTCCTTGGACAGGGATTGCTGAGCGAACGCCAGGCACGCGCCCACCCCACCGGCTGGCTCGACCTGGAGGGAGCGCGCGCACGGCTCGCCCTGATAGACGCCGTGGAGGAGCGCGTTCCGCGCTTCGAGCCCATTGCCGCGGACTTCATGCTGGGGCCGCTGCTGCTCTACGCGACGGGCCACCCCGTGCCGCTCTCGCCCAAGTGGGAGCGCAAGGCCAGCCGCGAGCGCGTGCTGCGCACCTGGGAGGTCCTCCACCACGGAACCCTGGAGGAGTGGATCACGCACCAGACCCAGGACCTTCAGTGCCGCTACCTTGTGGTCGACGAGCGACTGCTGCTTGGCACCCCGGCGTCGCGCTGGATGGCCGGCATCCCCTTCAGCGAGTCCGCGGTGCGGCCGGGCAGCGCGCTCGAGGCCTTGGCGAGCGCAGACCCTCCCGCGGCCTACGAGCTCCTCTGGCGCCGCGAGTCGCCCCTGGGTGACCTCCTGCTGCTGCGGCTGCGTTGAGGTGCCGGGATCGAAACCTGTCTAGACGAGACAGCCCCGAGAATCGCCCCCCTTCTCGGCCGCGGCTGCGGTCTTGTTCTGTGAAGGGAGAGAGAGGGGGCTCCCCCGGTCGCAGGCCGGGTGCGGAGCCCCGCCGGCCGGGCGCGCTTGCGTGCTCGGCTGGTCTTCGTTCGGAGGCAGCCCGCTGCGCTCGGAGGCTCGGGGGCCCGCGAAGTGACCGCCGGGAACGGTAGGGTGACGGCCTCTCGAGGCCGCCATGAGACTCCTTCGACCGCTCCCTGCCCTGACGCTGCTCGCCCTGGTCCTTCTTCCTGCCTGCGCTGTGGTGTCGGGCAAGGAGGCTGAGCAGCCCGATGCGGGGACCCATCAGTGGGCCGAGGGCCTCTTCCCCATCACCCTGGACCCGGCCAAGGCGACGGTGGCGCTTCACCTCCCCGCGCACGGAGCGGAGGGCGTGCTGGGCTCGTGCCTCTATGTGGAGGGGCTCGCCTCGGGACTGGGCTCCAACCCGGTCGGTCTGGATCGCGGCCAGCCCGGCGGAGCGGTGCTCCTTCGCTTTCGGCGGATCGGGGACAGGGTCCACTTCGAGGTCCCGAACCTGGCCTACCGGGCGAGCGGCTCGGCGGAGGAGGCCGCGGCAGTCGAGCAGTCCTTTGCCCAGGGCCTCCTGCATGTGG
>JBDQFW010000389.1:0-1558 GCA_040265735.1 Planctomycetota bacterium | reverse complement strand
AGGTCGCGGCCTCGCCCGCTCAGCTCCTCGACAGCGCCGGGGGCCGCCCGCGCGGCGACGCGGGAGGCGGCAGCAGCCTCGGCCGCGGCACTGTCGTCAGCGCCGGGCGTCCGATCCAGGTGCGTGAGCACCACGAGGTCCGCCAGCGCCAGCTGCTCGCGCACCTCCGGGTGCTCGACCAGCTGCCGCTCGACCAGGGGCGCAGCGGCCACGGCCACGACCCCCGCGGGGCGCAGCTGCTCCGCCAGGGTGCGCTCCATCAGCAGCGTCCGCAGGATCGGCCCCGGGGTCGCGAGACCGCTGGCCTCGATCAGGATGCGGTCGAAGCGGAGCGGCCGCAGGAACCGGCGCCGCTTGGCGAGGAGGCCCTCGAGCGTGGCCAAGAGGTCCCCGGCGATGGTGCAGCAGAGGCAGCCGCCGGGCAGCTCCACCAGTCCGTCGCCGCTGGACTCGAGCAGGGCGCCGTCGAGGCCGATGTCGCCGAACTCGTTCACCACCACGAGGGCGCGGCCCGCGCTCCCGCTCTTCAGCAGGCGGTTCAGCAGGGTGGTCTTCCCACTCCCGAGGAAGCCCACGAGCACCGTGACGGGGACCGGTTCCACGGCGAGGACGATACCCTCGCGTCCCCATGGAATCCCCCCTTGCCATCGTGACGGGCGCCAGCCGCGGCATCGGCCGCGCCACCGTGAACGAGCTGCTCCAACGCGGCCGCACCGTCCTTGGGGTGGCACGCTCGGCAGCGGCCGTCGAACACGAGCGGTACACCCATGCGCGCGTGGACCTCGCGGACCTGCCTGCCCTGGAGCAGTTCTGCGGAGAGCTGCTCACGGAGTGCCTGCGGGAGGCCTCCTCAGTGGACCTCATCCAGAACGCGGGCTCCCTGGACCCGATGGGTCCCTATGGGGAGCTCGCCGCCGCCGACCTCGAGCGCGCCCTCCGCATCGCGGTCGTCGGCCCCCACCAGATCGCTGCAACCTGCCTGCGCGAGGGGCGCGGCCGCCTGCGAGTGCTGCAGGTGTCCAGCGGTGCGGCCAGCCGCGCGATCCCCGGGTGGACGGCGTACTGCACGGGGAAGGCGGCCCTCGAGATGCTCGGGCGCTGCCTCGCGGCGGATGCCGAGGCCTATGCCTCGCTCGCGCAGCGCGAGGTCCAGGTCCTCTCCTGGGCGCCGGGCGTGGTGGACACGCGCATGCAGGAGGAGATCCGCCTGCAGCCGGCCGCTCCCTGGCCTCGGCCCTTGCGCAGCTCGATCGGCTCGAGACCGCCCTGCTCGACCTCGAGCGGCGACCCGCGCGAGCGGTCCGCCTGACCTGGCGCCGCAGGCTCCACCTCGCGGAGCACCTCCACCGGGTGCGCCTCGTGTTCCTGGAGGCGGCGCGGGACGCAGCCTGGCACGAGACGGCCCTCGTGGGCGAGACGGCCCTCCTCGAGCTCGAGCAGGACCTCGGCGCCCGGCCTTGGAACGAGGTCGCTGGCGAGCGCCGCCTCGGCCTGATGCGCGCGCTCCTCCGCGTGCGTCGCGGCCGCCAGTTGATCGAGCGCATCGAGGGCCTGCTGC
>JBDQFW010000388.1:0-1634 GCA_040265735.1 Planctomycetota bacterium | reverse complement strand
CGAGAGCCTCGCCCCCCTCTACCAGGTGCACCTGGGCACGCCCGGGGAGTCCGGGGCCCTGGTCATCGCCCGGAGGCTCGGTCTCGACGGGAGCGTCGTCGCCCGAGCCCAAGAGCTCCTGGAGCGCCAAGGCCAGGATCTGGACGACCTGTTCGCGGATGTCCGGACGGCGCGCATCGAGGCGGAGCGCGTGCGCAAGCGGACCGAGTCGGAGCGTGATAGGGCGCGCGAGGAGGCGAATCGCCTGGCCGGGGAGCGTGAGCGCCTCGAGCGCCGCAGCGAGCAGGTGGAGGCGGAGGCCCAGAAAGGCCTCGAGGAGCGCGTGCGCGAGGCGGCGCGCGGCCTCGAGCGTGCGCGCGCGCTGCTGCCGCAGCTGGGGGCAGAGGCGCGACGCGCCATGGAGGAGGTCCTCGACCGGCTCCAAGCGGACCTCAGCGGCGCCTCGTTGACCGATCGGCGGAGAACCTTCCTGGCGGGGCTGGGCAAGGGCTCGCTCGTGTACCTGCCGCGCTACCGCAAGCGCGTCCTCGTCCACAAGCTCGACCGTGAGCGCGAGGAGGTCGTGTGCAAGCTGGGTGCCATGAAGGTGCGCGTGCCCTTCGACGAGGTGACGCCCTACGAGTCCCTCTGAACGGCCCTGCCGAGGGTGTGCGTCCGGCCGGCGGGACGCGCGTGAGGATTCCCTTCACGCGCCTTGAACGCTGCATCAAGCGGAGTAGTCTTGGCCTCTCCGTCATGACGAGCTCCGATCCGAACGCGCACGACCCCCTCGAGGCCCTTCCCGTGCCCCAGGCCGCGTCTGCCGGGACCGGTCCGGCCGACATCCTCGTCCTGGACAATGACGAGCGGATCGTGGAGCTGGTCTCCTGGTTCCTGGGCAAGCGGGGCTTCGGCGTCCGCCGCGCCCACAGCTTCGAGGAGGCGCGTGCAGCCCTCGCCGACGGCCTGCCCGACCTCATGCTGTCGGACCTGGACCTGGGTGCGGAGTCGGCCCTGGACGAGCTGCCGGTCCTTGCCGAGCAGGGCCTACTGCCCCCGACCCTCGTCGTCTCCGGCTACCTGGACCAGGACTCCACCGAGCGCCTGCTGGCCGTCCCCGGCGTCCTGGGAACCCTGCCCAAGCCCTTCGACTTCGAGCTCCTGGAGGCGCGCGTGCTGGAGTGCCTGGCCGCCCGCCCGGCCCCGGTCGAGGCGGCGCTGACCGAGGAGCCAGCCGAGGCGTCCGAGCATGCCCAGGTCGAGCGCTCCAGCGAGGGCTGGGTCGAGATCCGGCCCGCTCGGCCGGCTGCCAGCGAGGCCGCGGCTGCGGACGCAGCGCCCCCCGAACGCGGTGGGGGGGACTCCGCTAGTTCCGAGGGCACCGGATCCGAGGGTGCCGGCGGAGCGGGCCGCCCGGCTCCGGAGATGATGCGCCTGCACGGCTGATGTGATGAGCCTGCAGGGCTGAAATCCTGCGCCCTCACGGCTGAGGTCCTGCGCCCTTACGGCTGGTGCTCCGCGCGCGCGGCCCCTGCGGGCACGCCCCCCGGGGGGGGATCCGCCTCCGCCCCTTGGTTCGCCCCTCGGGGGGGGCTAGCCTCCCAGCGTGTCGCGCTTCTCCTGGATCACCTCGGGCGAGTCCCACGGGCCGTCGA
>JBDQFW010000387.1:0-1646 GCA_040265735.1 Planctomycetota bacterium | reverse complement strand
GCCTCGACCCACTTGCTGAACATCCCCCCGCCAGTCAGAGCCCCCCAGTCCTGCCGCTCGAGCTCGGACAGGAACTTCACCCTGCCGCTCACCCACCCCGAGTGGTCCGCTCCAGCCTTGGTCTTGGCGAGCTCGAGTCCCTCGAACTCGCGGTAGAGCGCCTCGAACTCCGCCGCATCGAGGGGCTTGCCCGGAGCCAGGTGATCCCAGGCCCCCTCCACCGACCAGCGCGCGCGGGCGTGGGCCGAGGCGACGCTGCGCAGGAGGCGGTCCAGCACGCGGGCCTCGCTGCGTCCGCGCTGGAGGTCCCGGAGCAGGGCAATGCGCTCCGCGCGATCGCCGCGGGCCAGCACCTCCTCGAGCGCCTGGATGCGGAACTCCTCGTCCTCCACCTCCTCGAGCATCCGCCAGCCCGGGTCCAGCCCGAGCTCGGGAGCGAGGCCGCGGCCGAGGCGCGCGAACCACGAGTCCAGGGTCAGCACCTGCATCCGCGGCAGCGCGTCCACGGTGCGCTTGAGGACCTCCTGGCAGTGCCCCACCTCGAGGTCCGGCCAGTCGAGGTGCTTGCGCAGCTCGTCCAGACCCTTCCCGCCCTCGGCGGCGCCCGCGAGCCGCTCGAGGATGCGCGCCTGGATCTCGCCAGCCGCCTTGCGGGTGAAGGTCGCGGCGAGCACCTCCTCCGGGCGCGCCCCGCGCAGCAGGAGCCCCGCGAAGCGCAGGGTCAGGGTGAAGGTCTTCCCCGAACCCGCAGAGGCCAGGACCACCTCGACGCGCTTCACTCGTCCCCCTCCTCGCTCTCGGCCAGATCCAGGCCGTGCCCCACGAGATAGCCCTCGAACGGATCGAAGGGTCGATAGCGCGCCTCAGTCGGAGGCAGGGCGCCGGCACGGATCTGCTCTGCGATACGCGACGCCTCGTCGAGCGCGTCCTGCACGTGATCGCGCATGTCGAACCAGTCCTCGAAGCCCGTGTTCGAGTCGTCCGGCCCCAGGGCCACATAGCCCCCGTGCACGGGCGCGTCCCCCGTCAGCTGCCCGGCGAGGTGCACATAGAGCGGCAGCTGCAGGTCCATCCAGGTGCCCTCCTTGGTCCGGTGGGCTCGCTCGGGCTTCTTGCGCTTCGAGCTCGACTTGTAGTCGAGCAGGCACAGCCGCCCGTCCTCGTGCTCGTCGATGCGGTCGATCGAGCCGCGGATCGCCAGGGTGCCGCACGGCAGCTGGACCGGCTCGGGTGCACGCCACTCGACCTCGCGCACGCGCCAGCCGGCCTGCACGCGCTGCACCTGCACGGGCACGAAGAGCTCCAGCCGACGGTGAGCCTGCTCAATCTGGAGGGCGACCGCCGGGCGCGGGCTGCTGCCGTAGGTCTTGCGCGCCCGGTCGGACAGGGCGTCCGCCAGGGCCTGCCGCAGCACCTCCGGGTCCGCGCAGGCGCACAGGTCCTTCTCGCCCAGCACCTCCAGGGCCCCGTGGAGCAGCGTGCCGAAGCCGGCCGCGTCGATCTCGCGCGCGGCATCCGTGCACGCGCGCAGGTCGAGCTCGATCGCCGTATGGAACAGGAACGGAGCCTGGAGCCAGCGACGGAAGGCCGTCACGGGAAGGCTCTGGAGGGGCTCCACGGCGCGGAGGCGCGCAGGCGGCTCGAGG
>JBDQFW010000386.1:0-1706 GCA_040265735.1 Planctomycetota bacterium | reverse complement strand
AGCCCGCGCCGCGGTCAGGGGTTCTACACCATCTCGAGCGCGGGCCACGAGCGGAACGCCTGCGTGGGGGCGCTGCTGCGCACGACCGATCCGTGCTTCCTGCACTACCGCTCTGGCGGCCTGATGATGGCGCGCATGCGGCAGCTGCCTGGCAGCACGCCCCTGTGGGACACCCTGCTCTCCTTCAGCGCCTCCGCCGAGGATCCCGCCAGCGGAGGCACCCACGCCGCGCGGCTGCCCCAGACCTTGTGCCGGCCTCCGCAGACCAGCACCATCGCGAGCCATGTCCCCAAGGCAGTCGGCATGGCATTCGCGCTCGGCCGTGCGCGCCGACTGGAGGTGGAGGCCGACCTGCCCCAGCCCTCGGGCCTGCCGACCGACGCCATCGTCACCTGCACCTTCGGCGATGCCTCCAGCAACCACGCCACCGCCCTGACGGGGGTCAACGCGGCTCGCTATGCGCGCCGCAAGGACAACCCGGTCCCGATCCTCTTTGTGTGCGAGGACAACGGCCGCGGCATCAGCGTCGAGACTCCCAGCCGCTGGGTGGAGGACACCTGGGGCAGCCAGCGCCACCTCTCCTTCTTCGACGCGCGCGGCTCGATCGACGAGGTCTGGGACACCGTCGAGCTGGCCGTGCGGACCTGCCGCAGCGCGCGCACGCCCGTCTTCCTGCGCCTCGAGACCGTGCGCCTCTGGGGCCACGCGGGCAGCGATGTGGAGACCGCCTACCGCACGGTGGAGGAGATCGAGGCCAGCGAGGCCCAGGACCCCCTGCTGGAGGCCGCGCGGCGGATGGTCGAGCTGGGAGCGGCCACTCCTGCTCAGCTGCGCTCGATCGTTGCCAGCACGCGCGCGCGCGTGCACGCGGCTATGGAGGAGGCCGTCCTGCGCCCCAAGCTCACCGATGCCCGGGTGGTCACGGCGCCCCTCGCTCCCGAGGAGCCGGAGCTCTGGCGGGCCGAGGGCTCGCGCGCGCTGCCCGCAGAGGCTCGCCGCGAGGTGTTCGGCGCCAAGCTCCCCGAGGAGCAGGACACGCCCACGCGCCGCACCCTGGCAGCGCGCATCAACCAGGCGCTCCACGACGCGATGCTCGCGCACCCGGAGGCGCTCGTCTTCGGCGAGGACGTGGGCAAGAAGGGCGGGGTCTATGGCCTGACCCAGAACCTCCAGCGCCGCTTCGGGCAGGCGCGCTGCTTCGACACCCTCCTGGACGAGACGACGATTCTCGGCGTGGCCCAGGGGGCTGCCCAGGCGGGCCTCTTGCCGGTGCCGGAGATCCAGTACCTGGCCTACCTGCACAACGCCATCGACCAGCTGCGCGGAGAGGCCTGCTCGCTGCAGTTCTTCTCGAACCGCACCTTCCAGAACCCAATGGTCGTCCGCATCGCCGGCCTTGCCTACCAGAAGGGGTTCGGCGGCCACTTCCACAACGACAACTCCATCGGCGCCCTGCGCGAGATCCCGGGGCTTGCGCTCGCCTGCCCGAGCCGCGGCGACGACGCCGTGCGCATGCTCCGCGGTGCCCTTGCCATGGCATCGGCCTCCGGGCGCGTGGTGGCCTTCCTCGAGCCCATCGCGCTGTACATGACCAAAGACCTGCACGACGAGAAGGACGGCGCCTGGTCGTTCTCGTACCCCGCGCACGACTTCTCGGTGCCGGTGGGCCGCGCCCGCACCTGGACCGAGGGCGAAGACCTCACCAT
>JBDQFW010000385.1:0-1728 GCA_040265735.1 Planctomycetota bacterium | reverse complement strand
CCCGAGGGCGAGGGCCTCCGCGTGGACGCCGACGGCGACGGTGCCCCCGAGCGCGCGCTCGAGGGAGTGCTGGACGAGGAGACCGGCGTGCGCTCGGCCTTCGTGGTCCTCGAGGGGGAGCGCGCCGGCGGCGAGCCCCTGCGCTACGGCGTGCGCCTGCGCAACGAAGGCAGAGGCTGGGAGTGGGCGCCGTCCGGGACCGTTCGCGGCCAGCTCGGCGACCTGCGCATCCAGGTCATCGACCAGGACGGCGATGGGGTGTTCGGCGAGGTGGGCCAGGACGCGCTGGTTCTGGGCAGCTCTGATCACGCCACCTTCCTCTCGAGCACGCTGAGCATCGGCGGGACGGTGCAGACCCTCACGGTGGCGCCGGACGGCTCCAGCCTCGAGGTTGCCCCGTTCGCGGGCCCCACCGGTGCCCTCGACCTGGCGAGCGAGTTCGACGGCGACGCGCGCATCCTGGCCGCCGTCGTCCGCAGCACGGACGGCCGCCACTCCTTCGACCTCGCCTGGGCCGACGGCCCGCTGCAGGTCCCCGTCGGCCGCTATCGCCTGCACGGCGCGGTCATTGGCCTTGGGGATGCCCGGGTCGAGGTGGCCGAGGGCTCGATGAAGCCCCTCGTCGTCGCCGCCGAGGCTGAGACGGCCCTCGCATGGGGCGGTCCGACGCGCGCCGAGTTCGCCTTCCAGCGCTCCGGTGACCAGGTCGCCTTCGACCCCGAGCAGGTCTGGTGGTACGGCGCGGCCGGCGAGGAGTACCGCGGCTGGGCGCCGCGCGGGAAGAGCCCCGAGTTCACGATCAAGGAGCGCAAGCTCGGGACGGAGCTGCTGAAGGCGCTCTTCCCGGGCAGCTGCTGAGGCCGAGGCTTCGTGCCGGTCGCCGTGAGCGTGCCGCAGAACCTCGAGATCGAGATCACCATGGCCCACGACACCTGGGCCTTCGGCGTCATCCCGGGCAAGCCCCGCAGCAGTCGCTGAGCCGCCGCTAGGAGGGCTTTCCCTCCGCACCTAGCTCCCCCCGCACGGCCCGTCCCCCCCGGGCCGCACCCTCCGTGTCCCGCCTCCTGCTCCTCCTGGTCTCCCTGTGCCTGGGCGCGCCCGCGCTCTGCGCGCAGGAGCCCGTGCGGGGCCGCGTTCCGGTGACCCTCGTGGACGGGCGCCTCGTGGTCTCTTGCGACCTGTCGACGCCCTTCCGCCGGATCCCCGCCAACCTGCTCGTCGAGTTCGAGCAGCCGCATGGCCTGATCCTCCACAACCGCGCGGCGGCGCCCCTGCGCTGCGAGAACCCCGACGGCACCACGATCCCGATCCGGATCCACCTGCCGGAGTTCGACCTCGAGGTGCCTCGCCGCGAGCTCGGCGACGAGGAGTTCATGGAGGACTTCACCAAGTACCACTCCGAGGAGCTGGGGGAGAACGCCCTCGTCGGGAGCATCGGCTACGAGGTCCTGCGCGAGCACGCGATCCGGTTCGACCTGGCGCAGGGGCTGCTCGAGTTCCGTCCCCTCGGGCCGGAGCCCGCGGGCCCGGTGCTGCCGGCGGAGAACCCCGACGGCTCGTGGACCGTTCCCCTCGATGAGCACGCCGGCCTGCTGTGGGTGACGGTCGTCGCCGAGGACGGCACGCCCTTCGCTATGGCGGTGGGCTGCAGCCGCGCCGACACCCTGGTGGACGCGCGCACCTGCGAGCGCCGCCGGCGACCGGCGGGGGACCTGGGTGCCCTGCGCC
>JBDQFW010000384.1:0-1761 GCA_040265735.1 Planctomycetota bacterium | reverse complement strand
GGCCGACCCCCGAGAGGGTCCGTGACCTGGAGAGCCGCGGGCGCAGGCTTCCCGAGCAGGTCGTCGTGAAGGTGTTCACTCTGACGGCGGGCTCGACCCTGCCCCAGATCCTGCGCGAGTCACGCGCACTCGAGCCGGCCGGGCGCCTGGGCCTCGTGCTCGATCACCGGCTTGACGAGGAGCAGTTCCACTACGTCATGCCCTTCGTCGAGGGCCCGTCGCTGCAGGATGAGATCGACGCGCTTCACGAGGGAGACAAGCCCCTGGAATCCCCGGCCCTCCGGCGGGCCGTCCTCCACGCCCGCGAGGTCTGCGACGAGCTTCGCCGCTTCCATGGAGAGGGCCTCTGGCACAAGGACGTCAAGCCGGCGAACCTCATCGTGAGCGCGGAGGGCGTGCGCGCTGAGCGCGGCCTGCTGGTGCTCGGAGGCAGCATGCCCGCGTGGGTCGAGAGCGAGCTCCTTGGGCGCCTCCCGGACCTCCGCGTCCTCTCCGAGGCGGACCTCCCACCTGCGGGCCAGGCCGACCTGCGCCTCGCCCTCGAGGTCGCGCAGGCACAGGGCGCGGACCCCGCGACCGAGGAGGTGCGACGCGCGCTCTGGGAGCACGCTCCCATCCCGGTCGACCTCCTGCTCCTCGAGGCATCGGACCTGGACCCCGAGGTCCTCCTCCCGCGCCTGATCCTCGGGCCGTAACGCGCGGACGCGGTTCGAGGGCAGCTATCCTGGTACCCATGAGCTTCGAGAACATCGATCCGCAGGCCGCACACGCTCGCCTCGAGGAGGGCTGGATCTACCTGGACGTCCGGACCGAGGAGGAGTTCGAGGAGGGGCACCCCCCGGGCGCCTACAACGTGCCGGTCGTGTTCCGCGGGATGATGGGCATGGAGCCCAACCCCGAGTTCGTCTCGGTGTGCCAGCGCCACTTCCCCGCCGACGCCAAGCTCGTGGTGGCCTGCAAGGCCGGCGGCCGCTCGCTGATGGCCTGCGAGCTGCTCAGCTCCGAGGGATTCCAGGTCCTGGCCAACATGGACGGCGGGTTCCACGGCCGCCCCGATGGCATGGGCGGGATCGCGGTCCAGGGCTGGGCCGCATGCGGCCTGCCCCAGGCGGCGAAGGCCGAGCCCGGTCGCACCTGGGACGAGCTTTCGGGCTGAGGAGGCGGCCCCCATGAAGGGGCGCCCTTCTGGCCTCACTTGGTTCCAGAGGGAAGCGGGAGCAGGGGATAGCGACCGTCCTGCTCCGGCCCTAGCAGCCCTAGGGGCAGCGCATCCTCGCGTCCGACCACCAGCGCGCCGAGGACAGGGTCCGCACCGGCCTCGACGCGGATCGAGAACCGCCCCTCGCGCACCGACCACGACTCGGGCCCAGCGGGGAGGATGCGGTCGCCAAGCAGGACGAGCGACTCCTCAGGCGCTGTGGGCGTACGCGATCCCAGAGCCGGCGCGCCCGCGTCGCCAAGGGGATCCTCGATCCTCACCACCGCATCCGAGCCGGGCAGCGCCCCCAGGAGGCTCCGAGCCCCCCGCAGCTCCAGCTCGGTGCGTCCGTCTCGAGCACCCTCCGCAGGCGAGAGGAGCGCTCGCGGCCCTATCAGCCCACCGGGGACCGGGACGACCCAGCCCTCGACCTGCATGGACCGCCGCAGGAGGCCGTCGTCGACCCACTTCCGGCGGGCGAGCAGCGGTCTTGGGACCTGCAAGAGATCCGCGGCCGGACCCGAGACAAGGGGCGTTCGCCACTGGAGCCACTGGGGATCGGG
>JBDQFW010000383.1:0-1761 GCA_040265735.1 Planctomycetota bacterium | reverse complement strand
CGCTCTCCCAGGGCGTCGTCCTGCGCTCGCTCGGCTGGTCCCTGCTCGCGTGCCTGCCCCTCACCTTCCTGGTCGGCATCCTCTCGACCTTCCGCTTCGCCGGTCCGGTCTGGCGCTTCGAGACCTTCCTCAAGGCCGTCGCCCGCGGCGAGCGTCCGCGAGACTTCAAGCTGCGCAAGGGCGATCAGCTGGTCGAGCTCGGCGACCTGATCCTCACGGCCACGCGCCCCCTGCGCGAGGAAGTGGCCGACACGGAGCCGCCCGAGCGCCGGGTGGTCTCGGCCGGCCTGCGCCGCGTCGGCTGAGCCGCCAGACACCGCCAGCTCTTCCCGAGGCTCACCCCAGGACACCCCTTGTCCCTGTCCACGCGCATCGCACTGGCCCTCGTGGTCGTCGTCGCCCTCTTCGCCGGGCTCGACGGCTTCGTGGTGCAGCGCGTCTTCGGGGAGCGCTTCCAGGCCCTCGAGGAGCACGCAGCCGAGGCCGATGTGCGCCGCGTGCGGGCAGCCCTCTCCGCCGAGGCCGAGGGCCTGCAGGGACTGGCCGCGGGCCTCGCCACGACCGAGGCCGTGCGGCGGGCTCTTCGGCAGGCGCAGGAGCATGGCGAGCTGGGGCCGCAGGCCCTACGCGGTCTGGACCTGGACCTGCTCTTCGTGCTCGCCGCTGCCGACGAGCGCGGTGCGCATGCCGTGGCCCACGCGACCCTGTCTCCCCTCGAGGGAGAGGCCGGGGAGCAGGCCCAGTACGACGAGCTGCCCCTGGGCTCCTGGTCCGCGCGCCACCCTCTCCTTGCGGGCGGGGCCGGCGCGCGCGCGGGGATCCAACAGACCGAGCACGGGCCCCTGCTCATAGCCATCGCGCCCGTGGAGGATCCGCAGGGCAAGCAGGCTGAAGGGGAGCGCGGGCACCTCGTGCTCGGGAGGCGACTCTCGACCCTGCGCATCGCCGAGCTCGCTCGCCGGATCGGGGTCGAGTTCGAGCTGCACCAGATCCACGACGGGGCGGGCCTGCCCCCCCACCTCGAGCCTTATCTCGCCCTCGCGACAGCATCGGCTCGGGGCCACCTCGAGCCCGGCGAGGAGCACGCCCTCGCAGTCGTCACCTTCGACGACCTGCAGGCCCAGCCGGACCTGCTGATCGCGGCGCGGCTGCCGCGGGAGATCTCGCGCCAGGGCGCCGCGGCCACGACCTTCGGGCGGCTGTCGGTGCTGATCGGCGCGCTGATCCTGCTCTTCGCCCTCATGATCCTGCTGCGCCGCATCGTGCTGCGCCCTCTCGAGGAGCTCGCGTCCCACGCCGAGCGCGTAGGACGCACCGAGGACCTCAGCGCACGCGTGCACCACGGCCGCACGGACGAGCTGGGGCGGCTTGCAGCCGAGCTCGATCGCATGCTCGGCAAGCTGGCCGAGGCCCGCGCGGCGCTGATCGACGCGGCCCGCGCCGCGGGCAAGAGCGAGATCGCCACCGGCATCCTCCACAACGTGGGCAATGTCCTCTCCGGGATCGGAGTCGCCACCGAGCAGCTCCAGGAGGCGCTCGGAGAGCTGCCCGAGGAGGACCTGGAGGTGGTCGTCCGAACGCTGGAGGAGCAGGGCGCGGACCTCGCCTCCTTCTTCGCGGAGGATCCGCGCGCGGGGCACCTGCCGCCGTTCCTGCGGGCCCTTGCCGATGCACAGCGCGACGCGCGAGGTCGCATGGGCCGCGAGCTGGTGGACCTGCGCCGCGGGCTCGAGCACGTGGCGCAGCTGGTCCGCGATCAGC
>JBDQFW010000382.1:0-1813 GCA_040265735.1 Planctomycetota bacterium | reverse complement strand
GGAAGGGACAGCGCGTGATGGTCGGGCCCGAGGGACTCACTCCCTTGCACGATCGTCTCTTCCGCGGCCTCGGCGACGGCTCGTTCGAGGAGGTGACGGAGGTGGCCGGCCTGCTCGACGCATCGCCCGCGTTCGGGCTTGGTGTCGTCGCGCTCGATGCCAACGGAGACGGCCGCGAGGACCTCTTCGTGTCGAACGACTCGCAGCCCAACCACCTCTGGGTGCTGGGCGCCGACGGCCGCTTCCGAGAGCAGGGGTTCGCTCTGGGGGTCGGGCACGGCGCCGATGGCCGCGAGCAGGCTGGCATGGGCATCGCCTGCGAGGATCTCGACGGGGCGGGGCGTCCGAGCCTGCTCGTGACGAACTTCAGCGGCGAGCCGAACGCGTTCTACCGGCCCGGGCGCCGAGGCCTTGGGTACCGTGAGCGCAGCGCCCGCCAGGGCGTCGCCGCCGCGAGCCTGGTGCGGCTCGGCTGGGGGACAGGCTTCCTCGACGCGGACCTGGACGGTCGGCTCGAGGCCTTCGTCCTCAATGGCCATGTGTACCCCGAGGCCGACGCGGCTGGAACGGACACGAGCTACGCCCAGCCCGACGAGCTCTATCGCCCCGCGGGGGAGAGCCTCGCCGTGAGCGGCTTTACCGTGGCGCCGCTTAGTGACCTGCCCGCGGCGGTCAGCCGTGCGGGCGTTGCCGGGGACCTGGACGGAGACGGAGACGAGGACCTCGTCGTGCTCCCGGTGGAGGGGCCCATCCGCGTGCTCCGCAACCGGGCCCCGCGGCGAGGCGCCTGGCTCGGCCTGCGCATTCTCACGCAGGACGGCGCTCCGGCCCTTGGCGCGCGTGTCGAGCTCCGGCGGGATGCCTGGACCGCGACCCGCCGGGTGACGAGCGCAGGGGGCTTCCAGGCCGCGCGCCCGGCGGAGCTGCGGGTTGGGATCCCCGCGGGTGAGGGGCCCGTGGCTGTCACCGTGCGCTGGCCGGGCGGCGCGACTCGCGCCCTTGCGGTCGAGGAGCTCGATCGGATCGTCTCCCTCGCGCCAGGCAAGGAGGGAGAGCGATGATGGCCGTCCTCGGCGTGGCGCTCGCCCTTGGCGCCCTGGCCTCCGGGCCCGCGACCTCGAAGGCTCCCGCCTACCCGGCGGCGCAGGGACACGCGCAGGGTCTCTCTGCTGAGGCCGTGCTGGCCCTGCGCGCCGAGGAGCTTCCTCGGGCTCCAGCGGGAGCGTGGAGCGGCTGGAGCGAGGAGAGCGGACTCCCCGACCCGCTGCGCGAGGGGTACATGCAGGCCCTCGCCGCGTGGCGCGCGGGGGATCTGCCCGCGGTGCTCGCCGCGACCTGGCCCCTGCTCGAGGCGAGCCCCGACCATCCCGCCCTGCTGCACCTGGCGGGGCACGCGCAGTTCCGCCTGCGGCGCTACGGCGAGTGTGCCCAGCTCCTGGAGCGCTTCGTGGTCCACGTGCCGCAGCAGGTGGGCCGGACGCGCCACCTGGGCCATGCCTGGAACGAGCTGGGGCAGGTGGAGCGCGCGCGGGCCCACTACGACCGGGTGCTCGAGGCGGCGGCCGCGGACCACGAGGCCCGGCGCGGCCGAGCGGAGCAGCTGCACGCACAGTGCGGCGGCGCCGTGGCGGAGCAGCAGCGCGCACACCTCCTCGCCGATCTCGCTCACCGCCGCGAGCGCCAGGCACGCGCAGCGCTGCACCTCGCCGCTCCCCACGCGCGCCACATCCAGCAGGTGCTGCACACCCCCCGCGCGCAGCGCATCGCGCCGCGCCGCCGCGCTCCCCTCCCACACGTGCGCGAGCGCGAGCGC
>JBDQFW010000381.1:0-1816 GCA_040265735.1 Planctomycetota bacterium | reverse complement strand
ATATCCAGCTGCGGGGACGATCACGATGACGCGCTTCACCCTCGCGCCACTCGACCACCTCAGCCAACACCCGCTGTTGCTCGGGCGGCAGGCGATAGGCGGTTTTGAATTTGGTGATCGGCGGCTTGCCGCCAGGGCGCAGCCGCGCGCAAAGGATCTGTCACGCAGGGCTGTGCACTCCGGCCGTGGGCGAGGAGCTCCCGTGAGCAGGGCATTCGAAGCGGTGGGCAATTCCGGATGCGAGACCGCCCCCTCGACTCCGCCCATGCCCGTCCGGACCCGTGCCCTGCTCGCAGCCGGGGCCTGGGGTCTGACCCTTCTGGCCCAGCCGGGCCTGCTCAGCCCCGACGGCGCCGGCTGGCTCGGCTTCATCGCCCTGGCGCCCTGGGCCCTGGCCGTAACGGCCCCGGGCCCGCGCCCCCTCCGCGTGCTGTGGGCGGTGTCGGCCCTCGGGCTGATCGGGTGGTTCGCCTGGATGCGCTATCTGCTGCCCTGGCTCCTCCCCGTGATGGGGGCCGTCCCCGCTCTCTGGATCCTGCTGGGGGCGCGCGTGACCCGCGCGCTGGCGGCGGGCGGCTGGCCCCTGGCCCTTGCCTGCCCGGCGGGCTGGATGGTGGGTGAGGTGCTGCGCTTCTGCCTTCCCGAGCCGCTTAGCTTCGGCTGGTGGCGCCTGGGGGTCCTCTTGCACGACCTGGAGCCCCTCAACGGAAGCGCGCGGGTATGGGGGACCTGGGGCCTCTCCTGGGTCCTGGCCGCGAGCGGCGGGTGGTGCGCCGACCTCATTCGCGGTGGAGGACGGGCTTCGCGGGCCTCCTGGGCCTTTGGCCTTGGGCCGCTCCTTGGCGGGCTGGTTCTCGGGCTCGCGACGGCCCCTCCCGGAATGCGCCCAGGACCGAGGGTCCTGCTGGTGACCCCCGGCCTGGAGCAGAGCCTGAAGGCCTTCTCCGCGGACCGCCTCCAGACGCACTTCGTGGATCCCGTGGCCCTCACCCAGGAGGGGCTGGCCGAGGCCGGGGACGACCTCCCCGACCTGATCTGCTGGGGAGAGACGATGCTCCCGGCGCGGGTCGTGGCCCCAGAGGCGCTGGAGGCCTCGCGGCAGGGGGCCCAGCGGCCTGCCTGGGCCGGGGCTCCCTGGTCGCCGCAGGACCTGGAGGGGGCGGAGGCCTTCACCTCGGCCCTGGTCGAGGGGGTCCTCTTCGGGCGGCCCACGCGCGTGCCGTCCTCCCTGGGCCTCGCCCTGGCCGCGCGCAAGGCGCCCTTCGCTGCGGATGTAGAGGCGGGCCGGGCCGTTCTGCCGGGAGGGGCCTCCCTCCTGACGGGGGTCGAGGAGGTGGTCCTCCACGACGGCCAGCTCCGCCGCCGCAACGCCGCGGCACTGTGGACCCCGGGGGGAGAGCGCGCCGCCGTGGTGGCGAAGACCTGCCTGGTGCCCGCCGCCGAGGATCCCGCGGGGTTCACGGAGCTCCCCTTCCTCCTGGACGCCCTGCTGGCGGTGGGGGGCTATGTCCCCGACGTCGTCCCGGGCGAGGCCCAGGGGGTCGTGGCCTTCCCCACGCGCGGCGGCGAGCCTGCTCGGACGGCCGTGGTCGTCTGCTACGACAATGTCTTCGACGGCCCCTTCGCGAGCCCCCTGGCCCGCGAGGAGGTGGACTTCTTCACCGTCCTCTCGAACGAGGCCTGGTACGAGGACAGCGTCGAGATGGACCACATGGTGGCCTTCTCGCGGCTGGCCGCCCTGTCCTCAGGGCGCGCCGTCGCCCGGGCGACCAACTCCGGGGCCTCGGTGGTCCTGGGGCCTGACGGCCGGCTGCTG
>JBDQFW010000380.1:0-1845 GCA_040265735.1 Planctomycetota bacterium | reverse complement strand
AAGTGCCCCCTGGCGGAGGCCTCTTGTTAGAGGCGCCTTTCTAGAGGCGCTGCCCCAGGAACGGCTGCACCGCCGGCGCCGGCTTCCCGATCGCCTTGCGTAGCACGATGATCTGCCCCACGTGGGTGAGGGCGTCTGCCCAGGGTCCGTTCACCAAGTACGCGGCCGGGAAGACATGCTCGGGGCCTGCGGAGAGGGTTGAGGTCCCTAGGCGTTCAGGGTAAGTACGGAGGAGGTCAATGGTCTTCGAGATCTCCTCGAGTGCATCCATGTGCCCCATTGGGTGGTTGTACGCGGGGTCCTCTCCCTCCCACGGGGCCTTGCCGTCCTCCAACGCCCGGCGGCCGAACCGGACAAGCACCACGACATGCGCGATCTGCTGGCCAATGGACCAGGTGCCGGGGATGGGCTCCGCCGCGCAGTCCTCCTCGGTCAAGCCCTCGCAGGCCCACCGGAGGCGGAAGCCCAGACCCTCCAGGAGCCGAGCCAGCGCCTCCAAATCGCGGGTGGGGTCCTGGGGAGCGGGGAGGGCGTCGAAGGGCGTGGCGTTGGCGTCCATGGCGTCGATCCTTGAGGGGGCCGCGGCGAGGGGGCAGCGACTCGGTGACCGCAGCGAGCGGCGAGGTTTGCGACCGTCCGGTGTGGCCAGCTCCATCGCAAGCTCGCTGTCGAATCCCTCTCGCTCGGAAACGGCTGGGTCCGCGTACGCCCGTTCAGGCCTGTGGCCCTATACGCTATGCGATGCGGGTGGAGCGGTGCCGGCGCCCTGCTGCCCCGCCTGTTGGCCCTCGCGGCCGTCCGCGGTGTCCTCGACCCCCGTGAACCCCGCTCCCAGGGCTCCAGGAGCCCCGTTCAGAGGCACCGAGACCACTCCACAGGGGTTTTGCACGATCGGTGGGTAGTGCTCGCCGCGGAGCGTCGTACTCCTTGCAGGACAGCACCGGCCCCAGCAGCAGCAGGGCCGCCGGGAGCTGACCAGGAATAACAGGAAGGAAGATGGAGCCTTCGGGTTCGCGGGGGATCGCGAGCCACGGAGGAGCGAAGCGGCGCCCCCCGACCCTTGGGTCGGGGGGCGTTTTTCGTCCCGGATCGAGGTGGCTCCCCCGGGCGCCCCTGTCCCCCTGGTGGGACCTCCATGGGCGGCCTCCCGTGCCTGGAGCCGCGCCGGGCGGTCAGTTCGGGGTCGATTGACCGGGCCGGGCGAAGGAGCGCTCCAGGAACCAGACCCCCTTGGGGATTCCGGGCGCTCGGTGCCGGCCCCGGACCTCGATGCGCGCGGCCCGGGGGGCCTCCAGGGGGACCTCCACCTCGCGGTCGAGGGGCAGGTAGGAGCGGTGATCGAAGGCCCGCTCGGTCCGCGCGAGCTCCTGACCAGCCTCGTCGAACGCGCGCACCTCCAGGGTGAGCTCACGATCGACCAGCCCCGGGACCCGGTGCCCGGTCAGGTTCTGGACCCGCAGGATGGGGCCCGCCTCCTCGAACTCGGCCTCCAGGTAGAGGGCCTGCCGCAGGAAATCGGGGTCCCGGGGCCCCTCGATGAGGTGGCTCCGCCCCCTGCGAACCTCGAGCGGCTGCCCCGTCTCCGGATCGTTCGCCCATGGCCGCCGGATCTTGGGCATGTGGCAGTCGACGCAGGAGTCGCCCCCATCCGCCTCGCCGGACCGCAGCCAGTCCTTTGCGACCCCGATCACCGGCCCGATGGTCACATCGTGGCAGGAGACGCAGAGCGCGCTCCCCGCATCCGGGTCGAAGAACTCGTGCCGGGCCGAGGGGTGAGCCTCGGTCGGGTGGCCGGCGGGCCCCAAGATGGTCTCGCCGTCGGCCCCGAGGTGGCAGGTGGTGCAG
>JBDQFW010000379.1:0-1889 GCA_040265735.1 Planctomycetota bacterium | reverse complement strand
CAGCAGGAGTCAGGTGCCCTGCTGCAGGACCACGGTGCGCACGGTCGTCAGGAGGATCGAGAGGTCGAACAGCAGCGACTGGTTCTTCACGTAGAAGAGGTCGTACTGGAGCTTGGCCAGCGCGTCCTCCTCGGTGTTGCCGTAGCGGTGGTTGATCTGCGCCCAGCCCGTCAGCCCAGGCTTCACCACGTGTCGCTGGTCGTAGTAGGGGATCCGCTGCGAGAGGTCGCGGATGAAGTGCTCGCGCTCGGGGCGCGGCCCGACGAGGCTCATGCTGCCGCCGAGCACGTTCAGCAGCTGCGGCAGCTCGTCGAGGCGCGTGCGGCGCATGAAGCGGCCGAAGGGCGTGATGCGGGGGTCGTCGCCGGTGGCCCAGACGGGGCCGGTCGCGCGCTCGGCGTCAGGCCGCATCGAGCGGAACTTCACCAGGGTGAAGGGCTTGCCGTGCAGGCCGATGCGCTCCTGGCGGAAGAGGGCCGGGCCCGGGGAGGTGAGGCGCACCAGCACGGCGGTCAGGAGCATGACCGGCAGCAGGAGCGCCAGCAGCAGGCCTCCGGCCAGCAGGTCCAGGGCTCGCTTCGCGAGAGCGTCCCAGGGCCGCCTGCGGAAGCCCTCGTTGAAGATCAGGTAGCTCGGGCGCATGGCGCCGATGGCGATCTTGCCCGCGAGCTCCTCGTACACCTCCTCGTGCTCCCGGACGTCGTAGCCCGCGAGCCTGCAGTCCAGGAGCTCCGCCGTGGGGAGCGCGCGGCGCCGGTCCTCGATGGCCACCACCACCGCATCGGCCCCGTGCTGCTGGAGCAGGGCACGCAGCCTGCCGGGCGGAGGCTCCTCGGCCTTTGGATCGGCCTCCTGCCGGTCCAGGATCAGGCGCTCGTCCCGCAGGACCAGGCGCTCGGTCGCAGGGGTCGGCAGGTGGTTGGGGTCGGCGATCCAGCGCTCGTCGCTCTGGGCGCGCCCGCTGGGAGCCTCGGGAACCAGGCCCACGATGCCGTAGCCCGCCTCCGGGTGCTGCAGGACCTCGCGCGTGAGGGCGTGGGCTGCTCCCTGGGAGCCAAGCACCACGACGCGCAGCTGCAGCTTGGCGCTGCGCAGCAGCGCATGGAACACGCCGCGGAAGAGCCAGGACAGTGCCAGGCCCACGACGAGGGTCGCGACCAGGAGCATCAGGCCCTGGGGGACGGTCAGCCCGGGGAAGTCGTGCAGCCGGGGGATCTCCCAGAAGCGTGCGAACAGGAAGACCACCAGGTTCGCCGCGATCGCGAGGCCGCCGGCCTCGGCGAACCGTGCCGCGCGCTTGAAGGGGGAGGCGGAGACCCAGAAGTCGTAGAGCCGCCCGAATGCGAGCATCACCTGCGTGAGGGCCACGACGCCCAGGGTGCTCACCAGGCAGACCTCGAGGGCCTCCTCTGCGTAGAGCCTGCGGTCGATCAGGCGCCTCCAGGCGGGGCTGTCGATCTCGAGCCCGTCCAGGTGGAGGGTCATGCCGTAGCCCACCACGCCAGCCAGCAGGAGACCCTCTCCAAGCACCAGCAGCAGGGTGCGGAGGGGGATGTAGTGCTGGAGAACGCGGAGCATGGGCGGCCTGGGGTCGGGCCGCTTGGATTGTAGGCAGGGGCACCCGGCCGATTCACCCGCAGCGGGGGACCCTTGACGAGTCTTCTCCCAGCCAGGAGCGCGGGGGCTGAAGGGAGCCCAGGCTCAAGCTCCCGGCAGGAACAGGAGCTCGGTCCAGTGGAGGGCCGGCTCCTGCTCGTGCCCGTGATCGAGCAGGACCTCGGCCAGCAGGACGCGCACGGGCCCGCCCCAGGACCTGCGGGCGGCGCGGCCGGCCCGGTGGAGACGCTCGCGCTGCCGTGGGCCGAGCCCCCGCGCGGGCCGTCGGTTCC
>JBDQFW010000378.1:0-1915 GCA_040265735.1 Planctomycetota bacterium | reverse complement strand
TCGGCGTTGTTGAGCAGGTCGCCGTCCTTGTCCGAGACCGGCCCCAGCATCAGCCAGCGCCGCATCCAGGGCACCTGGTATAGGGGGCGTACCTTCCAGAACGCCCTCTTCGCGCGGTTGGCCCTCTCCACCAGCCGGCTGTCCCAGGCCACATCGATGCCCAGGGAGTCGAAGCGCAGCTCGAAGCCGCCGGGGCCTCCCGTGTTGACCACATGCGCGGCGAGGAGATTCCCGCGGGGCTTGAGGGCCGCTCGCCCCGCTTTGCTGAGGTCGAGCTCCGCAAAGCGGCCTGCCGTGTACTGGGGCACCTTCGCGAGCTCCACTCCGTTCAGCCAGAAGGTGGCGTTGTCATCGACCTGGGCGAACATGCGCAGCAGCTCGGCCGGCCCCTCCCAGTCGAACTCGCGCACCGCGTAGAGGTCGCGTGCGGTCCAGGTCGTCCGACCCGGGCCTGCCTCGCCGAACGGCGGCTTGCCCTTGGACCAGCTCGCGTCGAGGGTCTCCTTCCAGCCCGCGCCCGGAGCCTGGGTCCGGTAGTGCCAGTCCACCGGGCGGTGACCGGCGGCGAGGGTGTACTCGCGCTTGTTCAGGTAGCTGAAGGTCGCGCGCCGCAGGAACAGCAGCGCGAAGCAGGTGTCCTCGATGGAGCCCCAGCCGCCGTCGGCATTCTGGTTCTTCAGCAGGTCGATGGCGCCCTCGCGGTACCAGTCGCGGCCGCCGATCTGCTCCCGGTCCGACAGCGCCGCCACGCGCTCCAGGCCGTAGAGGTAGTAGTAGTGGTACATGTGGCTCCCGACGCCCTCGGGGCCACGGTCGCGGATCCAGCCCGTGCCCCAGGCGGGGTTCCCGGTGGCGGTGAAGTGCGTGTCGAACCACTTCCACGCGTCCTCGACCCCGATGCGCGCGCGGGCCTGGGCCGGGTGGGTCCCCGTGCGCGACAGCTCGCGGTCCGCGAGGGAGAGCATCGTGATCCCTGCCGCGGTCATCCCCCCCGACGACTCGGGGTGGTAGTCCCCGCGATAGCCGAAGCCTCCATCCCGGTTCTGGCGCTGGCGGAGGGAGTCGATGATCCGCATCCAGGTGTGCGCCCCGACCTGGTAGTCGTGGTTCGCGGCGGCCCACAGGCCCAGCGCGGCGAACTGTGAGTTGGAGAGGTCCACCTGGCCCGCGGGGTAGGCCCAGAGGTAGGTGCTCGGATCAGTGGCCTCCTCCAGCCAGTCCGCCAGCCGATGGATCTCGCGCTGATGCCCGGTGCCCCCGAGGGAGTCCAGGAACATCAGCATCGACGCCGCGCAGTACACCTTCTGCGGGCGCTTGTCCGACAGGAACGAGAGTGCCCGCTTGATGGAGTCGTGTCCGGCGGGGAGGCCGGACTTGCGCAGGGTGTAGGCCGTGAACGCCGTTGCGCCCATCGGGTACGCACCGTGGTAGCCCGAGTTCGACCAGGAGCCGTTGCCCTGCTGCAGCTGCATCAGGCGCACGGCGCCGCGGTCGATCGCCTCGTTCACTGCCGAGGAGATCGACTGAGGCCACGCCAGCGGAGTCAGCGCCAGCGCCGCGAGGGCGCGCAGGCCGAGCCGCATGGGCTCAGGACTGGCGCCACTGGTTGGGGCTGACCCCGACCTCGCGCTTGAAGGCGCGATAGAAGGTCGAGAGGTCTTCGAAGCCGCACTCGAACGCGATCGAGAGGACGGTCTTCTGGGGCTCGGCGAGGAGGCGCTTGGCGTGCTCGATCCGCAGGCGACGCACATAGGCCAGCCAGCTCGAGTCGGTGCACTGGCGGAACAGCTGGGTGAAGCGCCGGCGGGAGAGCCCGAGGCTGGCGGCGGCGGCGTCGAGGTTGGTGGCCTCGAAGAAGTGCTGCTCGAGGTCCTGCACATAGGCGCGCACGCGGGCCATCGAGTCGCCTTGGTAC
>JBDQFW010000377.1:0-1944 GCA_040265735.1 Planctomycetota bacterium | reverse complement strand
GGTCAGCTTACGGTATACCTTCTTATCAACGCCCTCCGCGCCGCCCTCCAGCTGGATCGCCATGCGCAGGACGCGACAGAAGTCGCCCAGGGTGGCGTCCATGCAGTCCTCGAGGTCCTCCACCGGCGCGCCGCCGTACCAGGCGATCGCGGCCTCGGAGAGCCCCCAGTCCGGCAGCTTCATGCCCGGCTCGATCCCTGCGCGGCGCTCGAGGCTCGCCGCTCGCTCCACGGTGTTCGAGACCACCCTGCGCAGGCCGCCGAACACCTTGGCAGGCACGTTGCGCTTGAAGCGCCCGCGCTCCTCGTGGATCAGCGCCACGAAGATCATCACCACGGCCTTGCCCGGCAGGTTCTCGAGGGCGCCAGAGAACAGCAGCTCGGTCACCTGGATCTCATGCCCCGAGAGCAGCCGGGCGATCTTGCCGCGCGGGGTCACGCGGTCGTCCTCCAGGTAGCCGAGGTCCTCCAGCAGTCCGAGACGCCGGTCCACCTCGCGCCGCTGGGCGAGGCGCTGGTGCTCGCGGGCCTTACGGCTCCCGCCGCGCACCTGGTACTGGGCGAACGATCGCTCCCAAGCCTCATAGAGGCGCTCCCGCCCGGCGGCCTCCACGAGGTGCAGGATCGTGGAGTAGGAGAGGCGGAAGCGGCTCGTCACGGGCTCTGGCTTGCCCGCGAAGAGGCGCTCGAGGGGCGCCTCGGTCAGCTCGCGGTCGCTGAGGACCGAGTACACGAACCCCTTGTCGTCGATGCCCTGGCGGCCAGCGCGCCCCGCCATCTGCATGTAGTCGCGCGTGCGCAGCCAGTCCATCGAGATGCCGTCGTACTTGCGCAGCTGGCTGAAGACCACCGACCGCGCCGGCATGTTGATCCCCAGGGCGAAGGTCTCGGTGGTGAACAGGAGCTTGATCAGGCCCGCGGTGAACATGCGCTCCACCAGCTCCTTGTGCACGGGCAGCAGGCCCGCGTGGTGGAACGCCACCCCGCGCAGGGCCATCTGCATGAGCTCCCCGCGGAGGAACTTGCGCGGCAGCTGGAACACCTCGAGCAGCTCCTCCTGAAGGGCCTCCATCCGCGTGCGCTCGGCATCGTCGAGCAGCTCGCGCCGCTGGTTGCGGTGGGCGAGTCGCTCCACGTCCTTGCGGCTGAACGAGAAGACGAGCGCCGGGAGGTGGCCCTCGTCCACCAGCTCGTCGATCAGGCCCTTGGCGTCGGGACGCTCCGGAGGCCCCTGCCTCTCGCGGCCTCGCCCGCGGCCGCCCCCTCGCGTGCGCCGGCTGCCCCGGCGCGCACGCTTCTCGCTCTCGACGGCCTCGCCCGCCTTCTTGCGGTGGTGGTTGAGGCGGGCAGGCGGGAAGGTCGCGGCGGACTCGGTGTGCACCCAGTGGGAGAGGGGGACCGGGCGGCGGTCCTCCAGGATCACCACGTTGTCCTGCGGGCGCACCTGGCCGATCCAGGCCCCGAGCTCGTCCACGTTCTGGATGGTGGCGGACAGGCAGATGAGTCGCACGTGGGGGGGGAGGAAGATGAAGCACTCCTCCCAGACCATGCCCCTCTCCCGGTCATCGAGGAAGTGGACCTCGTCGAAGACCACGAACTCCACGTCCTCGATCAGCTCGGGGTTCTCGAAGATCGCGTTGCGCAGGATCTCCGTCGTCATGACCAGCACCTGCGCGCGCGGGTGCAGGGTCACATCCCCGGTCATGATCCCGACCTCCACCGCCGGGTCCTCCTTGAAGTCGCGGTACTTCTGGCTCGAGAGGGCCTTGATCGGAGAGGTGTAGACGACGCGCTTGCCGCGCTTGACCGCGTCCTCCACGGCGTACTCCGCGACCAGGGTCTTGCCTGCGCCGGTGGGAGCGGCCACGAGGACGTTGTGGCCGTTGCGCACGGCATCCACGGCCTGGATCTGGAAGGGGAGGAGGCGGAACCCGTGCCACTCCAC
>JBDQFW010000376.1:0-1988 GCA_040265735.1 Planctomycetota bacterium | reverse complement strand
GCGGTGCCCCATGACCAGGCCCGCGGCAAGGTCGAGAATCTCGTGGGCTGGGCGCAGGTCCCGGTCGGGATCGCTGGCCCCTTTCGCGTGGAGCTGACGCAGGGCGCGCGCGAGGTCTACGTGCCCATGGCCACCACCGAAGGGGCGATGGTCGCGAGCTACTCGCGCGGCATGCGCCTGTTGAACGAGGGCGGCGGCGCCCGCGCGCGCATGGTCCGCGAGGGGCTGTCGCAGCACCCCGTCCTCGTCTACGACTCCATCGAGGGGGCCCAGCGTGCGGCAGGCGTGGCGGCCGCCTCCCTCGAGCGCTTCCGGCTGCTGGCCAGCGAGCACACGCGGCACGGCTCGCTCGCCCGCGTGGAGCCCGAGGTCCTGGGACGCCGCCTCGTCCTGCGGCTCGTGTTCCTCACGGGCGACGCCATCGGCATCAACATGGCCGCCGAGGCCTCCGACCGGATCTGCGCCGACCTCGCCGGGCGCACGGGGGCGCGTGAGCGCTATGTGCATGGTCAGGATGTCGAGAAGCGCGCCAACGCGCGGGCCCTGGTGGAGGGACGCGGCCGCAGCGTCGTGGCCGAGGGGGTCATCCCCCGCGCGGTGCTCGCCGAGGTGGCGCGGGTGACGCCGGAGCAGATGCTGGCCATCGCCCGCACCTACGCGGCGGGCTTCGCGCAACTGGGCACCCAGAACTGGACTATCCAGGGGGCCAACGGGCTCGCGGGCGTGCTGCTGGCCTGCGGTCAGGACCTCGCCTACCTGACCGAGTGCGCCACCGGCCACCTGGACTTCGACCTGACCGCGGAGGGCGACCTCTACGCCTCGGTCCACCTGCCCTCCCTGCTGGTGGGCACGGTCGGGGGCGGCAGCCAGCAGGGCACCGCGCGCGAGTGTCTCGAGCTGCTTGGCTGCTCGGGGGATGGGGGTGCCCAGCCCTTCGCCGAGCTCCTGGGCGCGGTCGTGCTGGCTGGGGATCTCTCGCTGATGGCGGCCTTCTGCTCGCACGAGTTCGTGGACGCGCACGAGCGCCTCGGGCGCAACCGGCCCGGAGGCGGCGGAGGCTGATGGGACGCGGGCGCAAGGGCCGTGGCCCCTCTGCTCAGAGGGGCACACAGAGGGGCACGCAGAAGAGCGCGCCGACTGGGCCGCTCAAGGACCCCCTCCCGGGATCCGGCAAGGGCGCCGAGGGCTGGGGCCTGGCGGCCTATGCCCTCGCGCTGGCAACCCTCGCCACCTGGGGCGTGCTCGGGAGCCGTCCCGGCGGGAGCCTGCAGCTGTGGCTCTATGGCCAGGGCCGGTTCCACCTCGTGCTGGCGGGGCTGCTGGTGGCGGTCCTCGGCCTCGCGCGCTCCCTCCGCCACCGACCGCTCCTCCAGCGCCGCCGCCTGTGGCCGGCCGTGGCCCTGGCGTTCACCATCGGCATCGCGCCCTTCCCCGTCCCCTACCCCGCGCCCCGCGAGCGCGCACCCTCCACGCAGTCGGTGCAGCTGCCGGTCGAGGGCCCCTGGCGCGTGCGCTGGGGCGGCGAGGGGGTGGAGAACAACCCGCTCGTCCTCGACCCGGCGCGCCGGTTCGGCCTGGTCCTGGTGCGCGACGCTGCGCCGGCGGGGGCGACCGAGCCGGGGGCCTGGCCCGCGCTGGATGCCAGCGTGCTGAGCCCGGCCGCGGGCCGGGTCGCCGCCGTGGTCGAGGAGCTGCCCGATGGCCCCCCGGAGATGGGTCGGGACCCCGTGGGTAACCGGGTCGTCCTCGACCTCGGAGCAGGCGAGTTCCTGTGGGTCACCGGGCTGGCCCAGGGCTCGGTCCTGGCCGAGCCCGGAGACGAGGTCCAGCAGGGCCAACCCCTGGCCCGAGTGGGCTGGTCGGCGGCCGGCCGCCCCACAGGGGAGCCGCACCTGGGCCTCTTCATGGCCTCGACCCCCGAGCTTGGGACCGCCGAGGGCATCCCCTGGCGCCTGGATGGCTGCCTGCGGGATGGGAGCCCATGGGCG
>JBDQFW010000375.1:0-2005 GCA_040265735.1 Planctomycetota bacterium | reverse complement strand
GAGCGGGACCCGGGGGAGGCCGTGTTCCGGCGCAACCTCGCGGTGGCGCGCGCGGTCTCCTCGTCCGCCGCGGCGGGCCGACCGGGCTCCTTCTGAACCGGAAGCGGCGCCGGCTCCTCGTCCACCGCGAGGAGCGGCGCGGGAGCGGGGCCTGCCGGCGCCTGAAGGTCGTCCAAGAAGCGCTGCGCCACCAGCAGGAGGCCAACCCCCACGAGGCCCAGCACCGCGATCACGACCGCCCCCCTCATGCCGGCTCCTCGCGCTCCAGCCGCGCCTCGAGCAGGTCCGGGAAGCGCCCGTAGGCAGGGGCGTAGCCGTGGCGCGCCTCGATCTCACGGATCCGCGCCAGGAAGCGCTCGTGGCCCGTCTCGAGCGCCTCGCGGTAGCCGTCGTGGCAGAAGTAGGTGCGGCAGCCCAGGGGCCGTCCCTCGCGCGCGGTGCAGCGGCCACCCACGTGGTAGGCGCAGCGGCCGGGGGCCTCGGGCCGCGGCGCCTCGGGATGCTGCTCCGCGCAGTAGTCCGCCTCGAGCGCCGTGGCCCAGAGCTCGTGCCCGGCCTCCTCGAACCGGCAGCAGACTCCCCGAGCGAGGCACACGGGTCGCCCTCCCGCGACCCAGTCGTCGACCTCGGCGTAGAGCGCCTCCAGCTCCGCGAACGCGGCGCGCCTCGCCTCCGGGGCGGGCTCCACGCGGATGCCGGGGCAGACCGCGCGCGCGCGCTCGAAGGCCTCCGGGTCCTCGAGGACCCCGCGCCAGTAGGGAAAGGTGCGGCAGTGCTCCGGCCGCGCCTCGTACACCGTGCAGGTGTTGCTGCCCTCCAGGAGGCTGCACCGGCCGCTGCCCCCTCCCTCGTCGCGCTCGGTCAGCGAGAGCAGGACGCCGCCCTCCCCGTCCGGGAGCGTGCGCAGGTGACGCGCAGCGAAGGCCTCCTCACTGAGCCCGCAAGCCGCGGCCAGGGCAGGCACCTCGTCCTCCTCGACCCGCACGCGCCCACGCCCCACCGAGCAGCAGCGTCCTGAGCGCAGGCACGACCAGCGGAAGGGAACGGCCGCCTCGAGGCCGGGGTCGGGCGTCATCCGCCCCTCCCCTGGGAGCCGCCCTTGAAGTCCGCGCGCCGGGCGCCCTCGACCTGGGCACGCATGTCGCCGATCAGCTCCTCCCAGCTCTGGTACCGGAGGTCGGCCTCCTTGGCCATCATCTTCTCGATGAAGTAGCGCAGGTGCGCCGAGTGCCCGTGGCCCTTGAGTTCGGGCGAGCTGAGGCGCTCCATCACGTGCTGGCGCAGGACGTCGTCGTCCTCACCCGGCTCGAAGGGCAGGCGGCCGATGGTCAGCTGGAACAGGGTCGCCCCGAGGGAGTAGACGTCCGAACGCAGGTCCGCGGCGCCGCCGCCCACCGCCTGCTCGGGAGCCAGGTACTCCGCCGTTCCAGTCGCGCGGTCGGCGGCGGCCTGCTCGCCCGCCGGCGCGCAGAAGCCGAGGTCGATCAGCTTCACCTCGCCACGCGGGGTGATCATGATGTTTCCGGGCTTCACATCGCGGTGAACCAGGCCGGCGGCGCCCAGGTGCGCAAGGGCCTCCGCCACCTGCAGGACCACCTCCAGGGCCTGGCCCTCGGGGAGCGGCGCGCTGCGCTGCTCGAGCAGCTCCAGCAGAGTCTGACCGTCGATCCACTCGAGCACGGCGAACACCGTCTCGCCCGCCTTCTTGATGCCGAAGCCGCGGCAGAGGCCGGGGTGATCGAGCTCCGTGAGCATCTTTGCCTCGCGCACGAACGCACGCAGCGCGGCGGCCTCTCGCGTCAGCTTCGCGCTCAGGATCTTGAGGGCCACGGTGCGGCCACCCTCGCGCTTGTCCCGCGCCTTGAACACCTCAGCGGTGCCCCCGACACCCAGCCGCCCAAGCACCTCGTACCCCGGCAGCCGGGGCTCCTCGCCCGCCCGCGTGCGCCGCAGGAGGAGGACCTTCTCAGGCGCCCAGCCCACCCGCGCGGTGAGGAGACCATCG
>JBDQFW010000374.1:0-2011 GCA_040265735.1 Planctomycetota bacterium | reverse complement strand
GGAGTGGAGAACTCGTGGGCGCGGGCGCCTCGGTGTCGTTCGAGGTGCCTCCCAAGGGGCCAGAGGCGCGCTTACTGGCGCCTCCTGGGTGGGATCGATGTGGGGGAGATCTGTGGATAAATGTCGAGATGGCCGATGAGTAGCGATCAATTTGGGGCTGGATTGGCGTGAGAGGGTCAAACTGTCCTCATTTCGGGGCTTTCTTTGGGCCGAAGATGGGGAGGGCTGCTATCTTGGGCCTCGGCCCGATCCGGTCCTCGGACGGTGACCCCTACCACGGTTCCTACCGCACACATGACCCCCTCCATCAGACTGCTGGGCGAGCACCCCGCCACCATCGATGGGGAGGGCAGGATCCAACTCCCGCTGGCCCTGCGCGACGAGTGGAATCTCCACAAGCCGGATTTCGCGCTCATGGCCAGCCTCGAGCCCGATGGCAGTCTCTGCCTGAGGACCCGGGAGGACTGGGACCACCACTCCGAGGACCTGCGTCGCAGCCCCCGTCCCTCCGCACGGGCTCGTCAGAGCCTGCTGCTCTTCGCCGCCTACTCGAGCTCTGTCCGCTGTGACAAGTCCGGGCGGGTGCGGGTGCCCGACGCGCTCCTGGAGCTCGTCGGGATCGACCGCAAGGCGGAGGACCGGCGAGAGGTCGTCCTCGTGGGCAATTTCGAGGATGTCCGCCTCTGGAGCAAGGAGGGCTGGCAGGCCTTCCGTGATGCCGCTCGAGAGGAATTCGCTGCGGGGATCGAGGAGCTGATCGAAGGCAGGTCCCTGGGACCGGAAGGGCTGGTCGACAGAGAGTCGGCGTAGCGGGGGGTCAAGTCCCCCCGCTCCGCCTTCCTCTCTGACCCTCCGGGCTCGCCGGGGGGCCGGGCCCATGCGGGTCCAGGGCCCCGAGTCACCCGTTCCTTTGGGTTCGAAGGGCGCCGAACAGGAGTTCTGGGCCGGTCTCCGCGCCTCGGCCCGGGTCACGGGGGCGCCGAGGTTTGGCGTGTGTCTCAGCCCGGGACGCGGCGCGCGCCCAGTTGCACCAGATCCGCTCCCGCGGCCGCCAGGGGGTTGTGCGCCCGAGGGTCGTCTGGCCGCTTGCGCTCCGTTCACTTGCGAATTCGCACCAGGGGTGCATCATTAGGAGCAGCATCCCGCTGCTTCCGCACCCATGACCGCTTCCCGCCTGCTGGTCGGGGCCGTAGCTCTCGCGCTCAGCGCGGTGGCCGCCGCCCAGACCCCCAACACGCTCATCATCGTGGCCGACGATATCGGCGTGGACATGATCAACTGCTACGGCGAGGGTCCCGACCCCGCCGTGACCCCGCACATCGACCGCCTCGCGGCCGAGGGGGTTCTGTTCCGCAATGCCTGGGCGAACCCCGCCTGCTCGCCGACTCGCGCGCAGATCCAGACGGGCCGCTACAGCTTCCGCACGGGCATCGGGATGATCGTGGGGATCTCGGGGTGGTCGCTGCAGCTGGGTGAGACCACCCTGGCCGAGATCGTCGACAGCTCGTCCCAGTCTGTCACGGACCTGGGCTACATCGGCAAGTGGCACCTCTCCAACGGGGGCACGGGCGGGCTCATGGCTCCGAACCTGCAGGGATGGCACACCTTCAGCGGGACGGTGGGCAACATCACCCCGCTGCACGCCTTCAACCACTACCCGAAGGTCACCGATGGCGTGGCCTCGATGAGCACGGTCTATGCCACGACCGAGCAGGTGGACGACACCCTTGCCTTCATCGACCAGGCCAAGGGACCCTGGATGTGCGTGCTGGCGTTCAACGCCCCGCACTCGCCCTACCACGAGCCGCCGGCCCATCTCTATCACAGCCCGACGCCGCCCATCGATCCGCGCTACGAGCCCCGTCCGTTCTACAAGGCGATGATCGAGGCGATGGACACCGAGCTCGGCAGGTTGTTGGCGGCGATCGGACCGACGACGCTCGCCAACACGCACGTGCTGTTCCTCGGCGACAACGGCTCGGTGCAGAACATGGCCGTGCCGCCGTTCGAC
>JBDQFW010000373.1:0-2030 GCA_040265735.1 Planctomycetota bacterium | reverse complement strand
GCGGCGAGCTACGCCCTCATTGGGGAGGCCCTGGGCCTCGCGCTCCTGGAGCTGCTCGGCGCGTGAGGTCCGGGACGGTCCAGGCCTCGGCTAGACTGCGGCCATGAAGGAACTCGATGTGGACAGGACCTGCGAGCTGCTGAACAGGGTCATGCAGTACGAGCTCGCCGGCGTGGTGCGCTACACGCACTACTCCCTCATGGTGACGGGCCCCCACCGGCTGCCCATCGTGGACTTCATGAAGGCCCAGGCGACCGAGTCCCTTGTCCACGCCCAGCAGGCGGGTGAGATTCTCACGGGCCTCGGCGGGCACCCGACCCAGGGCATCGCCCGGATCGAGGAGAGCCACCAGCACGACATCTACAGCCTGCTCCAGGAGTCCTGGCACCACGAGCAGACGGCCCTGCAGCTCTACAAGGACCTCCTCGAGATCGTCGAGGACCGCAGCATCTACATCGAGGAGTACGCCCGCGGGATGATCGGGCAGGAGGAGCTCCACACCCTGGAGCTCACCAAGATGCTGCGCGACTTCGGGCCGGAGGCCTGAGCGCTGCTAGGCCTGCCCGGCTCACTTCAGCGGCTTGTACCGCCCCTCGAACACGCGGCGGCCGGGGCCGACGCCCCAGAGGCGGTCAGAGGTGACGACCGTGGGGCCCTTGGGGCCCAGGAAGGTCGTGGTGCGCTGGGCGTAGGGGGCGCCTTGGAAGGTGCCGGAGTCCACCACGACGAGTGCGCCGTCATGGAGCCAGCCCTGCATGGCGCCGGAGAGGCCCTGGTTGTCCATCCAGAGGATGTCGTAGCTCTTGCGCAGAGTGTTCCAGGAGACCATGCGGATCTCCTGGTAGCCGGGGAAGCCGGGCTCGGGCTCGCCCGTCACCTCGGTGATCATGCCGCGGCCGCCGGCGAAGAGCTCGCTGCGCTCGATGGCGGACATAGGGATCGGGGCCTGGCCCGACTGCGGGACCACGGTGCCCTCGAGGCGCATGCTGCCGAGGGAGCGCGCCAGCTTGGAGAGCTCCGTCTCCGGGCTGTTCTGAGTCACGGAGGCATCCTCGACCTTGCTCCGCTCGCCCGTGAAGGGGCGGAAGTGGCCGTCCGCCATCACATAGCCGGCGTGGGTGTCCTGCATGTGCAGGATCTCGTAGTGCGCCTTGCCCTCCGCGAAGGTGAAGGTGCTGCGCTCGATGGCGAGCTGCCCGCCGTTCTCACCCATGGTCGCCGTCAGGAGAACATTGTCCGACCAGGCCGCCACGGAGCGCGCGACGCCCTTGCGATTGTCGCAGGAGACCGCCACCAGGTGCCCGGCCTGGGGGTCGTGCGCATAGAAGGTGGTTGACCGGAAGCCGCCGGGGAGGACCTCGCCCAGGTCCACCACCATGTCCTGCCGCACGCCGTGGCCGTCCAGGACACGCTCGACCAGCAGGGTTGCCGTCCACTGCATGGGCTCGCCGTCCTCCTTGTCGAAGGCCACGCCCTGGCCGACCCACTGGCCCAGCATCGGCTCGAAGTCCTGCAGGGTGCGCGCGGGACGCGGCGCCCGGAGGAGCGGGTCCTCGAAGGCGGGGCCGTCCTGGGGGGCGGCGAGGACAGAGAGGAGCAGGAGCGGGGTCAGAAGGGGCGTAGGCATGGCGGCGCGGGGACGGTTCCCCAGCCTCCCTGTCGACCGGTTGCCCGCGGGGACTGGAGCCCGCACTGCGAAGCCCTGCCCCCACAGGGCCGCGAACGGGCCCCCGAGGCGGCTCAGCGGCCCCTGAGCGCGCTCAGGCGGGGCCGGCCGGCGACCAGGCGGTCCAGCTCGGCGCCGCAGGAGCGGCGGGCTTCGACCAGCAGGGCCTCGGCCTGGGCCTGCCGGCCCTGGGCCAGGAGCCCCTCTAGAGCGAAGACCGCGAGCCAAGGGTCGCGGGGGTCCCCCTGGCGCAGCTCGAGCGCGAGAGCGCCCGCCTCCGCGAGCCTCCCCTGGGCCTCAAGAGCGAAGGCCCGCAGGCGCCGCAGCTGCGGGACCGTGGGATCCGCCGCGAGGGCGTCCAGGA
>JBDQFW010000372.1:0-2048 GCA_040265735.1 Planctomycetota bacterium | reverse complement strand
CGGCAGCTCCGCGAGCCGACCGCGGCTCGCAAGCCTGCAGGTGGGCCGAGGTGTCGCAGCCCTGCTCGTGCTCCTCTACCACGCCCACGGGCACCTCGAGCTCAACGGCGTCCATCCGCCGCTGGGCTCCTGGCTGCGCTTCGGCCATGTGGGCGTGGACTACTTCTTCGTCCTGTCGGGGTTCGTGATGCTGCACGCGCACCGGACCGACCTCGGCCGGCCGGGCGCGACGCGCGGCTACGCCGTCAAGCGCGCCGTGAGGCTGCTGCCCATGTACTGGCTGGCCCTCGGCGTGTGCCTCGCCCTCCGCGCGGTGTCCAGCGGCACCCCCTTCCCCACGATCCGGGAGATCGCCCTCGACCTGGTCCTGATCCCCAACGGCGCCGAGACGCCCATCGTCGGCGTCGCCTGGTCTCTGCACCTCGAGGTGTTCTTCTACGCCATCTTCGGGCTCGTCCTGTGGCGCCCCTCCCTGGGCAGGCTGCTGATGGCCGCGTGGTTCGGGGTCAGCCTGCTGCGCGGCCTGGGCCTCGTAGACCTGGAGGCTGGCCCTGCCGTCCACCGCTGGCTCTCGGGCTACCCGCTTCAGTTTGGGATGGGCCTCCTTGTCGCCTGGCTCGCTCCTGTCGGCGGAGCGGCCCGCGGGCCTCTCGCCCTCGGCACCCTGGCCCTTGTCGGCGGCATTGTCGCCGAGCTCACGGGCAACCTCGACGGCATCGGCTTCCCGGCCCAGCTCCTCTACGGAGGCGGCTCCGCCCTGCTGCTGCTGGGCCTGCTGCGCCGCGAAGCCGCCGCTCCGATTCACGCCAGCGGCCCGCTCAGGCTCCTCGGCGACGCCTCCTACTCCATCTACCTGTTCCACCTGGCCGGCATCGGGATCGCAGACAAGCTGCTGCAGGTCATCGGCATCGACGACTACCTGCATCCGGACGCGCGCTTCGCCTTCGTGGTGGCGGGAGGCCTGGCCCTCGGCACCGCCCTGGGCACCTGGATCGAACCCAGGCTCACACGCGCGGTCCGCGCACGCCTGCGCTGACTGCGCCGGATCCGTCCGGATCAGTCGAGCTGGATCCACTCCATCCGGTTGCCGAAGCAGTCCGTCGAGAAGACCCGCCGACGGCCGGGGATCGGCTTGCCATCGGTGACGACCATGCCCGCGCTCTCGAGGCGCTGCCGCAGGTCCTCGAGGTCGGCAATGGCGATGGCCGGGTGTGCGCGGAGCGCGGGGCGGAACGGCTCCTCGGGGCCCAGGTGCAGGTGCACGCTGCCGGCCACGAACCAGCAGCCTCCTCGGCCTGCAGCGCCGTCGGCAGGCTTGGGGAGCTCCGTCATCCCGAGGACTCCGCAGTAGAAGTCCCGCGCGCGCTCCTCGGCGCCGGAGGGCATGCAGAGCTGGACATGGTCGAGGGCGACGAACTCCATGACCTCATCCTCCTGACCGCAGCCGGTTCAGTCCAGGACGCGCAGGCGCGCCCCCCGGACCAGCACGTGGTCGCCGCCGCGGCTGAGCTCTTGGAAGCCGATGTGACCGAGGCGCGGGCGGTCGCGGAGGGGCGAGGCCATGGTGCCGTCGTGGCGCGGGATCTCCGCGTGCTCGGCGTCGAGGTCGTGGTCGAGGATGAGGGTGCCGTTGAGGCGCGCGTGGATGTGCGCGCCGTCGAGGCGGACCTGCATCCGGTTCCACTGCTCGGGGAGGTAGGCCTGCTCGAGAGGAGCCACCGCGCGGTACAGCCCCCCGGTGAGCTCGCTGGGCTTGGCCTCGGGGTTGTAGCGCAGGTCGGCCATCTGCAGCTCGAGGCCGTCGAAGGCCGGATCTCCCGCGGCCGGGCTGCGCAGGGCGAGGCCGCTGTTCCCGCGCGGGCCCAGCTTGAACTCGTACTCGAGCTCGAGGTCGCCGTACTCGGCCTCGGACACGAGCCAGGTGCCACGCGCGCCGCGGCTGGTCAGGACTCCGTCTTCCACGGCCCAGTGCGCGCCTTCGGGCGGAGCCAGCGCAAGGTCCTTCCAGGCGGTGACGCGCCAGCCCGCGGGGACGCCGTCCTGCGGGA
>JBDQFW010000371.1:0-2056 GCA_040265735.1 Planctomycetota bacterium | reverse complement strand
AACGTGATCAGCGGAGACGTGAACGGCGATGGGTGGGTGGACCTGCTCTTCGTGAACGCCTTCAACACCCAGGTCCCCTTCCTGTTCATCAATCGCGGCGCGTCCCAGCCGGGCTACTTCGACATGGAGTCCGCCACGCGGGGCCTGACCGAGGCTCTGAGCAGCGGCGGAGCGGCGTTCGGCGACCTCGATGACGACGGTGATCTGGATCTGATCCTCTCGGACTCGGGCAGCTCCTACCTCGGCGGTGCAGGCGCCAAGCCGCGGCTCTATCGGAACGACGGGACCGGCCACTTCACGGAGGATGCAGCCAGCCTCGGTGCCGCCGTGAAGAAGGCCCAGATGGATGTGCAGCTGGTTGACGTGGACGGGGACTTCGACCTCGACTTCTTCGGCCCCAACCGCGCAAGCAACGCGGGCGGCAACCACTACCTGATGCTCAACGACGGTACGGGCACCTTCACCGACGTCTCGTCGACCCTGCCCAGCACCTCCAGCAGCGTCTACGAGGCGGAGGCCGGAGACCTCGATGGGGACACGGACATCGACCTGTTCTTCGTGAGCCTCTCGGGCTTCCGCGAGGGGCACGTGGAGAACGTGAGCCCGACGGGCGGACCGCAGTGGCAGGCGGGATCCCCGCTCAGCGTTCAGGTGGACGACAACGAGATCGTGCTCCTCGACTACGACAACGACGAGGACTACGACGTGATCGTGGGCTCGCTGTCCTCGCGGGAGTACCTGTGGCAGAACAACGGCGGGCTCACCTGGGTCAACGCCAGCGGTCAGATCCAGGCCGTGTCGGACTCGACCCTCGACGCGACCGCGGCCGACCTGGACAACGACGGGGACTACGACCTCATCACGGCCCAGGGCGAGTCGAACTCGGCCCAGTGGTCGAACAAGGTCTACCTGAACGGCGGCAGCCCCGACACGATCCCGCCCGTGATCGTGGGGACCGATGCTCCCAACGCAGGCTTCAGCAGCTGGCCGGCGGTCCTGCACGTCAAGACACGCGATCAGGTGCTCGATGACGGAGTGGACTACCTGCGCGCGAAGGCGTGGGCGGCTCCCCTCTCGGACGCCCTGTGGGCCGTGGACTACACCGCGGCAGGGTTCAGCACCTCGTCCATCTCCGTCACGCCGGGAGAGCTCGTCCAGGTGACCAACGGCTCGGGTGGACCCGTGGAGTTCACCCTGACGGGCCTGTGGACCGAGCGCTTCACGCTGCAGGCGAACCAGAGCGCCGACAAGCTCCTGCTCTTCCCCGGCGCGTTCATCCTCTCGGTTACAGGCCAGGTCTCGGCCTGCACCCTCAGCGTGCAGGCGGGTGCCACGCCGGCCAGCGTGATCGCCCAGGGCGGCCAGCAGTTCCGGGCCTCCGTGCCGCAGCTGTCGCTGGGGCCCAGCAGCGCCTGGGGCTTCCAGTTCCTGGTGCGGGACTGGCCGGGCAACGGCACCGCCTATACGGATGTGTTCACCGGACCCGCGGTCCTGGGCGTGCCCTACTGCACGCCGGGCGTGTCGAACTCCACGGGGCAGCCAGGCAGCATCCGCGCGATCGGGAGCGCCTGGGTCTCGGACCAGAGCCTCATGCTCGAGGCCGCCGGCCTGCCGAGCTCCCAGTTCGGCTACTTCCTGGTGGGCCCGAACCAGGGCGCCATCAACCAGCCCGCCGGATCCCAGGGCGTTCTCTGTCTGAGCGCCCCGATCGGCCGCTTCAGCAGCCAGGTCCAGAACACCGGAGCCCTGGGGACCTTCTCGATCCCGGTCAACCTCACCGCGCTGCCCACGACCCCCGCGGTGGCGGTAGCGCCCGGCGACACCTGGAACTTCACCGCCTGGTACCGGGACAACAATCCTGGGCCAACCTCGAACTTCACCGACGCGCTCGCGGTCTCGTTCGACTGAGGCCCTGGCGGGCCGTCAGCCCCGCAGGGCACTGGCCCACTGCTCCCAGCGAGCCGCGGCGCCGCCGCGGCGCACGGCCCCTTCTGGCGCCTCGAGGAGGACCAGGCTGGGCAGCTCGCGCACCCGGAGGGTGCCGCCGAAGTCCACC
>JBDQFW010000370.1:0-2082 GCA_040265735.1 Planctomycetota bacterium | reverse complement strand
CCCGGACGAGCAGTCCTGGAGGCTGCGGATCTCCGCGGGCCGGGAGCCCGAGGACGAGGGCTGCCGTGACGACGAGGTCCACCGGGAGGTCGCGAGGCTGGCGGACGCGCTGCTGCCCGGAGCCCCGCGCGTTCAGGCCTGCCGCGCCCTCACGGACCTCCTCCGCGACTGCCTCGGCGGCGAGCCGCTGCTCACGCAGACGATCGCGTCCTGGACCTGCCCCGGCGGTGGAGCGCTGCTCCACCACGACGCCTTCGCGGAGCCGCTCGAGGGCGGCCAGCGCGGCGTGGTGTACACCCAGCTGGCTGGACGCACGGCGTGGGTCGCGGCCTCCTCCCGCGAGCTGGGGCACGAGGTGCAGGCCGCCCTGCGCGAGCTGCTGACCGAAGGCACTCTGCCCCCCGACCTGCCTCGCGAGCGTGCCTGGGCCCTGGCCTCGGACCCCGAGCAGGCGGCGGCCGAGCTGGCCCTGCCCGGCTGCGGCGCCCTCGCCGGACTCGTCCACGGCGGCGAGCCCTTCACGGGGCGCCTGGTGGACTCGGGGCACGCCTTCCTCCTGGAGCCCGGAGACGCGGTGGTGCTCCCCAACCACGGCCTCCGGGGCACCTGCTTCCACAGCGTGTTCTGCGCCTCCGACGGGCCGACCTATGCGCTCTCGTCGGCCCTGCGCCGGCCCGGCCCCCCACCTGCCCCGGAGCTCGAGACGGTCCGCATCGGCCGGAGTCGGCGATCCCGGCGGCGCTCTCGACGCCGAGGACGGTAGGCTTCCGACCCATGGCTCCTCCCGACGGCCGCCCCGACCTCGACGCGATCGCCCGCGCCCACGGTGCCTCCAGCGCCGTGCTGCCGGCGGGCGCTCCCGCCGGTCCGGGACCGCGGGCGCTGGAGCTGAGCGGGGCGCCCGCCCCGCCGGCCGAGCTCGCCGACCTGGCCGCGGGGCTTGGCGAGTCAGACCTCGTCCTCCTGTGGGTCCGCGACCGCGGAGACGACGCCACCCTGGCCGCCTGGCGAGACGCGGTCTGGCCGCTCCTACACCTTGGCGCGGTCTGGAGTGCGGGCCCGAGCGGCCTGCGGCGCACGACCCTCCAGGGCAGCGAGGCCCAGGAGGGCGCCTCCGGCTGGGGCGGCGCCGTGCTGGTGGGCTCACGCCGCAGTCACGTGCTCGCTCCGGACTCGACGGCCCAGAAGTTCGACGCCAACGCGAAGGGCTGGGACGGGGAGCCCGGGACGCCAGGGTACGGCCACTTCCGCTGGATGCGCCGCCTGGTCGCCCAGCAGGCCGGCAGTCCCGAGGGCGGCGCCCGCAGCTTCCAACGGATCCTCGACTTCGGCAGCGGCGCGGGCTGGGTCGGGATCGAGGCCGCGCTTCAGAATCCTGGGGCGAGCCTCTCCGCCTTCGATCCCTCCCCGGCCATGGTCGAGATCGCCTCGGCCAACGCCAAGGGCTCGGGGCTCGTGGACTTCACCGGACGGGTCGGCTTCGGTGAGGACCCGCCGTTCCCCGCCGAGGGCGAGGCTCCCTACGACCTCGTCCTGTCCTCCGGCGTGATCAGCTTCTCGCCCGATCACGAAGCCTGGCTCGACGGTCTTGCGCGCACCGTGGCACCCGGGGGCACCCTGGTGGTGGGCGACATCCACGGGGGCTCGCGCGGCTTCCAGCGGCGACGCCGCAGCAAGCCGCTCCTGCCCGTGCGCGAGCTCTCCGCCTGCACGCGCGGCCAGGTGCGGGAGGGGCTCGAGGCCCGCGGCTTCCGCTTCGACCGCTGGTTCGGCTACCAGCTCAGCCGGCCGGTCCCCGAGCTCATGCACCTGGATGCAACGCGCCTGGGCGGCGTGCTGGCTCGCCCCCTGCTGGGCCTCAACCGCGTTGCCGCGGGCGCGGACCGCCTCCTGGGGTCCCCCGCCCAGGACCTCTTCGACTCCTGGGTCATGCGCCTGCACCGCCCGGCCTGAGCGCCCGCCGGGACTGCGTTCCCACGCCTCACCCTTGCCGCTCGCGCCGCGAGCGGCCCCGTTGGCGCACTTGGTGCAACCTCCCGGCCGAGATCGGGCTTCGGGGGCGTACAGCGGAGGACCTGGAGA
>JBDQFW010000369.1:0-2113 GCA_040265735.1 Planctomycetota bacterium | reverse complement strand
CGTCAGGCCCGGCTCGGGGCGCGTTGGCTGGGGTGAGCGAGCGTCCGCAGGGAGAGGGTGCGCCGAAGGGGCAAAGAACCTCGCGCTTCGCTGTCCGGTTCGGGCCGGGGCGCGCAGGGAGGGGTGTGCCACGCGTCGTGGCGCCTTGAACGACAACAACCCCTCCAACAAGGAGAACCCCCATGAAACTCACCACCACCCTCGCCGTCCTTGCCCTCTCGGGCACCAGCCTCTTCGCCCAAGCAGAAGAGGGCGGCTATGTCTACAACCAAGGCGAGGCCCGCTTCGCCCACAACGTCTTCAACTTCCTCGACCACTTCGACTACGACCAGTACTACTGGTGCGAGGACTGGATGTTCACGACGAGCAACAGCTCGTTCGTGGACAACATGGACTTCGCCTACTACAGCGGCCACGGCAACAACTTCCTCATGGGCATGGGCCCGGGAGCTTCGGCCAGCAATGTCTCGATCGGATCGAGCACTCAGTGGGGCGACACGGACCTCGAGTTCATCGTGTTCCAGTCCTGCAAGGTCGTTCCCTCACCCATCGATCGCTCGGACTGGTACCAGCGCTGGGTGGGTGCCAACGACACCTTCCAGGGCCTGCACCACGCGACCGGCTACCGGACCAACAGCTACTCGGGCAACGGCATCTCCGACAACTACGGCGGCCGCATCCGCAACAACCAGCGGGTGCGTCAGGCGTGGTTCTGCGCCGTCAATGACGAGCGCTCCTGGTGGTACGGCTCCAACTACCCGGGCTACGCCTCGGGCGTCTACCACCCCAGCTGCGCCAACGACCGCTACTACGACTTCGTTGACGATCCGCCGGCCGGTCACACCAACCTCTCCGTCTTCTACCAGCACTGATCCAGACCGACCCCGTCACACCACCAACCCACCCTTCACATCACCACCCCTTGAGCCCCACTCACACCCAACCAAGCCATGAAGAACACCATTCTCTCCCTGATCGCCCTGACCCTCTCCTCTGCCGCTGCCTCCGCCCAGGACCTGTCCCTCGACAGCGTCCGCCTCGAGGCTCAGCCGGTTGCCAGCGGCCTGCGCCTGCCGGCCTTCGAGGGCCTCCGCTCCGAGCAGAAGCCCGAGATCCTGACCCAGCGCCTTATCGCCTGGTCGGGCTGCGAAGAGCCCCTCCTCGGCGTGAGCCTCACCCCGCTCATGAAGGGGTCCAAGCTCGCCTTCCAGGGCCGCTTCGACACCAGCATCGTGATGCAGTTCGAGCCCACCACCGGCGACATCTCCTTCCAGGCGGACCCCGCCGGGATCGACGAGCTTGCCGACACCCCGGGCCTGCCCATGGGTCAGGACGCCGTCCGCCAGGCGCTCCAGCATCTCCAGGGCCTGGGTCTCCTGCCGGAGGATCCCCGCCAGCTCGTGGTGCGCCACATCGGCGGCGAGCGCATGGCGCACTTCGACGGCGAGACCACCCAGGACTTCGCCAAGGTGACCATGGTCCACTTCGGTCGCCGCCTTGGGGGCTTCGATGTGGGCGGCCCCGGCTCCAAGATCGTGGTCGGCCTCGGCGAGAACGGCCGTCTCGTGAGCCTCATCCGCCGCTGGCAGGAGCTCGACCTGGTTCAGGGCAGCGCAGAGCGCATGCTGCCGGCCGAGAAGATCGGCACCCTGACCCAGCTGGACCTGGCCCGAACTCACAACAAGGCCATGAAGGTGGACGCCGGCCGCCCGGAGCTTGGCTTCTACGACGACGGCAAGGGCCGCATCGAGCCCGCCTGGTTCACCAAGGCGAAGGTCGCCCACGACCCCGAGGTGCATGAGTTCGCCCGCAGCGGCGAGGTCCTGGACGCCCTCAGCGTGATCCCCGCCCTCGAGGGCTCTCGCCTGGACACGGTCCAGCAGCGCGAAGCCGAGGTGCTGCCGAGCGCGCCGGACGCGACCGGGCCGGCATCCTCCGACGACGAGTGAGCCCGGGCCTGCTCATCAAGAGCCGAAGGCCCCCTGCCCAGCCGGGCGGGGGGCCTTCTCCCGTCTCGGAGCGCGTGGAGGGCTCACTCCCAGGTTACGGCCACTGCGTCCGAGAAGTTCGAGGTCGCGCCCACATCGCGGTGCCAGAGCTGGAAGTGCCAGGT
>JBDQFW010000368.1:0-2155 GCA_040265735.1 Planctomycetota bacterium | reverse complement strand
CCACCAACGTCGTCGTCACCCCGGCCCGGCGCGCGTGGGCCCGCAAGGTGAGCGACTACGCCCGCTCGCTGCAGGGTGGCCTCATCGGGCACCAGGGCAGAGGTCTCGAGGGCCGAGACGCCGTCCTTCTTCGCTTCCGAGAGAGCATCGGACAGGGTCGCGGGATCATTCCCCTTTTCGCGGGCTTTCGTGGGCCGCACCTCTCCGCGGAACCAGGTGAGCCAAGCGGAGAGGAAGACGATCGAGGCGCCCACGAACAGGCCCAGAGCGGGGTGGACCTGGTCCGCGATGCGCGCTCCGGTGCGCAGACCCAGGTTCCCTCCGAGGTCGGGGGACCATGCCCCGAGGAGGACCGACAGGCCTGCGGCGCTGCCCACGAGCCCGGCCACGTGGGGCACGGGATCCTTCACGTTGCCACCCGTGAACAGCCACCCCCCGAAGGCCGCGAGGCCCGCGGAGAGGAGGATGACCGGCGCGGCGCCAAAGGCCCCCGCCAGGCCAGCGGCCAGGGCAGCAGCCCCGGTCGCGTCCTCGGCCGGAGGCCGGATCAGGGAGAGGACCACGAGGACCAGAGGCAGGCTCGCCGCCAGGAACAGGCCGATCCCGAGGACCTCGTTGCGACGGTTGGTGTCGTGCTCGCTGCTGCTCATTCGTCGATCTCCGAGACGCCGATGCCGAAGGTGCGCTCGAAGTCGTCGAGCGTCATGAGGACCTCGCGCGCCTTGGAGCCCGTGTGCGGCCCCAGAACGCCGTTGTCCGTCATCTGGTCCACGAGGCGCGAGGCCCGCGTGTAGCCGATGCTGAAGGCGCGCTGCAGCAGGCTCGCCGAGCCGCGCTTGTTCTTGATGATGAGCTTGCCAGCCTCGTAGAAGAGCTCGTCGATCTTCTCGCCGCCCTGAGTTGCCTCTCCCGGAGGAGCGGTTCCGGTCGCCGCCTGCACGAGCTCCTGATTGAAGGCCTGCGGGGCCTCGGAGGTCACGAAGTCGACGATGGCCTGCAGCTCGTCGTCCTCGATCATCGCGCCCTGCACGCGCTTGAGCTGCGACGAGTTCGGCGGGCTGAAGAGCATGTCGCCCTGGCCCAGGAGGGTCTCGGCCCCCGACCCGTCCAGGATGACGCGGCTGTCGATCTTGGAGGCCACCTGGAACGCGATGCGCGTCGGCAGGTTGCCCTTGATCACGCCGGTGATCACATCGGTGGAGGGCCTTTGGGTCGCAACGATCACATGGATGCCCACCGCGCGCGACTTCTGCGCCAGGCGCGTGATGCCAGCCTCGGCCTCCTTCTTGGACTGCATCATCAGGTCGGCCATCTCATCGATGATCAGCGTGATGTAGGGCACGTGCCGTGGGGTGCGCTCGTCGTTGAACTCGTCCCCGAGGCGCTCGCGCAGCTTCTCCTCGCCGAGGGCGTTGTAGCCCTTGATGTTCTTCACGCCGGCCTTGCTGAAGAGCTCGTAGCGCGCCTCCATCTTCTCCACGGCCCAGTTAAGGACGTTCGCAGCCTGGCGCATGTCCGTCACGACCGGCAGCTCGAGGTGCGGCACGTCCTTGAACATCATCAGCTCGACCATCTTGGGGTCGACGAGGATGAGCTTGGCGTCGTGGGGTGAGCGCGTGAGCAGGATGCTGGCGATGATCGTGTTGATGCAGACCGACTTGCCCGAGCCTGTCGTACCCGCGATCAGCAGGTGCGGCATCCGCGCCAGGTCCTCCACGATCGGCGTGCCCTCCGCGTCCATGCCCAGGAACAGGGGCAGGGCCATGTGGCCGGGGTCGTAGATCTTCTGGGTCTGGTTGACCAGCTCCGAGATGCGGACCTTGCGGCGGCTGGAGTTGGGGATCTCGATGCCGATGGTCGACTTGCCCGGAATCGGCGCGATGATGCGGACGCTACGCGCCTTGAGGGTCGCGGCGATCTCCGAGGTGAGCGCGGTCACCTTGTTCATCCGCGTGCCGCGGGTGACCTCGAGCTCGAACATCGTCACGGCCGGGCCGATCTGGGCGTTCACCACGGTCGCGGAGACGCTGAACGAGGCCAGGGCCTGCTCCAGGGCGTGGGCGTTCTTCTCGATAAAGGCGCCTCCCTCAAGGCCCCCCTCGGAGGGCGGCACGAGGGTCTCGAGCGGGGGGAGGAGGACGCGCGCGTACTCGGG
>JBDQFW010000367.1:0-2170 GCA_040265735.1 Planctomycetota bacterium | reverse complement strand
CCTCGGTCAGGACGCGGCGGGCCCCGTTGGCCCGCTCGACGTGCCCCTCCAGCCCACCCTCCCGGAGGTCACCGGGACCTCCCGCTTCGGGGAGCCGGTGGTGGTGAACGGCAAGCAGATCTCCGACCTCGAGATCATGCGCTTCCTGCTCTACGGGAAGGGCCGCGGCGGCGTGGAGTCGCGCAAGATGGAGGTGCTGCTCGAGCAGGAGTGGCAGCTGCGCGAGTTCATGAAGCAGACCGAGATCCTCGAGGAGGACTACGACGGTCAGGCTCTCGAGGACCTCAGCGCCGACGACCAGGCCAAGGTCCAGGCAGCCGTGGCCGCCCACATGAGCCAGTTCGAGTACTCGCCGGCCGAGCTCGAGGAGCGCGTCGCCGCCGAGCGCAAGAGCTTCGTGGAGCGCTACCCGACCCTCGACTACCAGCGCGAGATCGAGCGCACCTACAAGAGCTGGGACTGGTACATCAGCCAGATCGAGCAGACCCTGAAGTTCGACAGCATGTTCTTCCCGGGTGAGGCCGCCAACTGGCCGGATGTCACCCGCGAGGCCGTGCACGCGGGCTCGCCCGCCTTCGACCTGATCGAGGACTACGACAAGGCCTACAAGCTGCGCATCCAGCAGTGGCGCGTACAGATCACCGACACCCAGAGGCTGCTGCTCCAGACGGACTACGGCGGACGCTCGCGTGAGGCCCTCTCCGACGAGGAGCGCGCGGCCCTCGACGCCGCCGTCGACGCCGAGCACGGCTCGTTCGAGCCTCGGGAGGACGAGATGATGATGTCGCTGCTGCGCGACTTCGTGATCGGCACCCTCACCGATCCGAACCTCGTCACCGTCCAGAACAAGACGGACGGCGTCGCCGCCGAGTACCTCCTCACCCTGAACGGCGGCGGCTACGAGGCGAAGATCGAGACCCTCGACGCCTGGCAGGAGTTCGAGAAGGACTTCACTCCTGAGGACATCGAGGAGGCCAAGCAGTTCCTGGCCATGCAGGTGGCGGTGACCGACCAGCTGCAGGCGGACGGGATCCTCATGCCCTGGACCGAGTTCAGCGACCTTCTGAGCCAGACCAAGCAGTCCCTCTCGGGCGGGATGTTCAGCTTCGACTTCCTCGCGCTGCAGGGCCACAACTTCCCGTCGATGGAGTGCTACAACGACTACCTCTACCTGATGGAGTCGTACCGCCGCTCGATCATCGACGAGGTGAGCCTGGACGAGAACTTCAACCTGCGGCCGGCGATGCAGGAGTACCTGCCGATCGGCACCGGGATCATGGGGCTCGCCAAGGTGAAGGCCGAGGCGCTCCTCGTCTCTGCGTTCGACTTCCCGAACAACGAGTGGCGTGAGAACGGCTGGGAGGCTGCCAAGGCCGAGGCCGACGAGCTGCGCGCCCGCGTGGACGCGCACATCGACGCGCTCATCGCCGAGGACGAGCAGCGCCGCATCGCCATCCAGGAGGGCGTGGACTTCACCGGCGAGGTGCAGCCCTTCGACCAGTTCTGGGCCGACCTCCTGGACCTCCACAGCGACTACTGGGATCCGCCGCTGCCCTCGACCGGCAAGATGCCGGCGATGGTGGGGATGAAGTTCAAGGGGCGCTTCAACAGCCAGCCCCAGACCCGCAACGACCTCAAGCGGGCCCTCAACGAGAGCACCTACTCCCACTATCTCTACGACGAGAACGTGGTGGACAAGGTCTTCTTCGACCTCGAGGAGGGTCAGGTCGGCGGTCCCTACAAGGGCCCCTGGGGCTACTACATCGTCTACGTGGTTCAGAAGCTGCGCCCGAGCCAGCCGGTGAACTACCGCGACGAGCGCCAGCTCGGCCTGCTGCAGGAGGACTACCTGCGCCGCACCTTCACCACCTACGCCCACGGGGCGCTGAGCAAGGCTGAGGTCACCGGGCTCTAGGCCGGCGACCCACGACCGCGCGGAGGCCCGCGCCTGTGCTTCCGGCGCGGGCGCGGGTCTCCTCCGTTCCAGGCAGCGGCCACGGCGCCGGATCCGCTCTCCGCGGGGGAGCGGGCCCTCTGGCCCCGCGTTGACGTTGGCCCCAGGAGCACGAGTTCCGAACCCGCGTTGGCTGGGCTCTGTGCGTCACGGGTCCTGCGGACCCGCCTTGGCTGTCGTCTGAGCACCACGGGTCCTGCGGAGCCGCGTTGACAG
>JBDQFW010000366.1:0-2174 GCA_040265735.1 Planctomycetota bacterium | reverse complement strand
GCGTGCCCTGCTCCCGGAGCCAGGGCTCATCGCTTCTAATCTCACCGTTGAAGTCGCCGAGGACCAGCACCTGGCCTCCCGCGCGGGCGAGGCTGGCGGCGCGTTCCGCGACCAGCTCTGCCTCGTGGATCTTCCCGGGCCAGAAGTGCACCACGAAGAGGTCGAGCCCGTGCGTGCGCGCGTGGAGGAAGCCGTGGTGAAAGCCCTCCACGCGGCGCTCCACGACCTCGATGGGGGCGGTGCTGGTGAGGCCCACCGCGTAGCCCGACTCCTTGTGCAGGACGGCGTGTGGGTGGGACCACGCAGAGGCCAGGCGGAGGAGCTCCTCCTCGGTGGTCTGCACCAGCTCCTGCAGGGCGGCGACCTGGAACTCACCCTGGGCGAGCCACTCCGTCGCGGGGGCGAGGTGCGCGCGATGGTCGAACAGGTGGTAGGTGTTCCAGTTCACCAGGCGCAGGCCCGCGGGCGCGTGTCCCGGGTTTGCGCACCCGGAGAGCAGCGCGGCTCCCAGTAGGAGTGCGGCGCTGGCCACGCTCGCGACCGCCCCACAGAGGGCCCGCCACGGACAGGCCGGGCCCGTCCGCAACCGGGCGCCACCGCCGAGCGTCCCTTTGGGAGGGCGGGGGAGGCGGCGGCCTACGCCCTCGAGGCGCGTGCTCCCCCGACCCCTGCCCGGCTGCAAGACCCTCGGCACCATGATTCCCAGCCTAGGCCGCCGACCCCTCAGGCGCGCACCGCCAGGCCCCACTTCGGAACGCACCCTTCCGCGAAACCGCAGCCACCCCGCCGGCGAACCCCACTTCGCATGGGGACCCAGCTGGTCTGGCTCAAGCGCGACTTGCGCCTCGACGACCACCGCGCTCTGGCCAAGGCCGCGCGGCAGGGCCCGGTCGTAGGGCTCTTCGTCTTCGAGGAGGGGCTGCTGCGGCACCCTGACACCGACGCCAGCCACATCCAGTTCGTCCTGGACTCCCTGGTTGAGCTGCGCGCGAAGTGGGAGGCGCGCGGGGGCCTGCTCCTCGTCCGCACGGGCAGCGCCGTCGAGCACCTCGAGCGGCTGCATCGCCAGCTGGGGTTCGCGGACCTCTGGTCGCACCAGGAGACCGGCAACCGCTGGACCTTCGACCGGGACCTGCGAGTCGCGCGCTGGTGTCGCGAGCGTGGCGTGACCTGGAGGGAGCCGTGGCAGCACGGCGTGGTCCGACGGCTGCGCACGCGCGACGGGTGGGCGGGGCAGTGGAGCCGGCGCATGAGCCTGCCGACCGCGCCGGAGGTGGAGGTGTTCACGCCTCCGGAGGGCAGCCTGCCCGAGCCCGGGAGGATCCCGACCCTCGCGGAGCTGCAGGTCTCGGCGAACCCGCGGGTGGGTGCCCAGCCCGGAGGGGAGGCGGCGGGGCAGGCGCTGCTCGACTCGTTCCTCCACCAGCGTTCGGTGAACTACCGCGCGGACATGGCCTCACCCCTGACGGCCTGGGAGGGCTGCTCACGCCTCAGCACGCACATCGCGTTCGGGACCGTGTCCCTGCGTCGAATCGCCCAGCGCACGCAGGAGCGGATCGAGCAGCTGCGCGAAGAGGCGCGGGGTGGAGGTTCCGTGCCGGGCACCTGGCTGCCCTCCCTCGCGAGCTTCCAGTCCCGCCTGTCCTGGCACTGCCACTTCATGCAGCGCCTGGAGGACGCGCCCGACATGGAGGAGCAGGAGCTGAACCCGGCCTATGCAGGAATGGTGGAAGGGCACGAGGATCGCGCGCTCCTGGAGGCGTTCGCCCGCGGCGAGACGGGCTACCCCATGGTCGATGCGAGCATGCGCTGCCTGCGCGAGACGGGCTGGATCAACTTCCGCATGCGCGCGATGCTGGTGAGCTTCGGGACCCACCACCTCGCCCAGAGGTGGCAGGACATCGGGCGCACTCTGGCGCCGCTGTTCCTGGACTACGAGCCGGGCATCCACTGGTCCCAGGTCCAGATGCAGGCCGCGGTCGTCGGCATCAACACCATCCGGATCTACTCGCCCGAGAAGCAGGCTCGGGACCAGGACCCGCAGGGCGAGTTCATCCGCCGCTGGGTGCCCGAGCTCGAGCCTGTGCCGACCGAGTTCCTCGCCGCGCCCCACCAGACCCCGCCGCTGCTCGCAGCCTCCCTCGGCCTGAACCTCGAGGCCCTCTATCCCAGGC
>JBDQFW010000365.1:0-2194 GCA_040265735.1 Planctomycetota bacterium | reverse complement strand
TCATCGAGGAGCTGGTGCGGCGCACGCGCATGGAGGTGCGCCTTGGTACGCGGGTGGAGCGCGTGCGCGGCCTGGCGGGCGGCGGGGTCGGGCTTGGCCTTGCCGGCGGCGAAGAGCTTCGGTGCGACCACGCGGTGCTGGCGCTCCCCCAGCCGCAGCTGGCCGCGCTGGCCTTCGAGGGCGAGACGCTTGGCGAGGACATGCGCGAGCACCTGGCCCACCACGATCACCCCGCCCACTACCTGCGGGTCTCGATCCTGTTCGAGCGGCCCTTCTGGCGCGGCGTCCTGAACGAGTCGTTCCTGATGCTGGAGGCCTTTGGGGGGTGCTGCCTCTACGACGAGTCCTCGCGCACGGCGGAGGCGCGGTATGGGGTGCTGGGCTGGCTGATGGGCGGCGCGGCCGCGGTGGAGCTGGACCGCCTCTCCGACGAGGAGCTCGTTGCGGCGGCGCTCGACTCCCTGCCCCCGGCGCTGGCGAGCGGGCGGGACCTCGTGATGGAGGCCAAGGGGCACCGCTGGATCGGATCGGGCAGCGCCCTGCCGGGGGGCCGACAGCCGCGGCCGATCACCCTGCGCCACACGCCCTCGCCCGCGGGCGCGCCGGACCTGCACCTGGTGGGCGACTACCTCTACGACTCGACCCTGAACGGCGTGCTCGAGGCGGCGGAGACCGTCGCGCACGAGCTCGTGGCACGGATGGCCGCGCGCTGACTCCTCTCCGCGCGTGCGGCCGCGTTGGGCGCCGTGCGGAGCTCTCCTCCCCCTCTTCCCCATGACCCCTGAATCGATCCCGGAGCCCGCGAGTGGCTCCACCTTCCTGACCGTCTCGTGGGACGCGCAGGACGCCCTGCGCTCTGAGCCTGTCCTCGAAGGCGCGCGCTCCGCCCTGTCCTCTTGGAGCGCGGTGGAGGAGCTGCCCTGCGCTCCCTCCAGCATGCAGCTGCTCTCGATCCCGGCAGGCGCGGAGGACCAGCCGCTGCTGGCAGAGGCGGCGCGGTCGGCGCTGGCCGGGCGCGCGGACCTCGACGAGACTCGAGTCACGCTCCTCGGACTCCAGGGAGCGCACCTGGTCGCGGCCCCTGGCTTCCTGGCCGTGCTCGCGGCGCCGGAGCGGCTCGCGGTGGCGGAGCGGGCCGCGGTGGAGGCGTGCATCACGGAGGCGGAGCTGCGGCGCGTGGAGGCGGGGATCGCAGGCGCCTGGGCTCCCCTGCGCGCCGTCGCGCCGGCGGCGTTCGAGGTGACGCCGGAGACCCTGGCCCAGCGCGAGGAGCTGAAGGAGCGCTACGGCGAGCTGCTCGACCTGCGGCGGACCTGGTCCGAGCTCGGACCGCGTGTCATGGTGCCTCATGTCTACCCGCCCACCCTCGCGAGCCAGATTGGCGAGCGGCTGCGGGAGAGGCTGCGGCTGTACGAGCGGTACGAGCTGCTGGATCCGGCGCTGGTTGCGCAGGAGCAGGTGCACGCGCTGGTGGCCGAGCGGGTCGGAGAGTCCCTCAACGCGCGTAAGGGGCACGCCCTGGAGTGGGCGATCATCCTGCTGCTGGGGGCGGAGGTCCTCCTGCTGCTCTTGGAGGTCCTAGCTGGCTGATGCGCTACGCCTCCATCGACGCCCTGCGGACCCTCGCCATCGTGCTGATGGTGCTGGTGCACTTCACCGAGAACCTCGCGGGGTGGGTGATTCCCTTCGCGGGCTCGGGGGCGCCGATGTTCGTGATTCTGTCGGGGGTGAGCTTCGCCCTGTGGGTCGAGGCGCAGGCGCGACGGGGCGTACCCGCGGGAGAGGTCTCGCGGCGGGGAGTACGGCGAGGGGCGTTCCTGTTCCTGGTGGGGCTTGCCTTCAACGCGCTCGTGTGGATGCCCGAGGACATCTTCAACTGGGATGTGCTCACGCTGATCGGGGTCGGGCTGGTCGTGCTGACCCTGGCGCGGCGCGCGCCGACGCCCCTCCTGCTGGGGGCGGCGGCGCTCGCGATCGCGGTGACGCCGGCCCTGCAGGTGACGGTGGGCGCGCACGAGTACTGGATGAACCCCTGGTACGACTACGACTGGACCCTTCGGGATGTGGTCGTGGGGTTCCTGGCGGCGGGGTACTTCCCCCTGTTCCCTTGGATCGCATACCCCCTGATCGGGCTTGCGATCGGGCGCTGGGTGTACCTCGGGGGCGAGGCGCGTCGGCAGCGGGCGCGCGGGTT
>JBDQFW010000364.1:0-2195 GCA_040265735.1 Planctomycetota bacterium | reverse complement strand
CCACCCTGCCGCTCAGCGAGACGGAGCTGCGCTCCTGGATGGCGAGCGTGGACATGCGCCTCTCCGGGGGTGGACTCCAGACTGCGGTTGAAGGTGCGCTCGAGGACCTGCGGCAGAGCCAGGCGGACGCCAAGCGGCGTGACGCGCAGGACCGTGCCGCGAGCAAGCTGGCGGGAGCAGAGGATCGCATCACCGAGCAGGTCGCGGCCTTGACCGAGTCCCTCATGCTCGTGGGTGATCAACCCGACCAGCTGCGAGTCGCGCTCCTCGCGCAGCTGGACCGGACACAGCAGCTCCGTCAGGCGTGGAACAGCGGCAGCTACACGAATGAGGAGCTGGGCGCCATGAAGCAGGACAGCGCGGACCAGAACCGCGCGGACCTCGAGGCCTTCCTGACCCCCGATCAAATCGAGTCCCTGAGCCGCCAGACGCGCCCCGGAAAGTGAGGCCCTGTCGACGGGCCTCAGCGCCGGCTCCGCGAGGTGACGGTCGCCGATCGCCCCACAGCGATGCGCGCGCCAACCCCGCGGGTCGACACGGGGCTCATCGAGGGGACGGGTGGAGCCACGGGAGGCGTTCGAATTCCAAGAAAGCGGCCTCGAGCCGCCACTGCTGGGTCGCCCGCTCGCTCGCATCGAGGAACTTGCGGCACTCGGGCGAGACGGTCTCTCCACCCGGCACGTCGCCAGCACAGTCCTCGACCATGGTGAAGGGACTCGTGCTCGCCCAGAGGCTCGGACCGGGCAGGAAGCTGTACTCGAGGCTGTTGCGCGACAGTTCCTTCAGCTCGGCGTAGCTCAGGCCGTAGTCGAGGACGGCACGCAGGTACTCGTTGCTCAGGTCGATCCTCGAGACACCCGCATCGTCCGACGCGAGGACCGTGGGGACCCCGGCCTCTCGGTAGTGCAGGAAGGGGTGATTGCGCCCCTGGACTCCGAGGATGACATCGTTGCTGGTCAGACAGATCTCGACCGCGACGCGCTCCTTCCGCATCCGCTCGAGGAGCTCGAACGGCCGATCCTCGAGGAAGATGTCGACGCCATGTCCAATGCGCCGCGCGCCAGCCACCTCAACCGCCTCCCGGATATGGAAGCCCAGGTCACCCGGAGGGACGAGGCCGAGGGCGAGTTCGCCGGCGTGCAGGGTGACGTTCACGTCGGGGTGTCGCTCCCCCAGGTACCGGACCATCTGCATGTGCAGCGAGTAGTCCCGCAGGGCGATGCGGTCGTCCTCGGGGGCGACCAGGTTGATGCCGAGCATCCGCGGGTCCCGGTCGGCGAGCGCAAAGGCGAACGCCAGCTGGGCGAACACCTGGTCGGGCGCCATGACGCGTACGGATTGCTGCAGGAACCGCAGGTGGACCTCGCGGCCGGGTCGACCTCGGTCCAGCTGGCTGCTGTAGGACCGATGCGCGGCTTCGAGGTTGGCCAAGCCCTCCTCGGTCCACTGCGCTAGGCCGCCTTCTTCCAGCCGCTGATAGGCACGAGCAAAGTCCGGTTCCGCGACGGACGCGTCGCCCTGCCCTGTGCCCAGCGCTTCCTTCAGCCCCGTAACCCCCTGCGCGAGGGCCGTGTTCAGCAGGCTGGACTGGATCAACACCATCAGCTCGACGTAGAGGACGTTCTCGCGGGCGGCGTTGTCGGCGAGGAGGACGATCATGTCGTCCACGTGGCCTCCGGAGACGGCACCGAACTCTCCGAAGGTTTCGAAGAACTGGTCATGCCCGGACTGACCGGCGTACGCAAGGTTCCGCGTGGAGAGGTCATCGACCAGCTTGCCGTAGGCCTCCGCGTCCTCGAGGACTTCCTGGAGGCGCTTCATTCCGGGAGCGTGGGCGGACGGCGGGACGAGCGCGTTGGTCTCCGGGTCGAGGGAGTAGTTGGCGGCCGCGCCCCAGCGCACATAGGCCTCGGCGTAGACCGAACCGCTCAGGTGATTGTGGAGGTCCGCCCCCTTGGGCATGCGCTGGACGAAGGCCCGGACCATCGGCGGCTGGCTCCGGTGGGTCTCCAGCCACTCGGAGACGTGCGCGGCATCTCCTCGGTCCGCGCGGGGCACCGGAGCGTCGAACGATTGACAGCCCGTGAGTGCCGAGAGGATCACGGGGTAGAGCAGGCTCGGGAGGCGTTGGATCATGGCAGGGGGGGGCGTCTCAGCAGCAGTTCGTGGGCGGGGGCCCGCCGCGGCGCCGATCC
>JBDQFW010000363.1:1969-2202 GCA_040265735.1 Planctomycetota bacterium | reverse complement strand
ACAACTCACCCAACCCTCTCGATGTCGGCATCACGCGCATCGCGGACGCCCTGGGAGCGGCCGTCGCCCAGCCCGCCTTCGGGATCCAAGGCACTACGCCCTCCTTCCGCGGCTACTCGGGCCTGGACCTGAACAGCGGGACCCTGATGGCCTCCTTCGACGTGGGCGCCGTCCATCCCGAGGGCATCACCGCCTGGGATGCGGCCACGGGTGGCTCTCTCTGGGCGAAGTCC
>JBDQFW010000363.1:0-1959 GCA_040265735.1 Planctomycetota bacterium | reverse complement strand
TTGTCATGATCCGGCGACCAGCGAGCTCTTCACTCTCCCCGTCGTCGGCAGCGACCGATGTGTTTAAGAGAGGAGGCTCTGGCGTCGGTTTCGACCCCGGCTTCGCGGGCGCGGGCAGCGGCGCGGGTTGGACCACCTTCGGCTCGGGCCGTCGCTCCCTCCAGGACCTGGCCACGGGCGCGGACATCTACGACAGCTCGAACGGGATGATCATCGACGCTGGCGTTGGTTTCTTCTGGCGCTGCATGGCGTTCGACGACGCCACCGGCGACATCTACCTGCGCGAGGGCAACAACCTCGTGAAGGGGACCCGCTCCGGGGCCAACGCGATCTCCGGGACCAGCGTCCTCTTCGACCCGCTCGACGAGGACTTCATCGCGGGTCAGAACTGCGAGTTCATCGACGGCGAGGCCGGCCGCATGATCGTTTTCAACAACCGTGAGTTCACCAACACCGGCCAGGACTTCGACGCCAACATCTTCGTGGAGCTGGCCAGCGGTGGGCAGGTGCCGATCATCTGGGACGGCCTCATCGCCCCGACCGGCAACGCCTGGTACGACTTCGCCTGGCACGGCCCCTCCAACACCCTCGCCATCGTGGACTTCGCCAACCGCGATGTGCACATCGTCGAGGTCCTGCAGGGCCTGGGCACGAACTACTGCGTGGCCAACGCCAACAGCACCGGGGTCGGGGCGACGATCTCCGCGACCGGCAGCGCCGCGGCCGCCGACAACCTGCTCACCCTGACGGTGGGGGACATGCCCAACGGCCAGTTCGCCTACTTCGTCTGCGGCCAGGCCTCCGGCTTCATCGCCAACCCCGGCGGCTCTCAGGGCAACCTCTGCATCCTCGGGCAGCTGGGCCGCTTCCGCAGCCAGCTGCAGAACTCCGGGTCCGCGGGTTCCGTGTCGATCGATGTCGACCTGACTCAGATCCCTCTGAACCCCGTGGTCGCCGTACAGCCCGGAGACACCTGGTACTTCCAGCTCTGGTACCGGGACAACAACCCCGGCCCCACCTCGAACTTCTCGGACGGGATCCAGGTCGACTTCCTGTGACCTCGTGTCTCTGATTTCCCGGGGCGGGGCCCCCGCGCCGAATGGCTCGGCGCGGGGGCCCCGTCATAGGTGGGGCTGCGGGCCGCGGGGGGCTGCTCGACCCATGAGCCTCTGGCCTCTCGAGGGTCCGGCACGAGAGCCGGCTCTCAGGAGCCCCACCACGAGACGAGGTCGGTCACCGACTGGTAGCCCACCCTGCGGCCGAGCTCGATTCCCTCCGCCGACAGCAGGATCAGCGTGGGGTATGCGCCCACGCCGTAGCGTTCTACCAGGTCCCTCGAAGCGTCACCGTCGACCTTCACGGCCAGCAGACTCTCGGCGGCCTCGACGACCGGGGCTGCGCTGTAGACATGGCGGTTCATGGCGGCGCAGGGGCCGCACCAGGTGGTCTCGAAGTCGATCAGGACGCGCCTGCCCGACTCCCGGGCCTGCGCCAGCGTTGCAGTAAGGTCGCCGGAGAACATGAGCGGGCTCTCCGCCCTGGGCCAGGCCCGGTCCGCGGCGGTCGGATCCGTTCGGGTGCGCTCCTCCTCCTCGGTGAAGCCCGGGTTGAACGGCTCGAGGGTGAGCGAGCGTCCGTTCGGTTCGATGGCGAGCGCGCGCAGGGCCCTGCCCTCGAGCCAGGCGTGCCCCTCGAGCGACCGGTTCGAGGCAGCCCGAGCCTCCTCGGGCGTGCGTCCGACGCCAAAGCAGTCTCGCTGGTCGAACACGCCGTCCATCTCCAGCTCGGTGAGCACGACATGGACCCACTGGCCCTCCAGCAGCGCTCGGCCCCGCGGGGACCCCACCCGTGCGGATCGAGCTCACCCGCCTCGAGGGGTCCGCGCGCTTCGACGTGCTCCGCCTGGACCTCGACCGGGACGGTGAGCTCGAGGGGCACGAGGTCCGAATCTGTGAGCCC
>JBDQFW010000362.1:0-2218 GCA_040265735.1 Planctomycetota bacterium | reverse complement strand
CATCAGCTTCGACCAGGCCCTCGACGAACTCCGCCTCAAGGAGGACGAGCTCAAGAAGCTCGTCTCGGAGGGGGAGATCCGCGCGTTCCGCAAGGGAGAGACCATGAAGCTCCGCCAGAGCGATGTGGACGCCCTGCGCCGTGAGCTCGGTGGCCCCGAAGAGGCCGTCGTGGACATGGGCGGCGCGGACGAGGAGCTCGTCTTCGAGGACGACGACCTCGACGGCGACGGCGGCATGGCGACCCAAGAGATGGAGGTCGACATGGACACCCTGCTCGAGGAGGACGTCGAGGACCTCGGCGACCTGGAGCTTGAGGAGGCCGAAGAGGACGAGGACGAGATCGAGGAGGCCGTGCCCGTGGCCGCCGCGGTCGAGGAGGAGGAGATGCACCCCGGCCTGATGGCCGCGGTCCTGGCCTCCGTGGCGGTCATGATCTTCTTCGTGCCCGTGGCCCTGGCCCTCTCCAAGGGCCGCGTCTCCGGCGGCGCCAAGCTCGTCGGCGGCTTCATGGGCAAGAAGTTCGACCACGTGCCCGCGGTCGAGGCTCCCGCTGAGCCCGGCGAGACCAACGGCTGATCCCGCCTCGGGCCCTCTGCGGCCCGGACGCGAACGAGGACCCCGGGGCCCCAGGCTCCGGGGTCCTCTGCGTTCCGCGCGGGCCCGGGGGCCTTGGGCCTGGCCCGGGCGAGGGGCCCGCCGACCGAGGTTGGGCAGAGAGGTCGGATGCGGCAAGAGAGGGCTGGCCCGGGGCAGGCCGAGGGATGCCTGCGCCCGCCTGGGTTCTCCTTGCAGCCGCCGGGGTCCCGCCTGCGGCACGCTGGGATTCGCCTGCGGCACGCTGGGATTCGCCTGCGGCACGCTGGGATTCGCCTGCGGCGATTCCTACTCTCGACCTCGCTGCGGCTGGCGCACGAGCCGCGGCGCCTCGGGCTCCTCGTTGGGGCGTGAGGTCGACCGAGGGGGGTCCAGGTCCGGCGCCGGCCTGGCCACGCGGCGGCGCCCATTGGCCCGCCCAAGACTGCAAGGAATCCAACCGAGATGATCGAGCGACGCACCCTGCACACGACGCTCCGCCGCATCGCCCTGCTGGGCGCGGCCTCCGTCCTCGCCTCCTGCGTGACGCAGGACCAGTACGACCGTTCCACCGACCTGGCGAAGTTCCACCAGGACCAGAACTACCAGCTGGACCTCGAGAACCAGCGGCTGCGTGAGGAGAACGCGGCCCTGAAGGCCCAGGTCCAGGACGCCTACACGCGCGGCCTCCAGGAGGCCGGCTACGACAAGGAGGCCCAGGCTCGCATCGACGAGCTCCAGGCCCGGATCGCCGAGCTCGACCGTCCCCTCGAGGACGTCGAGACCTTCCGCGTCGAGGGAGGCTACGTGACCATGATCCAGGACTCGCTCCTGTTCGACTCGGGCTCTGCGGACCTCGGTGAGGCCGGCAAGAAGGCCCTGGCGGGGATCGCCACCGACATCCTCAAGAACCCCTACGACAAGATCTACGTCCGCGGTCACACCGACACGGACCCGATCAAGAAGCCGGCGACCCTCAAGAAGTTCCCCAAGGGGAACATGCAGCTGAGCGCCGAGCGCGCGGTGGCCGTCGCGGCCCTGCTCGACGAGCAGAAGGGCATCAAGTCCAGCGACCTCGTCGTCATGGGCTTCGGCCCGCACATGCCGCTGAAGGCGAACGACAGCGCGGCCAACAAGAAGATGAACCGCCGCGTCGAGATCTTCGTCGCCGACGCGGGCAACTGAGCGGGAGGGGCGGTCGTGGCCTCCGCGGCGTCGGCCGGTCCCCAGCTCTCCCGAGCCCCGCGCGCGCGCCTCGGCGCACGCGCGGGGCTCGTGCGTTTCGCCGCAGCGCGAGGGCGGCGCTCGCGGGGACCGCTCGTGCGGGGGACGCGGGGCGCGGCGTCCTCTCTCCTCCTCGCAGGCCTGTTCGCGGGCTGCGCTGGGGAGGGGGGGCCGATCGAGCCCCTCGACCTGGAGCGGCTCGCGCTCGTGCCCATCGGCTCGGGCTCGCTCCTCGGCGGGAGGCTCGCCGTGGGCTACGAGGGGCAAGCGCCCTCGGACTTCCTGCTCGTGGACCGGCACGAGGTGACGCGGGGCCTCTGGATGGAGGTGCTTGGCACGGCTCCGCCCGGAGCCCTGGGGGAATGGTCGGGGACCGCCGCCGCCCTACCCGCCGTCGGCATGGACCGGGCCGAGGCCGAG
>JBDQFW010000361.1:0-2233 GCA_040265735.1 Planctomycetota bacterium | reverse complement strand
GAGCTGGAGGCCGTGCGGCCCCTGCCGGGGGTCGAGCTGTTGACCTCCACGGACGAGCGCTTCCGTCCGGTGGCCCTGGCCAATGGCCCCGACGGCGCCCTCTACGTGGCCGACTTTGCCCGGGGACTGATCCAACACCGCCTGTTCCTGACGACCTTCCTCCGTCGCCAGGCGGAGGAGCGGGGGCTCGTGGAGCCCCACGCTCTCGGCCGCATCTGGCGCGTGCGCCACGAGGACGCCACCGAGCGCGGCTGGGTCGACATGAGCAGCTGGAGCTGGTCCGAGCTGGTCGCAGCCCTCGACTCCTCGAACGGCTGGACCCGCCTGACCGCCCAGCGCGTCCTGGTGGAGGAGGGGCGCGGAGAGCCGTTCCTGCGTGAGGATCTCGAGGGCCTCTTCCGCGGCGAGGCCACCCGGCCCGAGGGGCGGGCCCACGCCCTGTGGACGCTGGAGGGACTCGGCGAGTTGCGCCCGGCCTTCCTGGCCGAGGCCCTCGCGCACCCCGACGGCCGCGTCCAGGCTCAGGCCGTGCGCGTGGCCGAGGCGCTGCTCTCCACGGGGAACGAGGCGCTGACCGAGGCCGTCGCCCGCCTCGCGCGCGGCAAGGCGGACGAGGCCCTGCGCCACCAGGTCCTGCTCAGCCTGGGCAGCGCGGTCTCGCGCGCCGCGGATGGCGCGCTGCTGGAGCTGGCCGCCCTGCGCCCGCCGAGCGACCGCGACCGCAACGCCCTCATCTCGGGTCTCTACAAGCGCGAGCTCGAGTTCCTGCTCGAGCTCGTGGATCATCCTCGTCTGGAGGCGCGCTCCGGTGGGCACGAGCGCCTGCTCGAGGCCCTCGCGCGCTGCGTCGTGCGCGAGGGCTCCGAGGAGCGCATCGCGGTGCTCCTGGCCGAGGCCGCGTCCCACGGCGGCTCGCGCACCTGGGTGCGGGACGCCCTCTGCCGCGGGATCCTCGCGGCTCGCCCCGGTGGCAAGGGTGGCAAGCCGGCGCCGGTGCGCGTGGCCCATCCGCTGGAGGGGTGCGCAGCCCTGGACGAGGCCGCCTCGGAGGCCGAGGACGATGTGGCTCGCGCCGCGGCGGCGGCCTTCGCCTGGCCCGGACGACCCGGCTACGAGGAGTGGGATGTGCGTCCCCTCTCCGAGGACGAGGCCCGGCTGTTCGAGCGCGGCGCCGAGATCTACGGCCAGGTGTGCGCGGCCTGCCATCAGCCCTCGGGCCTGGGCGATCCCGGCCAGGCGCCGCCCCTGCGCGGCCAGCGCATCCCGCTCGGAGATGGCGCGCGCTTCGCCGCGCTGCTGCTCCACGGCATGGGGGGGCCGATCCAGGTGGCGGGTGAGACCTGGGACGCGGAGATGCCCGCGCTTGCCATGGAGGACGCGGACATCGCAGCCGTCGCGACCTATGTCCGCCGCGCGTGGGGCCACGGAGCCGATCCGGTCCTGCCGGAGACCGTCCGGGCAGTCCGCGAGAAGACCGCCGAGCGGCGCACGCCCTGGACGATCGAGGACCTCGACGCGTTCCAGCCCTGAGGGTCAGCCAGCCGCGCGGCCCTCGAGCGCGCCGCGCTGCTCTGGCGCCTCAGCGTTCGTGACTCCACAGGCGTGGGTTGCGCCAGTGGATCACGCCCTGCTGGCCCGAGTGGACCTGGAAGGCGAACACGCCGCGAGCGGCCTGCCCATCGACGAGGTCTGCCGTGGGGATGCCGTTGACCCAGACGCGCAGGTGATCCCCCAGGCACTCGATGCGGTAGGTGTTCCAGTCGTCGAGCCGGAACGCGGCCTGGGCGAGGGGATCCTCCTTCAGGTCGTCGAGCCAGTTCGAGCACTCCTGGTAGATGCCCCCTGACCAGCGCCGCGGGCTCGGGTCGATCTCGGCCTGATAGCCGCACACCCGCTTGCCGTTCACGACCTGGCTGCGGAACTGGATCCCGGAGTTGCCCTTCACCTCGAGCCACACATCGACCTCGAAGAGGAAGTCGCCGTACTCATTCGCGGTGCGCAGGAAGCTCTGGCCGCCGCCGCCCACGCGGCCGATCACCGTGTCCCCCTGGCGCTCCCAGATCGCGTCGCCCGTGGGGATCCAGCCGCCGAGGCCCTCGTCCTGGAGCAGCTCCACGCGACGGGCCTCGAGGGCGTCGAAGGAGCGGATCCGCAGGCTGCGGTACCAGACCTCCCCCCCGTGATCCTGCAGCAGGATCGGGCCGGGCGCGGGCTGGGCGAAGGCGTCGTTGCC
>JBDQFW010000360.1:0-2234 GCA_040265735.1 Planctomycetota bacterium | reverse complement strand
GCGACGCGGCCCTGCACTACGAGGTGCTCCTGGCCGTCGCCCTCGGGCGCGGACTCGTCGCCGTTGGCCTTCTTCTCCAGGCCGTCGATGCGCAGCAGGCTGGTGCGGACCATCTTCTGGCCCTTGGGGCCGAGGACCTCGAGGCCGCGTTGGCCGAGGCCGCGGGAGATGGAGTAGACCTGCAGGCGGTTCGCCTTGCTCATGAACAGGGTGTAGGCGCGCCCCGTGGGGACCTGGTCGAGGACGAACTCGGCCAGCTCGGCGGCCTGGCGCCCGAGGCCGACGGCCAGGAGCACCTCGTAGTGCAGGGCCGCGTCGCGAACGAGCATGTTGCGGCTCTCGTCGTACCCGTGGGCGACCTGCGGGACCGGAAGGCCGGGGTCTGCCTCATAGGCCTTGAGGGCCTCGAGGCGGGCCTTGAGGAACGCGAGCGGCTCGGGGACGAGCTCATGGACGGTGGCGTAGTGGCGGTAGGCCACGATCCACTCGAGGTCCTGCAGGAGCAGCTGCTCCTGCATCCCTCGCTGCACCGGATCGGTGCTGTCCAGCAGGGCGAAGGTCTCCTGGGTGTCGTGCTCCGCACGCAGCCAGAAGTTGAAGCGCACCAGCTCGTGGATGTCGCGCGGCGTCGCGGTTCCCGTGGCGACCTTGGCCAGCAGGTTGTCCCGGCGCGCGATCAGGCGTGGGGCCGCGTTGTCGCTGGACACCTTCATGTAGGCGATCCGCTTGAGCAGGAACTCGAGGATGCGGTCGCGAAGGCCAGGGATGTGCTGGTCGGCGTTGTCGAGGACCCAGAGATAGGCCGCGAGGCACTCCTCCGGCTCGTTGCCCGTGCTGAACAGGTGGTTGGCGAAGCCGAGCCAGGCGTAGGGGTCCTCGGCGGCGTCACCCTCCGGGCGCGCGGGCGCGCCCATGCCGATGAGCGCCAGCTCGAAGGTGAGCAGGAAGGTGCGCGCATCCATGCCCCCTTCCACGCGCTCGACCAGACCCTGGCCGGGGGTGAGGAGGACCGTGGACGGCGCGACCTGGGCCGCGAGGCGGCTCACCAGCTTCTGCTCCTCGGCAGGCTTGCGCTGGATCGCGACCGTGTGCTTCTTCAGCCAGGCCGCGAGCTCGGCGTCGCGGAAGATCTGCTGCATGCGACGGCACTCGGGCAGATCCAGGTCGTAGAACCAGATGAGGACCGGCTTGTCCTCATCAGCGGCCCTCACGAACGCATCCGCGGCCGTCAGGTCCAGGAAGGGGCTCTCAGGGGCCTGGGCCGCCTGCACGGGCAGGGCGGCGAGCAGCAGCGCGGGGATCGACAGCATCGTCGTGGGTACGGAGGGGGTTCGCCGGCGTTGGCCCGGCGGCGTGAGTCTAGCGGGCAGGTCGTGGGGAGCAGCAGCCCGTGAGGGGGCAGGGGGCCCGCAGGCCGGGCCCCCTGGTCCCCACGGGGCGGCGTCAGCCCGCCTGGCGGTGACGGTACGAGCGCAGGTCGTACCGGTCGATCTTCCGGTAGAGGGTCGCGCGCCCGATCTTCAGGCGGGTCGCCGTCTCCTTCACGTTCCAGCCCGTGGTGAACAGGGCGTGGATCAGGATCTCCCGCTCGTACTGAGCGAAGGTGCGGATCTCACCGGGGGCGGTGAAGCTCGTGATGGCGTTCTGCTGGGGGGCACCGCTCTGGAGCTGCTCGACGCGCTCCTGGAGCTCCTGGCGCTCGAGGACATGGTCCACGGCGCTCACGAGCCGAGGCTCCTCCATGGGGCAGAGGATGAAGTCGTCGGCGCTGCGGTCCAGCATCGAGCTGGCTTCGTCGATCTCGACGCCCTGGGCGAGCAGGATGATGCCGATGTCCTTCTGGATGCTGCGGAAGTGCTCAGCAGGGCGCTCGGCCGGCAGGTCGCTGAGGTGGACGGGAGTCACGATGACTCCCGGCTCCTCCTCGAGGGCGATGCGGCGTGCCTCCGCGGCGCTGCGGGCGCGGCGGACGTCGTGGCCCCCGCGCTCGAGGCGGGCGCCGATGCGGGCGAGGGCTGCGGGGTCGTCATGGACGACGAGGATGATGTGATTCATAGGTGATCAACTCCCATTGGGGGACAGCCCTCGAATCGAGACGCAGGGGTGCGGACCTTGCGCCCATCTGCGAATTCCGTGCGCCGGCCTGGGACGACGGCCCCCTAGACTGCCCCGGATGGAGACGCAGGCCGGGCTGTTCGACGGGGCAGAGGGCCCTCTGGCGGCTGGGGAGGGGG
>JBDQFW010000359.1:0-2247 GCA_040265735.1 Planctomycetota bacterium | reverse complement strand
GGCGCCGTGACCGACCAGCCCCTGTGCCTGACCGATCTCTTCGCCACCTGCGCGGCGCTTGCGGGCGTGGCTCCTCCCGCAGCGGGTGGAGAGGACAGCTTCGACCTCTCCGGCGTGCTCCTCGGCACGCACGAGGGAGGGCCTGTGCGCCCCGTGTTGCTGCACCAGACCTGGACCAACCGCCTGGCCCTGCGCGAGGGGCGCTGGAAGTACCTCGACCACCCGGGCTCGGGCGGCAACCGCTACGACCGCGGCCCCCTGCAGGCGTTCGCCCTCGAGGAGACGGTCCCGGACGCCAAGGCGCAGCTCTACGACCTGCTCGAGGACCCGGGTGAAACGAAGAACCTCGTGCTCGAGCGGCCCGAGCAGGCCGCCCGTCTCAAGGGAATGCTCGACGCCCTGGTGCTGGCCGGACGCAGCGCGCCCCAGCGCTAGGCCGGGGACGCGGACGGCCCTTCGTCGCCGACCAGGCCGAGCTCGGGAGCGCGCTTCGCGCGAGCGAGCCCCGTCTCGATGAGCAGGCGCGTGAAGCCGGCGTGCCCCTCGGGCTCGTGAGCCAGGATGATGTCTGCCGTTCCCGGGTCCGAGGGCGGGTAGTACACGCCGCAGTTGGGGTTGATCTCGAGCATGTGGGGGACTCCGTCGCGGTCCACGCGCACATCGCAGCGGCCGAAGCTCGTGCCGCCGAGGGCCCGGAAGAACGCGGCCCCGGCCTGCCGCAGGCGGGCGTCCAGCTCAGGATCGGTGACGGGGCCACACTCCATCCCGTCGTAGTCCTGCCACTTGAGCTTGGCGTGCTTGAAGGCCTCGCCGCGCGGGAAGCGGTACTGGACGGGCACGAAGGTGATGGGGTCCTGCGGAGCCTTCGGGTTCTCGGCGACGAGCACCGCGCACTCCACACCGTCGATGTACTCCTCAATCAGGGCGGCGCCGTGCTTGCGCATGATCTTGCGCGCCTGCTGGCGCAGACCCTCCGGCGTCCGCACCCGCGACCGGCGGCTGATGTCGACGCTGGCGTAGCTGTTGTGGTGCTTGACGAAGAGCGGAAAGCGCAGGGTCGCAGCGGCTCGCTCCACGTCCTCCGCTGTGCTCGCGACCAGGCCCCTGGGCGTGGCCACCCCCACCGAGGCGCAGGCGTCCTTCATCTGCTGCCGAGTGGGTTCGTAGAAGTCCGAGGTCGCACCGGTGAAGGCGACCCCATGCCGCTCGAGGGTCCGCACCACCTCGATGCCCGGGATCTCCTGGCCCTCCGCCCCGTCGCAGAGGTTGAAGAAGAGGTCGTGCCCCCGCGCAATCTCGGCCTCGACCGCCGCGACGGAGCTGTGCTTGTCCCGCAGGGTGCACAGGGTCCACTCCGCGTCCGGCACGAAGGGCCGCGGGTCACAGGGCCAGTCGTCGGCCGGGAACGGGACCGTGTCCAGCTCCTGGTTGGTCAACAGACAGATGCGCACCGCCGCATGCTAGCGCCTGCTGAGTGAGGTCAACCGGCTCGAGGCGCATCGCAAGGGCGCGGCCAGGCCCTTACCATCCCCCTCCATGAGCGCGGCGCCCAACTTCAAGCAGGAGCTGACGGGGGTCTTCGGACACCCCGTGGCCGAGAACCCGAGCCAGGCCATGGTCGAGGCGGCCTACCGCCACCACGGTCTCGACTGGCGCTACCTCACCTTGGAGGTGCGGCCCGATGACCTCGCTGCCGCCGTGGCCGGCGCGCGCGCCATGGGCTTCGCGGGCTTCAACTGCACGATCCCCCACAAGGTCGCCGTGATCGAGCACCTCGACGGCCTGGGCGAGTCCGCCGCGCTCATGGGGGCGGTCAACTGCGTGGTCCGCCGCGGGGATCAGCTCATCGGCGAGAACACCGACGGCAAGGGCTTCGTCACGAGCCTGCGCGAGCTCACCGACCCCGCGGGCAAGCACCTCGTTCTCTTCGGCGCCGGCGGCGCAGGGCGCGCGATCGGGGTCGAGATGGCCCTGGCCGGCGCCCGGCGCATCACCGTGGTCAACCGCACCGCCGAGCGCGGCCAAGCGCTCGTGGACCTGCTGAACCAGCGCACGAGCGCCGCGGCGGAGTTCAAGCTCTGGGACGGCGACCACCGCATCCCCGAGGACGCCGACATCGTCGTCAACGCCACCTCCATCGGCCTCTATCCCGACCTGGACGCACGCCTCCCCCTGGATGTGGACACCCTGCGGCCGGAGCTGGTCGTCGCGGATGTGATCCCGAACCCCCCGCGCACGCGCCTGGTT
>JBDQFW010000358.1:0-2266 GCA_040265735.1 Planctomycetota bacterium | reverse complement strand
CGTGAGGCTCTCTCGCGCGGACTCGGGCAGCAGGCTCGAGCCCTCGATCTCGTAGACCGCAAGGATCGCCAAGCCAACGGCGGTCAGCGACTCGCCGGCGATCACGCCGCTGCCGAACAGCACGCCGCCGTGCAGGCGCCGATCCGCGGCCGCCTCGTCCTTGGCACCGCGCGCGAGCAGGTGCGCCATCACCCCTCCGATCAGGATCGGGGTGCCCAAGCCGAAGGGCAGGTACATCCCCACCGCCAGGGGCATGAGGTGCAGCCGGAAGCCGGAGCCCCGGGTCGCGAGGGCACGGTCCGCGAGCAGGACCACCACGCCGAAGGCCGCGCCAAGCCCGACCATGTCCCAGGGGAGAGCCGCACCTCCGGTGAAGCCCTCGGCGATCGACTTGAACAGCTGGGCCTGGGGTGCAGCCAGCTTGGGCCCGCCGATCCCGCCCTCGGTCCCCTCGTGCAGCACCTGCAGCACCGGGGCCAGGATGAGGGCGGCGCTCACGACGCCAAGCACCTGCATCAGCTGCTGACGGCGCGGGGTGGCCCCGACCAGGGCGCCGGTCTTGAGGTCGTTGCAGACGTCCCCGGCCGTGCAGGCCACGCAGCAGACCACGGCGGCCACGCCGAGGATCGCGGCCAGGGCCTCCATGCCCTCGCTGTAGCCCACCAGCGCCAGGAGGGCTCCCGCCACCAGGACGGCCGTGATCGTCATGCCGGAGACGGGGCTGTTCGAGTTGCCCACGAGGCCGACGATGTAGCTCGCCACCGCCGTCATGAAGAAGGCGAGGAGCACCATCACGACGGCCAGGAGGGCCGTGATCGCGGCCGCTCCGGTGAAGGTCCAGTAGACCCAGGTGATCGCCAGCACGCTGAGCAGGCCCACGGTGAGGAGCAGGCCCGTGGGGAGGTCGCGGTCCTCGTCCTGTGCATCCCCCTCACCGCGCAGGCGCGCGCGCAGCACGCGGACGGCCTCGACCAGGCCGGAGCGCACCTGCACGATCGAGACGACGCCCCCCAGGACCATCGCGCCGACGCCGATGAAGCGGACCTTGCTCGACCACAGCTCCCAGGCTGCATCCAGGGGCGCGGCCCCGTCGAGCAGCGGGCCGGCGTCGAGCAGGGGCAGGGCCACGATCCACGAGAGGGCGCCGCCAAGGAACACCAGCAGCGCCACGTTCAGGCGGACGATGTAGCCGACCGCCACCAGCATCGGTGACGCGTCCGCTCCGTAGTACAGCACCCTCGAGCCCGCCGCGGTGGCCCGCTCTACGGTCGTGAGCAGCAGCCCGAGGCCGTCGGCCCCGAGCTTGAAGAGGATGCCCAGCAGGCCCCCGCCGAGCAGCGCGCCGGCGCCGGTCGCGCCCGAGCGCCCCTCACCTGCCTCGAGCACCGCGGCGCAGGCCAGCCCCTCCGGGTAGGGCAGCTCGCTGTTGTCGGTGATGAAGACGCGCCGCATGGGGATCATGAACAGCACGCCCAGGAGTCCACCCCCGATGGCGATGGCCGAGGTGGTCCAATAGTCGAAGTCGCTCCACGCGCCGGCGAGGACGAGGGCCGGCACCGTGAAGATGATCCCGGCCGCGAGGGACTCGCCCGCCGAGGCGCAGGTCTGGACCTGGTTCGCCTGCAGGACGGAGCCCCTGCGCAGCACCACCCGGAGGACGAGCATCGCCATGACCGCCGCGGGGATGGAGGCCGAGACGGTCATGCCCGCCTTGAGGCCCACATAGACATTCGCGGCCCCCATGACCAGCGAGAGCCCGACCCCGAGGATCAGGACGAGGGGGGTCAGCTCGCGCTCCGGCGCCCCTCCGGCCGCCGCGGTCTTCCCGGTCTGCATGGGCACAGGGTAAGAGGCGGCCGCGTGCCGCAAGCAGGGCCCTTGCGGCGCGCAAGAGTCGTTCTTTGTGCCTCTCACCCCTGGGGCATGCACTGCAGCGAGCTTGGCGTGCGCCCGGAGAGCCCCTGGAAGAGGCCTCGATATAAGTGCAGACCCTTATCTGGAGAGACATTGTCGCTATCCATGAAAGGGCATTACGGTACCCAGTAAAGTGGAAATATGAATTCGAGGCAGGCCTAAGCCCAGCATTGGGAATCACTTGCCTGCAATCTAAGGGTATACACCCATTGATAGCCAGGTGTTCCCGTTTAGATTCGGGGCAATCGGGGACGATGAGTCCAGCGCGGGCGCAGCCCGTGCACCGGGAGAAGAGAGGAGAAGACCCCGCCTCGGCGGGAGAGCAGCCGGCGCCGCGGGACCCCCGCGGCGC
>JBDQFW010000357.1:0-2267 GCA_040265735.1 Planctomycetota bacterium | reverse complement strand
AAAACGAAGTCGTCGTCGTCGTCGTCGCGCGGCGGCGCGTCGCGCGCGTCGTCAACGCCGCCCTCGCGCGCGTCGCGCTCGTCCCGGGCCGCGCTGCGCTCGGTGCAGCGCGCGATGAACTCGTCGGGCTTGACGCCGGCCGCCAGGTGCAGGAAGTAGTGCGACTTCTGCATGAAGTAGAAGATGTTGTCCCCGGCGAAGAGCGGCAGCGTCTCGCGCAGGGCCGTCATCATCTCCTCGAAGGCCTCGGCAGCCTCCTCCTGGGTCATGCCCACCGACGACTCGTAGTCGTGGTACAGCTGCAGGTCTGCATCGGGGTCGTCGAGGATCTCGATGCCGAACTTCTCGGGCTCGCGATAAGTCTGGGCGACCTCGTCGATGTGGAAGGTCTGCAGGCTGACCTCGCGCACGGCGTGCGCGTTGTCCTTGATGAACTGGATGGTGTTGCGAGCCTCCTCGAGCGTCTCGGAGGGGAAGCCCACCATCGCGTACCAGGTGACGCTGATGCCGGCCTTGGCGCAGTTCTCGGCCACCTCGACCGTGGACTTCAGGGAGGTGCCCTTCTTCATCATCTTGAGCAGCCGAGGCGTGGGCGTCTCGAAGCCGAAGAGCAGCTTCCGGCAGCCAGACTCGTACAGGCGGCGCGCGCCCTCCTCCGAGTAGGCCTTGGGCTCCACGCGCGCGTCGCTCCACCAGGTGATGCCCGCGCGGTTCTCGATGAGCTGGTCGGGGAGATCCTTGATCATCCCCGGCGGCATGCAGTCCGTGATGAAGTTGAAGTGTGCCGCGCCGTGGCGATCGCGCAGCTCCAGCACATGCTGGGCGATCGTGTCGGCCTTGCGCGTGCGGTAGCCGGGACCGATCACCGTGGGCAGGGTGCAGAAGGTGCACTCGCCGTAGTAGCAGCCGCGGTTGATGTCGTAGGGGATGACGACCGACGGCGAGAAGTACTTCTCGAACGGCAGGCCGTCGAAGTTCGGGGGCGGCGCGTCGTTGAGCTTGATCGGGTGGGCAAGGCCGTTCTCGACAGTCGTGACCTGCTCGCCGCGGCGGTCGAACCAGGTCATGCCGCCCACCTCGGACAGGTCCTCGCGTCCCTCCCGCAGGGCGTCGCACAGCATCGTGAGGGGGTTCTCACCCTCGTGGAAGATCATCGAGTCCAGGCAGTCCTCGATGCCCGGCGCGTGCATGAGCTTCTTGCCGATGTAGGCCAGGAAGCCGCCGCCGGCGGTGATGTGGCAGTCGGGCAGGGCCTCCTTCACCATGCGGCCGAGGGTGAGGGCCGGGATCAGCTGGCTGCCGTAGATGACCGACATGCCCAGCACGCGCGGTCGCCGCTCGATCAGGCCCGGCAGGACCTCCTCACGGTAGAACCGGATGAACGGGTTCTCGGCCTCGTCCCGGGTTGCGGCGAGCACCTCACGCGAGCGGTCGTTCGCATACCGCATGGTGAAATTGTGAGGCGTCAGCTCGCTCGGGTAGTGGGCAGCCGAGACCAGGCGCAGTCCGTGGTAGAGGGCCCGCACCGCTGGGACATAGCGGTCGGTCTGGAAGAAGTCGGGTCCGCGCAGGACCGCCTTCGCGTCCTCAATGGTGTCGATCAGCACCTCCGCGCTCACCTCGGCCTCGACCGCCGTGCGCCAGGCGCGCATGTCGTCGAAGGAGAGGGCGCTGGTGCCATCCTCGAAGCGGGCCGTCCCCAACCGCCCGGCAGCGCGCTCGCGCGCATAGCTCAGGTACTCCGGCGTGAGGAAGTGGTCATAGGCCTCGATGGAGAGGTCGCGCAGCTCCACGTCCTGGTATCCGGCCTCGTGCAGCCAGGCCTTCAGGCACGGCAGCGCCAGGTAGGGCTGGGTGAAGTGCCCCTGCGGCGGGAACACCAGGGAGACGGGGAAGTCCGCGCGCTCGGTGGAGAGGTGCTGGATCATGGTGCGGTGGAGGTGACGAGGCCTGCGCCGTGCAGGCGCTCGAGGGTGGTGCGGATGCCAGGGTGGCGAGCCTCGAGGTCCGCCACGCTGTGCTCCCCGCGCAGCGCCGCGAGCACGCGGGCCACATCGGCGGAGACCTTCAAGGTGCGCGTCCCGGCGAGGGCGCGGGGGGCGGGCTGGACGACGAGATGAGTGGGCTGGCCCGGAGGGACGAGGGCCTCGGGGCGCAGGGCGGAGAGGTCGTGGGACACGCTCAGCAGCTCGCCGGCCGCCAGGGGGCGGGAGTCCACGGTCAAGGGAGCGCTCATCCGCGGACCCGCTGCGCCCTGGCGGATCTGG
>JBDQFW010000356.1:0-2345 GCA_040265735.1 Planctomycetota bacterium | reverse complement strand
CCCTCCGATGTGTGCGTGGCCGCCCACGCCGGGGTCGTACCAGTCGGCCACCAGGACCGAGCCGTCGGCGGCCACGGCATGGGAGACCGCGAGACCTACGGCCGGCTCCTGCGCGTGAGCGACCCGGCCCAGCCCGGGAGCTTCGCCTGGAGCGGCTGGGGCCCCAAGGACGCCTGGGACAGTCCGTGCGTCTCTGTGCGCGAGGGCGCTCGGCGCATGGAGTCCGCCCTCGGCTCCGCCTGGCTCGGCGCGGTGCGCACCGGGGAGCCTCGCCGCGCCGCGCGCGCGCTCGCCTACCTGACCGGCCGCGAAGCCGGACCCAAGGCCGCTCGCCTCGGCCTCGCCCACGCGGACGAGCGCGTGCGCGCCGCCGCGGTGCGCGCCATCCACGCGGGCGAGGGCGCCGACGCGCTGCTCACCGTAGCGGACACCCTGACCGCAGACCCGAGCCCCTTCGTGCGCGCCACGGCCCTGCGCCTCCTGCGCACGGTGGAGCCGCGTGCCAAGCGCGACTTGGCGGTCGAGCTGGCTGCGGCGGGCCCCGCAGAGGATCGCGTCTACCTCGAGTCGATCGGGCTCGCGTTCCGCGGCGACGAGGCCGGCCTGTTCTCGGCCCTCATGTCGCGGGATGCCCTACAGGCGGGCCTGGGCGACGGCCAGCGCACCCTACGCCGCGTGGCCTGGCGCCTTCACCTCGAGGAGCTCCTGCCCCTGCTGCAGGCCTGGGCCCAGGATGCGAACCTGCCCATGGCGGAGCGCATCGAGGCCGTGGACGGCATTGCCTGGGTGGAGTCGCGCGGCGCGGCCGACGCCATGTTCGCCCTGGCCCACACTGGCCCGGCCGAGACGCGCGCGCGCGCGGCGGGCTGGCTCACCCAGCGCGCCGGCAACCTCTGGCGCGGGTTTGGCCTCCAGGCCTCGAGCCTGGACGGGATGCCGGCGGAGGCCGAGCGCGTGGCTGCGATCCAGAGGCCGAAGGGCGTGGTGCCCTTCGAAGTCGAGCTGCCTGACGCCGAGCAGGTCTGGCTGGTCACCACCGACGGCGGTGACGGGGAGGGCTGCGACTGGGCCGACTGGCTCGAGGTGGCCTTCGTGGACGCGGACGGCGAGCGGACGCCCCTCGCCTCGGTGGGCTGGTCGTTCGAGTCCACCGGCTGGGGCCAGAGCCGCTGGGGCAAGAGCGCCGGAGGTGGGCCCCTGTCCGTGGCCGGCCAGACTTTCGAGAGCGGCCTGGGCGCCCACGCGCCCAGCCGGCACGCCTTCGCCGTCCCCTCCGGCACCGTCCGCCTCGTGGGCCTGGTCGCGCCGGACGACGGCGGGACGAACCAGGGCTGTGGCAGCACCATCGACTTCGAGGTCTTCGTCGTGCGCCGCGAGCAGGCGGACGCCTTCTCGGAGCTGCGCCTCACCGCGCTGGATCCCAGCGCAGCGACGGAGGCCCGCGCCACGGCCGTACACGGCCTGGCCCAGTCCCCCGCCCATGCCCTGTGGGTCGTGGAGAACGGCGAGGCCCTCGGCGCCGAGCTGCGCGCGGTCGCGCTCGCGGCCCTCGACGGAAACCCCGACCTCGGCGTGCGCGCTCTGGCGCGACCCGGGCTACTCCCCGAGGGCGCCGAGCCCCAGCCCTTCCGCGCCGACGAGATCCTCGCGCTCGAGGGCGACCCGCGCGCGGGCCGCACGGTCTTCCGCTCGACCGCGGCCCAGTGCAGCGCGTGCCACGCAAGCGGCGGCTTCGGCAACGATGTGGGCCCGAACCTCTCGGCGATCTCCGCCAAGTACGACCGCCCGGGCCTGCTCAACGCGATCCTGAACCCCTCGGCCGCCATCGCGTTCGGCTACGAGACGCAGCTCGTCGCGACGACCGACGGCGAGATCCTGTCGGGCTTCCTCCTGGCCCAGGACGAGCACGGCGTCGTGCTCAAGGATAGCGCCGGCGAGCGCTGGGCGATTCCCGCCGAGGAGATCGAGGCCACCCGCAAGTCGCCCCTGTCGGTCATGCCCGAGGGCGTCGCGCTAGGGCTGACCCCGCAGGAGCTGGCGGACCTCGTGGCCTACCTCGCCGCCGGACCCGACCTGGGGCGCACGCTCGGCGAGCCGGTCGAGCTGTTCAACGGCAGGGACTTCACCGGCCTCGACCGCTTCGTTCCCGGGGGCGAGGACGCGGCCGGTGGCACCTGGGCCGTGACGCCGGACGGCATCCTCACCTGCACCGGCTCGCCCGCCGGCTACTTCCAGACCGAGTCCTCTTGGGAGGACTTCGAGCTCGAGGTCGAGTGGCGCTTCGATCCCGCCAAGGGCGCGGGCAACTCCGGCGTGCTGCTTCGCAAGAACGGGCCCGACAAGGT
>JBDQFW010000355.1:0-2361 GCA_040265735.1 Planctomycetota bacterium | reverse complement strand
TCCCGGGAGGGCTCCCATGCGGTCGAGGTCGAGCTTCCAGTAGGTCTCGAGCTTGCCGCCGAACTCGGCGCCTCTGGCTGCTCCTCCCGAAACTACGTCTTGGATCACCTGGGTCCCGATCGCCTCGATCTGCAGGCCGGCCTCGGCGAGAGCGCTACGACGGCCTCCCGGGTCGCCGGCGAGGTGGTGCGCGCGGTCGGACAGGTCCTCGGGCATGGGCACGAGGCCGGCCCGCTTCGAGGGGGTCCCCTCGTCGCTCTGCACGGCCAGCGCCGGGGCGGCAAGCCATGCGGCCAGCCCGGCGGCAAGGAAGATAGGGGGGCGCTTCACGGCTCAGCGACCCAGGCCGATGTCCTTGGGGGGGAAGGCCTTGAAGGTGGCTCCGTGAGCCTTCGCCTCGGCTCCGAGGGAGGCCAGCCACGCGTTGCGGCGGTGCCCGACGGTCAGCTCCTCCTTGGGATCGATGTACAGGTTGAAGAGCCACGGCGCGACCCCGACATCGCTGATCGTCGCCATGTCGATGTACATGTGAGGCGACTGCTGGAGGATCACCTTCAGGTGGAGCTTGTACTCCCCAAGGCGTACGCCCATCAGGGTGCTGCCCCACCAGAAGAACACGCATTCGCGGCGCGAGTGTCCGTCGTCCGCGAGCAGGAACGAGGTCTGGTCGATCGAGTCGAAGTAGCGGTCAGTCGGCAGCTCCGAGCGCTCCACGCCGCCCAGGTGCAGGGCGGTCGCGAACAGGTCCATGAGGTCGAACACCTCGTCGCTCTCGCGACCCGCCGCGATCATCCCCGGCCAGTGCGCAATGCCCGGAACGCGGATGCCGCCGTCGAAGGTCGTGCCCTTGGCGCCGCGGAAGGGCGTGTAGCCCGCGTCGGGCCAGGCATCCATCTGGGGGCCGTTGTCCGAGGTGAAGAACACCAGGGTGTTGTCGAGCACGCCGGCTGCGCGCAGGGCCGCTACGATCGCCCCCACGTGCAGGTCCACCTCGGCGACGGCCTCCTTGTAGGCGTAGCGCGCGGCGCTCAGGGGGAAGAGGTCCGGGTTGGGGTGATTGTCCGCGTGGACCTTCATGAAGCAGTGCTCGATGAAGAAGGGCTTGTCGCCCTTGGCGAGCTCTGCGATGCGCTTGCAGGTGAAGTCCGCTAGCACCTGCTCGGCGCGGCCCATGTCCTCCAGGCTCTCCACACGCGCGAGCTTGTTGGTCTCACCCGTTCCGAAGCCGTGGACGAGGTGGTCCTCGGGAGCGATGGACTCGAAGTCCTTCATCCGCTCCTCGTTCCCGACAAGGTCCGGATAGCGACGCGCGTCGAAGCGCTGGCTGATCTCCTTCTGGGCCGGGTAGTACCCATAGAACTCGTCGAAGCCCACGTCGTGGGGGCGCATGCCCTCGGGCTCGCCGATGTGCCACTTGCCCGTGAGGAGGGTGTGGTAGCCGTTGCCCGACAGCAGCCGGGCGACGCTCAGCTCGTCGTCCCAGGGGTTCTTCGTGATCCGGTCGCCGGCGAGGATGGGGCGGGTCAGGCCGGTCCGCACGGGAAGGCGTCCGGTCAGGATGGCGGAGCGCGTGGGCGTGCAGGTGTGCTGCGAGTAGCACGAGGTCAGGCGCAGGCCCTCCGCGGCGAGGCGGTCGATGTTGGGGGTCGCGGCGCCCACGGCCGCGCCGCCTCCGTAGCACCCCGGGTCCCCGTAGCCCAGGTCGTCCACCACGAGCCAGACGATGTTGGGGCGCCTGCCGGTCCGTTCACGCAGGGCCGCCAGGGCCTTCTCGGCGGCGGCATCCTGCTCCGGGCGCGGGATCGCCGGCTCGTGGTTCGGGGCGCTGCGGACGGCTCGGTTGAGGACCGAGGCCTGCGCGCTGGCGCGCCCGGGAAGGAGGCAGAGGAGGCTGCCCGTGAGTAGGAGGCCCAGGGGCAGGGAGAGCTGGCGGTGGAGCATGGTCGGGGATCGGTCCCGTGAGGCCCTCTGTCCGGCTGGGCAAGGGGGACTCAGGAGCGGGCCTGTCTTAAGGGGCTCCCCGCCCGCGGGTCAATCACGGAAAGTGGCGGCGCCCGCTCTGGAGGCCTGAGAGAGGGCCTCACGGGATTCCCCGAGACCGTGGCCTCGAGCCGACCCTCCGGGAGGTCAGCCCTCGCGGGTCCGGTCGAGGGCCCGCTGCTCGAGGAAGCTGGCGTGCAGCTCGGCGAGCAGCCCGGGCCGCGACGCGGCGAGGTCCTCCTGCTCCCAAGGATCCACCTCGAGGTCGAACAGGGCCCAGTCCGCCGGCTCGTCGGGGACATCCTGCCCATAGTGGACCAGCTTCCAGCGCCCGCGGCGCAGGGCCCAGCGGTTGGTCCGGCTGCTCCAGGTCCAGTAGAG
>JBDQFW010000354.1:0-2409 GCA_040265735.1 Planctomycetota bacterium | reverse complement strand
CCTCCCGGAAGGTCAGCACGAGCTGGCCTCGGTACGCGGCGAGATCGGTGAACGCCTGGTGGGGTGCCGCGTCCCAGACGCGGCTCACGCCCTCCAGCTCGAGTGACACCGGGCCGGGCTCCGCTCCTGGCCAGGCGTCCAGCCAAGGCGCCTCGGAACCCACCCAAACCAGGAGCTGCTGCCGCTCCTCCGGGGTCAGGGGCTCGGCGTCGCGCGGCGGCATTCGCTCCTCGGGATTGCCGCCCTGCCCCAGCCGATAGAACAGCTCGCTCGCGATGATCCCGGCATCGTCCGCACGGCTCGCGATCAGCCAGCCCCTCTCCGAGCGCTGGTCGTAGGACGCGGGCAGGTCGAGGCGCAGCTCGGCTGCAAGGGGATCCGCTTCCGGGCCGTGACAGCCGAAGCACTTCGCCTCGAGGATGGCGTACACGCCGAAGTGCTCGGGCGGCTCCGCCGGCCTGGAGTGGTCCCGGAAGAACCGCGCTGCCAGGCGCGCGTGGTCCTGATGGTGTCGATGCCCGCCCTCGTGCTCGAACAGCAGGACGTCGGCCCCCTCCTCAGCAGGGAAGCGAACAACGCGAGGGTCCCGCGCCCACGGCACGCCATCACCGCACTCGCGGGCGCCCTTCAGGGCCTCGAGGGCGGCCTCCTGCCAGCGCCAGCGGACGAGCTCGTCGTCCGGGGAACCCGCGTGCAGCACCGGAACCGCCTTGGCCTCCTCGGGCGCGGGACCGCGTCCCTTGGCACTCGCCGAAGGAGACACGGAGGCGAGCAGGCCGGCGCGCTCTTCGAGCAGGAGGTAGGTGAAGCCGCCACCATTGGAGTGCCCGGTGACATGCACGCGGCGGGCATCCACGGAGACCTCGGCTCGCGCGCGCTCCAGCAGGGCGTCAAAAAGCGCCAGGTCGCGGTCTCCCTGCACGCCCGCGCGGCTCTGCCAACCCGGGAGCCTCCCCTGGGGATCGGTCAGCTTCCCGGGCGTGGGCAGCCCCTGGGGATAGACGACCAGCGCCTCGGGCCACTCGCGGTGGAGTGCGAACCGGCGCGCGAAGCCCGCCGCCCGACCGCCGTGGCCGTGGAAGGCCAGGACCACGGGCACCTGCGCAGCCTCCGGATCCCGAGCGCCCTCGGGCACGTGCACGAGCGCGACCCGCTCCACCCCGCCGACCTCGAGACGCCAGGCCTCGAGGGCCTGCGCACGGGCTGCGGGGCCGAGGACCGTGCCGATCAGGAACAGGAGCAGGACGCGCGGCATGGCCCAATCCAACCATGCCGGGTCGCGCGGGTTGCGCGCGAGGCCCGGGATTCTTCCCGCTCACTCCTCCACCGCGAGCTCGAGGAGCCGGAGCTTCATCAACGGACCCGCGGGCTTGTCCCCGTGGAGCGTGATGCGGTGCGGCCCCGGCGTGAGGAGGGCACGGCCCGCGGGCGCCCTCGCGTAGTCCGTCCAGGAGCCCGTGCTGGCCAGGTGAACACGGGCCGTGGGCACGCCGTCCACGCGCACCTCGGCGGTCCAGCCGGCTTCGCTCGGATCGCACGCATAGGTCAGGAACAACAAGCGCTCGCCAGCCTCCGGCACCTGAATGGCCCACTCCGCGTGGGCGCGCGGGGAGCGCCAGTAGCCCAGGCAGACCTGGTCCGCCTCGTAGCGCAGGCTCGGGCCGCGCACGGCCGCGGTCCGGGCGTGGAGCGCGAACGCACCGTCGCGCTCCTCGACCGGCTCGAGCCGTCCGGAGCCCAGCCGCATGAGGGCCTCGAGCTCGTCCCAGTGCTCCGCGTGCACGGCCCGAGGGTCACAGTCGTGCTCCGCGCAGAGCGAGGCCGCGAGGCCGACGATCTCGCCCATGGCGCCCGTGGTCTTCATCACGCGCACGGCGCCCAGCGCCTCGTGGGTCACGCTGATATCGCGCCCCGCCATGAAGAGGTTCGGAACGTTCCGGCTGTAGAGGCAGCGGTAAGGCACCCAGTAGGGGCCGTCGTACTCGTACCCCTTGCCCCGCGTGTAGTCGGCGATGAACGCGTCGTCCCCGTGCCCCTCCGCGTAGCGCGTGTCCGGGTGGTGGGTGTCGATCCCCCATGTGCAGGGGAAGCAGCCGTCGTCCCAGTCGCGCCCGTCCCGCAGATCCTCGGCCGTGAGGATCACATCCCCCATGAGCCGGCGCGACTCGCGCTTACCCGCGATGTAGGCGACCCAGTTCAGGCGGTGGGCCGGATAGCGCCCCTCGACATTCTTGATCGCGTCCCACGCTCCGTACATGGCGCGGAAGTTCTGGTCGCGGATGCGCTCCATGTCGGCGATCGGGTCGCGATCAAAGCCGTTCTCCCAGTACCAGTTGCCAATGGAGATCGGGCCATTCGAGCGCTCAGGCGTCTTGGCCCCCCAGTCGCGCCCGGGGAAGGGCTTGTCCT
>JBDQFW010000353.1:0-2411 GCA_040265735.1 Planctomycetota bacterium | reverse complement strand
GGATAGGGGGCCCTCCGGAGATCCGTCAACCGAGGCTCGCCCAGGCCTCCCGGGCGCCTGCAGGCGCCACCATGGCCTGCGCGAGGCCCTCGGCGACCTCGGGTCCACGCCAGCGGGCGACCAGGGCCAGGGCGAATTCCAGGGAAGTGCCGGGCCCCTGGCTGGTCACGAGGGCGCCGTCCCCCACCACACGCTCGTCCCTCGCCTGCGCTCCCTTCAGGCGCTCTCGCACGGAGGGATGGCAGGTCATGGCACGACCCTCGAGCAGGCCCGCCGCGTCAAGAACCAGAGGAGCCGCGCAGAGCGCCGCCACCTCGCCCCCACGGCCCGCCTGGGCCTCGAGGGCCGCCAGAACGCCGGGGTGCTCGGCAAGGGTGAGCGTGCCCTCGAGGCCGCCGGGCAGGACGATGGCGTCGAACGCGGCCGGATCGAGGTCAGCCCACAGGGCGTCCGCAAGGACGCGCACGCCGCGGGAGCCGCGGACCTCCAGCGCACCCACCGAGGCCATGGTCACCTCCAGCTCCGCGCGGCGCAGGGTGTCGACGAGGGTGACGGCCTCGAGCTCCTCGAAGCCGTCGGCCAGGGGGACGAGGACGCGCGTGATCATGGCCGCATCCTAGGCCGGGGCTAGGATGCAGACATGTCGGAGCCCGAGCCGGTCCTCGTGAGCGCCTGCCTCCTGGGGCGGCAGTGCCGCTACGACGGGGCGGAGAACCGAGACCTCGTGCTTGAGGAGCAGCTGCGGCGCGAGGGCCTGCGCGCGGTTCCCTTCTGCCCCGAGGAGGCGGGAGGGCTCCCCACGCCGCGCCCGCCCGCCTGGCTCTCGGGGGGCGACGCAGCGGCGGTCCTCAACGGCCAGGCGACCCTCGTGACGGACGCCGGCGCGGATGTGGGCGCGGCGTTCCGCAGCGGCGCCGAGCAGGCCGTGGAGCTGTGCAGGGCCCACGGGATCCGGCGAGCCTTCCTCAAGGAGCGCTCGCCCTCGTGCGGGGTCTGTCAGACGCACCGCGACGGCGCGCGGGTGGAGGGCCCGGGGGTCACCGCACAGGCCCTTCAGCGCGAAGGCGTGCGCTGCGAGGGGATCGAGGGGCGTCGCAGCGCGCCGTGATGCATCGCGCCATAGGGCGCTGGGATCCATGGCGCCGTAGGGCGCTGAGATGGATGACGCCGTGACGCGCCGCGCCGTAAGAGCGCGACCTGGGCTGCGATCGAGAACCTGGCGCTGCCTCCTCAGCTGAACCAGCGGTCGCCCCAGAGGGCAATGTTGACCATGGGCCAGGCGAAGCTCCAGCGGGCGCCAGGATCCTGAGCCACCAGGTGCAGGGCCTCCGGCTGGAACACCGCCGCGGCGAAGGGCGAGGTGAGCAGCCCGGCGGCCACCGGCTCGATCCAGTCCTGGAAGGGCAGTGGGAAGGAGGCCTTGGGGCGCGCGAGCACATCGGGGCTGACCAGGTCCGCCACGGCCCGCCGCAGCACGCGCTTGGAGCGCGGCAGGGTCGCCACGGCCGCGCTGCCAGTGGCGGCTCCGGCGGTCCTCTCAGCAGGAGCCTCAGGCGGGTAGCGGAGATCCGCGGGGAAGGACTCGCAGAGCGCGAGCAGCTCCTGGTCCGCGAAGGGCACGCGCCCCTCCACCGACGCCAGCATGGAGGAGCGGTCGAGGCGCTCGAGCAGGCAGGCGAGGTTGTGGAGGCGCTGGAAGCGGAGGTGGGCGTCGAGGGGATCTGCGTCGGGGCCCGCCTCCTCACGGCAGCGCGCGAAGGACGCCTCCAGGTCGTGCAGCACCTGCGCGTCCTCACCGGCAGCAGCGTGGACCGCCGGATCCAGCACGGCGGCCTTGGCCTCCGCCCCGACCCACGACCCGATCTCCCAGTGGAAGCGCGCGGGAGTCAGAGCCCCGGCGGCGCCGCCCTGCTCGAACACGCGGCAGGCATCGAGCACCTGGGAGTAGCCGCCCAAGAGCTCGTCCGCCCCCTCGCCCGACAGGGTCACGATGCAGCCGTCGCGGCGAAGCCTGCGGCAGACCTCGAGGATCGCGACCTCGTTGGGCGTGGAGAGGGGCAGTCCGCCGCGGCGGACGAGCTCCTGCCAGCCCGCGCGGAAGCCCTGGGCGTCGATGCGCGCCTCGGCGTGGTCGGTGCCGAGCTGCGCGGCGACTTCTGCCGCCTGCTCGAGGTCGCCCCCGTGTCCAGGCGTGCCGGCCACATAGGTGCGCAACGCCGGATGGGCACGCGATGCGAGCGCCACGATGGAGGACGAGTCGAGCCCGCCGGAGAGCAGCGCGCAGACCGGGACCTCCGCCTGGTTCTGGCGCGCCACGCTGTCCTCGAGCGCGGCCCGCAGGGCGGCCGAAGCGGCCTCCTCCGTCCAGCTGCGCTCCACCGCGCGCGCGCTCCGCAGGGGAGCTTCCTCGG
>JBDQFW010000352.1:0-2411 GCA_040265735.1 Planctomycetota bacterium | reverse complement strand
GTCTTCGAGCAGACCGAGCCCGGCACCTTCGAGCTGCTGGTGGTCGACAACGCCTCCGACGACGGCTCGGCCGACGCGATCGAGGAGGAGTTCGGGGAGCGCCTGACCCTGATCCGCTCCGAGGAGAACCTGGGCTTCGCACGGGCCAACAACCTCGCCGCCGAGCTGGCGCGCGGGGAGTACCTGCTGCTGCTGAATCCGGACACCGAGGTCCTGGACCGCGCCATCGACCGCCTGCTCGAGTTCGCGCGCACGCGCCCGCGGGCTGGGATCTGGGGGGGGCGCACACTCTTCGCGGACCGGACGCTGAACCCCGCCTCCTGCTGGCAGCGCATCACCCCGTGGAGCACGGTGTGCATGGCCACCGGCCTGCGCGCGGTCTTCAAGGGGAGCGAGCTGTTCAACCCCGAGGGGATCGGCGCCTGGCCGCGGGACAGCGTGCGCGAGGTGGACATCGTGGTCGGCTGCTTCCTGCTCACGCGCCTCGAGACCTGGCGAGAGCTGGGCGGCTTCGACCTGCGCTACTGGATGTACGGAGAGGAGGCTGACCTCTGTCTGCGCGCCCGCGCGCTGGGGTGCCGACCGGCCATCACTCCGGAGGCCACCATCGTTCACCTGGTCGGAGCCAGCTCACCCGACGACACGCGCAAGGAGGCCCTCATCTCCAAGGCGCGCGTGACGCTGGTGCGGACGCACTGGCCCGCGTGGCAGGTGCCCTTCGGCCTCTCCATGTTCTGGACCTGGGCTCTGCTCAAGGGCGTGGCGGCACGCCTGCGCGGCCGGCCCCAGCCCCACGGCAGCCTCTTCTCCATGCGGAAGGACTGGCTCGCGGGGTACCCCCCCGTGGCCTGAGTCGGGCTGCTCGGCCTCAGCGCGCGGCGGCCAGGGCCCGGTCGAGGTCGGCCAGCAGGTCGTCCTCGTGCTCGATCCCCACGGAGAGCCGCACCAGGCCGTCCTGCAGGCCCGCGGCTCGTCTCGTCTCGGCCGGGATCGAGGCGTGGGTCATGGACGGCGGCGTCTCCACCAGGGACTCGACGCCCCCGAGGGACTCCGCCAGGGTGAACACCCTCGTGCCCATGGCGAACGCCTCGCCCGCGGCGACGCCGCCAGCGAGCTCGAAGCTCACCATGCCGCCGGGCGCGCGCATCTGGCGGGCGCAGAGCTCGTGCTGGGCGTGGCTGGGCAGGCCGGGGTAGTGCACGCGCTCGACCTGGGGCGAGGCCTCCAGGTGTGCCGCGACCGCCGCCGCGTTGGCGCAGTGCCGGTCCATGCGCACGGCGAGGGTCTTGATGCCGCGTAGGACGAGGAAGCAGTCCATGGGACCCGGCGTCCCGCCGACCGCGTTCTGATAGAAGGCCAGCTCCTCGCCAATGGCGGGGTCGCGGGCAACGAGGGCGCCGCCCACCACGTCCGAGTGTCCGCCCAGGTACTTGGTCAGGGAGTGCAGGACGATGTCGGCCCCAAGGGCCAGGGGCTGCTGCAGGTAGGGGGTCGCGAAGGTGTTGTCCACGACGCAGAGGGCGCCGGCGCCGTGGGCCAGCTCTGCCGCGGCGCCGATGTCGGCCAGGCGCAGCAGGGGGTTGCTCGGGGTCTCCAGGTAGACATAGCGCGTGCGCTCGGTGAGGGCCGCCTCGACCTGCGCCAGGTCGGTCGTGTCCACGAAGGAGAAGCGGATCCCGTAGCGCTCGAACACGCGCGAGAACAGGCGCCAGGTCCCGCCGTAGAGATCGTTGCCGGCCACGACATGATCCCCGGGCTCGAGACGGTCGAGCAGGGCGTTGCAGGCGGCGAGGCCCGAAGCGAAGGCAAGGCCGCGGCTGCCCTGCTCCAGGGCGGCGAGGTTGACCTCCAGGGCCGTGCGCGTGGGGTTGCCGGAGCGGCTGTATTCGTAGTCGCCCACGGGCTGGGCGGGCGCGCGCTGGGCGTAGGTGCTGGTCATGTAGACCGGCGTCATCACCGCGCCCGTGACGGGATCGGGCTCCTGGCCTGCGTGGATGGCGAGGGTCTCGAAGCGGGCGTCGTCAGAGGTGCTCATGGGTGCGGTCGGGTGTTGGGCGGGGGGCGGCGGGTCGGAGCGCCGGAGCCCTCGGTGGGCTTGTCGCGCGCGCACGCCGCAGCGCGGAGTCTAGCGTCCGCGCACGCTGACCCGAGCGGACCTGCGGTAACCTCCGCCCATGACCGCCGAGAGCCAAGACCCGCGCGCCGCCTTCGCAGCGGGCGTCCTCGGGCTCGACGAGGTCCTCGAGCTGTTCGCGCGCGAGGTCGCCTCCTCGCTCGGCCGGCGCGTGCTGCTCGAGCTCGAGCCGCGCCCGCGCGAGGGCGCCCGCCAGGCGCTGGCGCGCGTGCGCGCCGCCCACGCCCTCAGGTCGCGCGGTGCCGAGCCGCCGCTGGCAGGGCTGACCGACCTCGCG
>JBDQFW010000351.1:0-2412 GCA_040265735.1 Planctomycetota bacterium | reverse complement strand
GCCGAGGGCGCGCCCGTAGCGACCGAGCACGTCGTCGCCCGGCTTGGGCAGCAGGATCAGGCCGGCGGCACCGGCCTCCTTGACGCGCTCCACCAGGCGACGCTGGGAGCCGCCGTCGTCCTGGGCCACGGCCCACTTGGCGATCAGGTCGGCCTTGCGCAGGTCGTTGGCCCCGCCCTCGCCAACGGACACCATGCCGCCGGAGGCCTCGCTGTCGGCGAGGTCGCCGAGCTGGGGGAAGACGTAGTGACGACCGAAGGCGAGGCGGGTCTCCCCCACCTGGAGGAAGGAGGCCTCCTCGTCGATCTGCTTCCAGTCGAGGGGATACTCGCTGAGGTAGCCGTAGCGGCCGCCCGGCTGCAGGCCGAGGCGCGTCACGCGGTTGACCAGGAAGCGCGCGGCCAGGCGCTGCTCGTTCGAGGGCGTGTCGCGACCGCGCATCTCGTCGCACGCCAGGTACATCAGGTCGGCCTCCAGGCGAGCCGGCTGGATGGCCTCCAAGCCCCGGCTGAGGGCCTCGCTCTCCTGCTGGGGAGCGAGGGCGTGGGCGGCTGCAGCGCAGCCGAGGAGGGCGAGGACGCGGAGAGAGCGGAGGGCGGTCATGGCGTAGGGCCCTCGGAGGCGATCCGAGGGGCCTCGCATGCTAGCGCCACCGGCGCCGTGGCCGGTGTACGGACCCGGTGTGGACGGCCCGTCCGGCGCTCACTGCCCGCGAAGCGGCCGCGCACGCGGCCCCGCGCCGTCAGCGCCGACGGCCGCCGCGGCCGCCCGCCCCTTCGGCCCCGCGCACGCGGGCCTTCTCCTCGGGACTGAGGATCACCGGGCCGGGCGTCTCGGGAGGCCTGCGGCTCTTCCCCCCGCGCATGGCAGCCGCGTCGTCCTCGCCCGCCTCGAGCTGGAGCGTGAGCCCCGTCACGGGAGGCACCACGTCCTGAGCGACGGCCAAGCGGAACCCGCGACGCCGGCCGCTCACCCCGAAGGGGCCCTCGCCCTCGGGCTCGCCCCAGAGCTCGAAGCGGCCCTCCAGTCCGGTGGTCGCCATCATCGAGCCCACGGGGCTCCACTCGGCGCCGACCTTGGTCATGCGCTTGCGGACGAGGCGCACCTGCACGCCCTCGATGGGCCCGTCGGGCCCGAGGCAGACGCCGCTCGCCAGCAGGGGGAGCCCGCGGAAGACGATGTCGCCGTAGGCGTTCTCTCCGCCCTCCAGCTCGAAGCTGAGGTCGATCTCCGCCGTGAGCGGGGCCACGCCGGGCTGAGGGAAGAGCTCGAGGCGCGCCTTGCGGGTCGCGCCCACCTTCCACGGAGAGCGCAGGGGCACCCGAAAGCGCCCCTCGCCGTCCGTTTGGATCGCACCCCCGCCCTGGGCGACACCGTCCTGCACCAGCTGCAGCCGGCCGCTGCGGTTGGGGATCGGTCGCGCGCCGCTGTCGAGGGCGCGGCCGACGAGCATCGGAGCAAGGGAGTCCCACACGAGGGTGACCTCGAGGGACTGCCCCTCTCCGGGCGGCGCCTCCACCTCGGCGATGAGGTCCGCCTTCTCGCTGTCCCCAGAGACCCGGATCAGGGGCCGGGAGTCGACGGGCACGGACTCGAAGCGCGCGAAGCCCGCTGCGCCCATGCGCACCTCCTCGACCACGAAGACCTGCTCGGCGGAGTTGAGCGGGTTGGCGCGGTAGGCGCCCAGGCAGACATCTGCGCGCGGGATCGTCTGCCCGTCGCCGTCGACCACCCGGACCATCAGGCGGCCTGCCGGGGGCCGCGTGAGCACGAGCGGCGCGGTCGGCAGGGCCGCGAGGTCGATGGGGATCATCTCCGCGCGCGCGAGGGGGATCCCGAGCCGCACGGCGTAGGACTGGTTGCTGGAGCGTGAGCCGAGAGTCGCCTCCATGCGGCGGAAGCTCGCGATGCCCGAGGGGCTGACGGAGGCGGTCTCCATCAGCGCGCGCGGGTTGTCCCAGTCGCGCACGCAGACCACCACGGGCACGTTGGGCACGGGCTGCCCCGCGGGGTCGACCACACGCACCTGGAGGTCGACGGCGGGCTTGAGGTCGAGGGTCAGGGGCCCCTGGATGGGGCCGATCCACTCGTACCAGCCCTCGTAGCCATCCTCGTAGGCGTAGACGACGCCGTTCAGGATCTGCGGCACGACGGCGACGCCCTGCTCGTCGCAGGGGAAGCGCGTTCCGCTCCCCCGCATGAGCTGGCGGATGCCCCCGGCCTCGGCGAGGGCGCGGGTCCAGGCGAGCTCCATGGCGCTGCGATCGATCATCAGCACCTCGGCCTGTCGGAACGCGGCCTTGGTCTTCGGGTCGCGCACGACCACCTGGAACTCCCCCTCAGCCACCGCGCCCAGGAGGAGCTCCGTGGCCGCCGCGCGCGAACCGCTGCTGACGGGGCCCGCAGCGGTTC
>JBDQFW010000350.1:0-2421 GCA_040265735.1 Planctomycetota bacterium | reverse complement strand
CCAGGATGAGGGGTGAGGATGACTGAGGCCGACGCTGTGAGCTCACCGGCCAGCGGCGACAGCACGTTGAGCGCGTCCGCGTCGAGCGCCACCGGGCCGGCAGCCCACCGCCACTCAAGGTGTGGGCGCAGGAGCGACCGGGCACCGAGCTGGCACCTGGGGAGGAGTCCCGGGGCCCTGGCATCGGGTGGCGACCTCGGTCCCACCTCACGGTGCCAGCGCCTCCTGGCAGCCACCGACCGCAGCGGCTCCCACCACCGACGAGGAGTACCTGCGGCTCTGGAACATCAACCAGATCCAGCTGCTCGGCCCCGCCGAATTCAACCGCCTGTACGGGGCGCGGAGGCCGCCGGGCGGTCCGGCGCCGCAGGCCGCGTCCCCACCGCCCAAGCCTCCGCCGGAGGTTAAGATGTCCCCCAACCCTAATCGGGACGTTCGCACCCAGTACGTCCCGGTGCGGGTGGAGGGGCGACCCGCTGCCTCTGCCGGCGCAACCGCCGAGAAGGCTAGGCCGGCCCGCGGCAGGACGCCCCCGATCAAGGCGCCCCCCGCAGAGATCTCGGGCCCAAGACCCCCGGCATCTAGTGCGCCGGCTGCCGCCACGGAGGGGACATCCTCGGCGCGGTGGACGCGGTCGGCAGGCTCGAAGGCCCCTGCGCGGCCGCCCGCGCCCCCGATCCCGCACGCCGCAGCTCCGCCACCGGACCCGCAGGCCCCTCCGCCTCGAGCGAAGTCCCAGCCGCCCTGCCGGGACAGGGCAACGGAGCTGGCGGTATGGTACCCTGAGACCACGGAGGCCGACCGTGCGGCCTACAGTCGAGGGAACCTGCGCCAGGCGCAGTACGCGGCTGCGGACCCGGACTCCCTACCAGGGCTCCTCGTCCGGGTCCTCCCGTTGCGGTCGCCCGCCTGGCGCGCCTACCGGCCCGCGCCGAATGCCCCCCCCGACCCCTCGCCGGCGCTCCGCCGGTGGCAAGCGGGACGGGGGAATCGCCCCCTTCGCCCGAAGGGCAATCCCAGCTATCCCGGCTGGGCGCTGCCTCGCGAGCAAGGAGCTGGGCAGCGGCGAGTGGGCTCTGGGCACGTGCCACCCCAGTGGTGGAGAGATCATCCGGAATGGGCGAGGGACTCGGAAGGTGTCCCACCCGCGACGCCCCTAGGGGGATCGAGCGGTGAGGGAACCCTCCCCAACGCACCGGACCCTCGCGACCCGAACGCCCTCCTCCGGGCGATCGCCAACGCGCAGGCTCACCCGCACCGGGTCGGCGGCGCAGACGTCCAGCTGGTGACCCCTCATCACCTGCGGGGCCCGGCCGGCGCCAAGGAGCTCTTCCCTCATCCGAGGATCGCACCGATCCAAGGCCGCGAAGAACTCGAAGAGGAGAAGACCCGCGTGATCCTCTCCCGGATGGCAGGCTCCACGCAGCGCACTTACGCTAACCAGCTCAAGTGGTGGGAGATCTTCTGCCGACGGCGGGGAGAGGACCCGATCCGGGTCGTGGGCGCTCACAACCGTGCCGCGGAAGAGGCCCTCTTCCTGGACTTCATCGTCCACTGCGCTACGAACGTCCCTCGCTCCGAGGCGACGATCAAGACGCGCCTGGCGGCGATTCGCGCCTTCCACGTCAACCTGGGGTTGGACGACCCGATGGCCGAGATGAACCGAGTGGACCTCCTCTTGCAGGGCTACAGCCGGCTGCGGGGGGCGCCGCTCCGACGGCATCCCGTGACGCCACGGATGCTCCTGTGGATCCGGTCAGGCCTCCACCCCCAGGAGAACCTGGAAGACGCGCTTCTCTGGGCGGCACTACTCCTAGGCTTCTTCTTCCTCCTCCGCGTCAGCGAGTACCTGGTCCCGGAAGTCGCGGACGACGGGAAGAAGGGGATCCGAGGGGTAGATCTGACGCCACGGAAGGACGGGGTCCCCGTCACCACCTTCAAGCAAGCAGACGAGGTCGTCCTCCGCATCAGGGGAAGTAAGACCGATCAGCTCAATGAAGGGCACGTCAAGAACCACTTCCGGTCCGGAAGTGATCTCTGCGTGATTGAGGCGTTGGAGTTCCTGCAGACCCTGGCTCCCAGGAAGTGGCACGAGGACAAGAACACCTACCTCCTGGCGAACGCGCAGGGCAAGCCACTCAAGCGCGCGGAGCTGCAGGCCGCCCTGGCGCGAGCCGCCACCGCGCTCGGCGGCGACCCCGGCCGAATGGGCACTCACAGCCTCCGCTTCGGAGGTGCCTCGGCGCTGTGGGCAGCCTACCGGGATTCCGCCGTCGTCAAACGCTGGGGGAGATGGGCTTCGGAAGCCTTCCAGGGCTACCTCTGGGAAGCCCGGGGCAACGCGGAGGGCGTCTCGACAGCGATGGCTAACGCGGACCTGACCGAGGTCTGAGGCTCTTTCGCCTTTTAGAGGCTTTACCC
>JBDQFW010000349.1:0-2428 GCA_040265735.1 Planctomycetota bacterium | reverse complement strand
TCCCAGACCCCCCTTCGATGACGAGCCCGACCATCGCCCAGGAGACTGCTTCGACGGACGCACCCGGTATGCGCGTGCGCAAGCGCAACGGCAACTTCGAGTCCGTAGACCTCAACAAGATCGTCCGTGCGGTCGGTCGCTGCGCCGAGGGGCTCGGCGCGGTCGATCCGATGCGTATCGCGACTCGCACGATCAGCGGCCTGTACGACGGCGCAACCACCGAGGAGCTCGACCGCCTGTCGATCCAGACGGCGGCCTCGCTCATCGCAGAAGAGCCGCAGTACCGCTTCCTCGCAGCTCGCCTCCTGGGCACTTACATCGAGAAGGAGGTCCAGAACCAGGACATCCACTCCTTCTCGCAGTCGATCAAGCTTGGCTACGAGGCCGGCCTGATCAACGACAAGACGATGGACTTCGTCACGGCGAACGCCCGCAAGCTGAACGACACCATCGAGGCCGACCGCGACCGGCTCTTCGGGTACTTCGGCCTGCGCACCGTCTACGACCGCTACCTGCTCAAGCACCCGCAGGAGCGCACCGTCATCGAGACGCCGCAGTACTTCTTCATGCGCGTGGCCTGCGGGCTCGCGGAGACGCCGGGCGAGGCGCGTGACTTCTACCGCCTCATCTCGTCCCTGGCGTACCTGCCTAGCTCCCCGACCCTGTTCAACTCGGGGACGAAGCACACGCAGCTGAGCTCCTGCTACCTGCTGGACTCCCCGCAGGACGACCTCGAGGCCATCTACGGCCGCTACCAAGACATCGCCCAGCTCTCGAAGTTCGCGGGCGGCATTGGCGTCTCGTGGACGCGCGTGCGCAGCCGCGGCTCGCTGATCCGAGGGACTAACGGCGAGTCCAACGGCATCGTGCCGTGGCTCAAGACCCTCGACTCGAGCGTCGCCGCCGTGAACCAGGGCGGCCGCCGCAAGGGCGCGGCTTGCGTCTACCTGGAGACCTGGCACAGCGACATCGAGGAGTTCCTCGAGCTGCGCGACAACACCGGTGACGAGGCGCGCCGCACCCACAACCTGAACCTGGCCAACTGGGTGCCGGACCTGTTCATGGAGCGCGTTGAGACCGACGGCCCCTGGTCCCTGTTCGACCCCAAGGTCGTGCCGCACTTCGTGGACCTGTACGGCCCCGCCTTCCGCGAGGCCTACGAGCAGGCCGAGGCCGATGGCCTCGCCGTCCGCACCGTGAAGGCGCGCGAGCTCTACGCCCGCATGATGCGCACGCTCGCCCAGACCGGCAACGGCTGGATGACCTTCAAGGACGCGTCCAACATGAAGTGCAACCAGACGGGCAAGGACGGCAATGTCGTCCACCTGTCGAACCTGTGCACTGAGATCCTCGAGGTCACCAGCAACGACGAGACCGCCGTCTGCAACCTGGGCTCCATCAACCTCGGGAAGTGCGTCGTCGAGCGTGACGGCGTCCAGACCTTCGACTTCGAGGGCCTGGGCAAGGTCGTCCGCACCGCGGTGAAGTACCTCGACCGCGTCATCGACATCAACTTCTACCCCACCCCCGAGGCCGCGGCCTCGAACCGCCGCTGGCGGCCGGTGGGCCTGGGCTGCATGGGCCTGCAGGACGTGTTCTTCAAGCTGCGCCTCGCCTTCGACAGCCCGGAGGCCCTGGAGCTCTCGACGCGCATCCAGGAGCACGTGTACTTCCACGCGGTCAAGACCTCCTGCGAGCTCTCCAAGAAGAGCGGTGCGCACGAGGCCTACGACGAGACCCGCGCGAGCAAGGGCGACCTGCAGTTCGACCTGTGGGGCGCGAGCACCAGCCTCAGCGCCGAGTGGGAGGCCCTCAAGAAGGAGATCGCCAAGCACGGCCTGCGCAACTCGCTGATCTGCGCGATCGCGCCCACGGCGACCATCGCATCGATCGCCGGCTGCTACGAGTGCATCGAGCCGCAGGTCTCGAACCTGTTCAAGCGTGAGACGCTCTCCGGCGACTTCGTCCAGGTGAACAACTACCTGGTCGGGGACCTGAAGGAGCGCGGCCTGTGGAACGAGGCCATGCGCACCAAGATCAAGCAGGCCGAGGGCTCGATCGGCACGATCGAGGATATCCCCGAGGACCTGCGCCAGCTCTACCGCACCGCGTGGGAGCTGCCCCAGAAGGCCCTCATCGACCTGGCGGCCGCCCGCGGCGCCTTCATCGACCAGGGCCAATCCCTCAACCTGTTCATGGCCACGCCGACCATCGGGAAGCTGTCCTCGATGTACGCCTACGCCTGGAAGCAGGGCCTGAAGACGACCTACTACCTGCGCTCGCGCCCCGCGACGCGCATCCGCCAGACCGACAGCGGCGCCGCCGCAGCGAAGGTCAGCGACCAGGACGCCGTCGCCTGCTCCCTCGAGAATCCGGAGAGCTGCGAGGCCTGCCAATAGGCCCGCAGCTCTCCGGATTCTCGAGGGAG
>JBDQFW010000348.1:0-2431 GCA_040265735.1 Planctomycetota bacterium | reverse complement strand
GGCCCGTCGGCCAGGGGTACAGCCGCGGTGGGGCGCAGGACGCGCGGTTCGAGGAGCTCCGCGCGAGCCGCGACGAAGGCGGACCAGGTGGAGAGGCAGGCGAGGCCTGCGCGCTGGCTGGTGAGCGGGTCGTGGAGGGGCCAGAGAGCCCCGGTGGGCAGGGTCGCGGCCAGGGCGGCGAGGGAGGCCCCGCGGTCCCGCGGCTCCCAGCTGGACTGGGCCGCGCCGAGGTCGAAGCCTGAGAGGTAGCGCTCGACGCGCTCGCTCTCCGGGAGCGGGCCCTCACCGAAGAGCCCCGCCTGGGTTGGGCGCGCCTCGCCGGCCGCGCGGCGCGCGAGCACGCTGGAGGCCGGGCCTGAGAGGAGGGTGCTCAGCTCGATCACGAGCCCCGCGCGCTCGGCCGCCTGCTGCGCGGCGTCGCGCAGGACGCCGAGGACGCGCGCCCCCTGGTCGGGTCGCGCCACGCCGTCCCCCAGGATGCGCAGGACGTCCCCGAGGCCCACGGGGACCAGGGCATGCAGGCGACGCCCCACGGGGATGCCCGGCGAGAGGTCCTCCTGGGCCGCGGCCAGCTGGGCCACGGCGTCCACCGCGCTCTCGGCGCGCTCCACGAGGCTCGAGAGGAAGGCCTCCTCGTTCCAGGGGCCCGCGCGGCGAGCAAGGCGCACGAGGTCCACGGCCACGGCGGCACCCAGGGTGAGCGGTCCGCGCTCGCGGGCGCGGCGGGCGAGACCGGGTCCGGCGAAGGACTCGCCGGGCGCGCTCCACACGGGGATCACCTGCCCGGCGGCGAGCAGCTCCTCGAGCCCCTCGGCAAGGGCCGGCTCGGCCTCGAGGGCCTCGGCCGCGGCGGCGTGCTCGAGGAAGAGCTTGGGCATGGCCAGACCGCCGGCGAGGCCGTGCACCAGGGCCGAGAGCAGCTGAACGATCGGACGCGGGCCGCGGCCGCCGGGGTTGGCGAGGTCGAGCCGTCGGCCGCTCGCGCGGGCGAGGGCGCCGAGGGCGACCAGCACCTCTACGGCGCGGTCGGTCTCCCGGGCGCGACGCGGCGGACCGAGCAGATCGCAGATCCCTTCAAGGACGACCCCGTGGGCCGTCGCGTCGAGCAGGGTGGTCAGCGGCCCGAGGGCTCGGGCGACGCCGCCGTCGCCCAGGCCCGAGGCGCTGACCGAGCGGACCAGGGGGAGGTGGAAGCGCTCGAGCCCAAGGGCCAGGACTTCGCCGGCCTGATGGGCACGCACGAACTCCTCGTCCATCCAGTCCTGGCGGGCCCAGCGCGCCATGATGGAGGCGCCCACGCGCCGCTCGCCCGAGCCGTTGGGCGTCCCGTGGCGTGCCTCGGTCGAGCGGCGATCGTCCCGCGGCGCGCGCAGCAGCGCGCGCAGGTCGGGGCGCGGGATGCCCACGGGCTCGGTGGCGCGCGCGGCGTCGTAGAGGCCGAGTCCTTCGAGCTCCTGGTCCACGAACGCTCGTACGAGCCCGGAGGACACGCGGGTCGCGCCAAGGGCCAGCACCTGGCGCTCGACGCGCCGGGCGACCTCCTCCGCGACCTGTCCGCCGAGCCCCGACTCGCGCACGAGGGCGGCGGCGATGCGGCTGCGGTTCCAGGGGCTGACCCCGGCCTCGCCGCGCACCTGCGGGGCCTGCTTGCCGCGGATCCCAGCCTCGGAGACCGAGAGGGTGGCCCGCGCGCGCGAGCGACGGTCGCGGTAGAGGATGTAGGCGCGCGCCACGCGCGTGCGGCCGAGGCCAACCAGCGCCTCCTCGACCAGGTCCTGGACCTCCTCGAGGCTTGGCACGCGCCGCGACTCGGCCACCATGCCGACGCGGTCGGCCTCGGCGCGGCCGACGAGCGTCAGCACGACCAGCTCGGCGACCTCAACAGGCAGGCCCGGGTCCGCGTCCCCCACCGCGTCCTGAGCGCGGGACACGGCGGCCATGATGCGCCGCGCGTCGAAGGGCACCACCTGTCCGTCGCGCTTGCGCAGATGCTCGGGCATGCGCGGGGGCTGGGCCGTCACGAGGCGCCTCCCCCGCGGCCCTCGATGATCGGACGCAGCGTCTCCATGAACTGCTCCACGTCCCGGAACTCCCGGTAGACGCTGGCGAAGCGCACATACGCCACCTGGTCCAGGTCGCGCAGCTCGTCCATCACCAGGGAGCCGATCACCGAGCTCGGGATCTCGCGGTCGAACTCGCCCTGGCAGCGGGCCTCGACCCGGGCCACCGCGGCCTCGATCTCCTCCATCCCCACCGAGAGCTTCTCGCAGGCGCGGAGCATCCCCGAGCGAATGCGATCTCGATCGAACCGCACCCGCTCACCGCTCTTCTTGACCACCCGCAGCGGGGTCTCCTCGACCCGCTCGTAGGTCGTGAAGCGCTGGAAGCACGCCAGGCACTCCCGACGGCGCCGGATGGCGGCGCCGTCGGG
>JBDQFW010000347.1:0-2462 GCA_040265735.1 Planctomycetota bacterium | reverse complement strand
CTGTCCAAGATGGGGACCGAGGGCGTCGGCGGCGTGCAGGCCGTCGAGGAGACCCTCGGCTTCGACATCGAGACGGTCCGGGACCGCCTGGCCCAGTGGCTCCAGGAGCGTGACTGATGGCCCCCACCCTCAGCCTTCTGCTCCCGGTCGCCATCGGCCTCCCGCTTGCGTGGGGCCCGGCGAGGACGGTCCCCGGTGCCCGCGTCCCCGCCGAGCTGGGCTCTGTTGCGGCCGGCCCGCAGGACGAGGCCCGCGCCGCCCTCGACAAGCAGCTCGCGTGGGAGCTCGAGGGCCTGGCGGAGCGCTGCCAGGAGGCCAAGGCCTTCGTGGAGCGCAACGCCACCTACGAGCTGCTGCTGCGCTTCGACCCCGAGCACGCCAAGGCTCGCAAGACCCTGGGGCACAAGAAGGACCGCAAGTCGGGCGAGTGGAAGGTCCCTGAGCGCAGCCGTCCCCCGAAGGCCGCGGACGAGGAGGTCGCCGCCTACCTGCGCGCCGTGCGCGATGCCCTGCTGCGCGGCCATGTGGACGCGGTGCTGGCCTTGCTCGACGGCCAGGAGCTGCCCGTCCGGATCCTCCGCCGCGAGGAGCAGCGGCTGCTGGAGCTGATGCCCGACCATGAGGGCCTGCGTGAGCGCACGGGCGAGGTCCGCGAGGGGGACTCGTGGGTGCTGCGGGAGACGGTGAACGCCCGCCTCACGCGCAAGGCACACGAGAAGCTGCGCGGGGACCTGAAGGGGGCTGCCCCCGATCCGACCGAGGCCGCCATCGAGGATGCAGAGCAGACCTGGGGCGTCACCTTCTCCAAGGCCCTGGCCACGCCCGCGGTCCGCGTGGTCTCCGCGGTATCGGACGGCGAGGCCGCCGAGACGGCGAAGCGGGCCCATGCGACCTACGCCTATCTGGATCAGCTGCTCGGCACGACCGACACCCTGGCCCAAGGGACGCTGTACCTGTTCGAGGGCCCGGCGGCCACGGCGGCCTTCTGCCAGGCGTACCCCGGACTCGAGGAGGCCACGCGCAAGCTTTTCGGGGGGCTGCTCTGCTCCTACCTCGACCACCACCACGCCAACGCCTCGAGCGCGAAGCGCGAGGAGCGCCTGGACGGGGCCGTGCGCATGAGCATTGCCCGCCACCTCGCATGGACCACCGGGACCTGGAGCAAGCACGGCTGGATCGCCGAGGGCTTCGGGATCTACATCACGCACCAGATGACGGGCACGCGCCTGATCTACACCGTGCGCGAGTCCGAGGGCAGCAGCTCCAAGGGCGGCGACAAGGTCGAGGACCGCATGAAGCGCAAGGACGCCGACTGGCTGGCCCTCGCGCGCACGACCCTCCAGGGCAAGGACGCTCCGAAGCTGGCCTTCACCCTCGGGCGCGATGTGAACACCCTCACCCGTGGGGATGTCCTCGTGGCGAACGCCCTGGCGGCCTATCTGCTCGAGGGGTGTGAGCCGGGAACGGCTCTGCGCGTCCTCAAGCGGATCGGGCGGGACGAGGTCGGCTCCGCCAAGGCTCTTGAGGAGGAGCTCGGGCTCGACCCGCCGGCCCTCGAGCGCCGCCTCATCCGCTGGCTCGAAGAGCTGGGGAAGTAGCGTGTCCGCCGGCCCCTCTGCGCAGGAGCCCCGCATGGGGATCCTCGAGCGCCTGCTGCGCTCGGCAGCGGGTCGGATCCTGCTGGTGGCGACCAGCGTCACGCTGCTCGCCGGTGCGAACACGCTCGAGCTGAGCAGCGCCCTCGCGGGTCGAAGCTTCGGGCCCGCCCTGGACGAGGGCGCCTTCTTCCTGTCCCAGCTGACCCGCTGGGGCCTCTGGGGCGTGATGGCCCTCCTGGGAATCGTGCCCCTCATGCAGCTCAGCGGCCGCTGGGGTCGCCCCCAACAGGCCCTGGCCCACGTGCTGCTTGCGGCCGCCTCCACCTGGACGGTCGGCGCCGCTTGGAGCGCGCTGCGGCCCGAGCTCCCGAGCCCCTTCGACTTCAGCGCCCTGGAGGAGCTGCGCGGAGACCGGCCAGGGCCTCCGCGGGGAGAGCGCGGGGACCGGGGCGAGCGCCTGCCCTCCCCGGAGGAGCAGGGCGAGGACCTGGGCGACCGCCCGCCGCGCAGGCAGGGCCGCTTCGATCCCCGCCGCGGACGCGGGGCCTTCGGGCGCGAGGACGACACCCTCGACCGCTGGCTGACGCACGGCCTGCTCCTGCTGCTCTGCGCCGGCGCCCTCGCGATCGAGCGCGCCCAGCTGGTTGGCGAGCTGACCACCGCCCAGCTCGCCTCCCTGGAGGCCCAGCTGCGCCCCCACTTCCTGTTCAACGCCCTGCACTCCGTCGGTGCCCTGATGCGCCTCGGCCGCAGCGAAGAAGCCCGCACGGCCCTGGTCACCCTGGGAGACCTCCTGCGGGGCACCCTCGACCGCTCGCGCGAAGGCCGCTCGACCCTGGCGGACGAGCTCGAGCTGTGCGAGAG
>JBDQFW010000346.1:0-2468 GCA_040265735.1 Planctomycetota bacterium | reverse complement strand
GAGCTCGAGGTTGCCGAGGCGGAACTCGTCGCGATCCCGCAGCAGGGCGGTCTCGACGCGCTCACCGCCAACGAAGCAGCCGTTCGAGGAGCCCAGGTCGATGAGCCTCCAGCCCTCGGCCTCCGGGGTCAGCCGCGCGTGGGCCCGGCTCACCGAGGGGTCCCGCAGCACCAGATCCGCGTCGTCCCCCCGCCCGAGGACCGCCGGCCCATCCACGCGCAGGTCGGTGCCGATGTGGCGACCGCTGAGGATGAACACGCGGGCGCTCGTCACAGCTCCCTCCCCTGGGCGAGGGCGCTGCGGAGAGCCTCAGCCACGGCGGCACGCTCGGGTCGGCCCTCGAACACCACCTCTCCGTGGACCTCGAGCACGGGCAGGCGCAGTCCGTAGAGCTTCTTGAGGGAGCGATCTGCGTCCACATCCACCCGAACCAGGTCCAGCCGGCCGAGCAGGCCCTCGGCCCGCAGGACCTCCACGAGCTCGTCGCACAGACCGCATCCCTCCCGCGTGAAGAGGCGAGCGGGCACGGGGCGGCGGAGCCAGCTGGACAGGGCGCGCAGCATTGCCGTCAATCTATCATGCAGGCGATGGAGACCCGCTCCTCCGAACGGGCCGCGCTGCGGGCCTCCGCCCTCGTGCGTACCTACCGCGTGGGCTGGCTCCGCAAGCGTCGCCGCGGGCTCGCTGGACTCGACCTCGAGCTGGGGCAAGGAGCCAGTCACGCCCTGGTCGGACCCAACGGCTCGGGCAAGAGCACGCTCCTGCGCCTGGCGGCTGGCGTCGAGCGCGCGGACGCGGGCATGTTGGAGATCCTGGGCAAGCCGCCGGGCGCGGGCGACGGTGCGCGCCGCGTGACCTGGCTCCCCAGCGAGTCCCCGTTCCCCGGGGAGCTCGACGCGGCCGAGGTGCTCGAGCTGATCGCGAGCGTGCGTGGGCTCCAGGGCTGGCGCTCGGAGGCCAGCGACCTGCTCGAGCTCGTGGACCTCGCCAGCGCAGGCAAGGCGCCGACGCGCACCTTCTCACGCGGAATGCTGCGGCGGCTCGGCCTCGCCCAGGCCTTCCTCGGCGCCCCCGAGCTGGTCCTCCTCGACGAGCCCACGGCCGGACTCGATGCGCCCGGCTTCACCGTGCTCGACACCCTGCTGCAGCGCGCGCGCGAGCAGGGCACGACCGTCCTGCTGGCCTCCCACCTGCTCGAGGACGTCATCGAGCGCTGCGACACGCTCAGCGTCCTCCTGGACGGTCGCTGCTGTCTGCACGGCGAGCCGCGCGTGCTGCTCGAGGATGCCCCGGGCCTCGCGGCGCATGGGCTCACCGAGGCCGACTGGCAGGCCCTGCGCGCGGAGGCCGAGCGCCGCGGCGGAACGCTCGTGCCGGGCGCCGTGCGGTCGACCCTGGGCATGGGCGAGCTCTACCGCCGGGCCGCCGGGCAGGAGCGCGGATGACGCCGTCGCCCCTGCGCCCGAGCGCGCGCATCGGCTGGCGGCGCGGCCTGCGGGGGATCGTGCTCCCAGCGGTCGGCCTCGCTCTGCTCCTCGCGGTGGTCGCGCCCCAGGAGCCGGCCGCCGTGGGTGGCCTCCCCGAGGCCGTCCCGGGGCGAGGCGCCGGCTGGCTGCTGGGCGCGCTGCTGCTCACGCCCCTGACCGCGTGGCAGGCCGCGCGGCCGGGCGCTGCGCGGCGGACCTGGAGTCGGAGCCTTCCGGGCGCAGGGCGACTGGCCCTCGGCGAGGCCGTGGGGCTCGGCCTGGCCTGCGCGGTGGCCGTGGCCGTCGTGGGCCTCGGGGTGGAGGCTCGACAGGAGCCGGGCTCGGCGTGGCGGCAGGTGCGCAGCGTGGACCTCGGCAGCGCGCGGCGCGTCCCCGCGGGCCAGGAGCTCGCCGTCGCCCTCGATCCCGGCGCCGCTCCGCGGGGTGCAAGGCTTGGGGTGGAGGTCGCCTCGGGCGGAGGCGCCGGCCCCACGACGACGGTGCGGCTGCTGGTTCAGGACGCCGGCCTCGGGCCGGAGGAGGAAGAGCCCGCGGCTGAGCTCGGCCCGCCCGTGGTTGTCGATGGGGTGGCGCGCCTGCGGAGTCCTCTGCCCCGGGCGGGCGCGGGTCCGGTACGCCTCGTGGTCGCGTGCGAGGGCCCAGGGGACGCCGTGGTGCGCGGAGGAAGGAGCGTGGTGCTGGAGGTGCCGGTGGCGAGCGGCCGCCTGGGCTCCCTCGAGCTCGGACTGCTGCTGCTCGGGGACCTCTTCGCCCTCATCCTGGCCGTCGCGGGCGCGCGCGCCCTGCTGGGGCGCGGGGTGGCCGCCGCGGCGGGCCTCGCCCTCGTGACCGCGGGCTGGCTCGAGGTCCTCGCACTGCCGCTGCCGGGCCTCGAGTTCGCACGGGCCCTCGCGCTCGCGGGTCGCGGCGCGCTGGCCCCCCTCCCCGGCCTCGGAGCCTGGGCCGCCCTGCTGCTGCTCCCCCTCGCTGCCTGGTGCGCAA
>JBDQFW010000345.1:0-2491 GCA_040265735.1 Planctomycetota bacterium | reverse complement strand
ACTCGTTCGAGGCCGATGCCGGGGAGTGGGGCCCCCTCGACGACGCGCCCCGCGTGTTCGACACGGCCCGCTCCGCGCGCCGGAGCGGAGCGGTTGGCCTGGCCGCGGAGCTGGCCGCAGGGACCGGCGTGCAGGTGCATGCCTCTCCCCTGGTGCGGGTCAGCGAGGGCCGCTTCCAGGCCTCGGTCGCCTGGAGGGCGGGCGAGGGCAGCGCCCGCGTGCGCCTCGCCACGGAGCTCCTCTCCACGCGTGAGGACGGGCCGCGCCCCCTCATCCTCCGCACGGCCTGGCGCAGCCCGGGCGAGGAGTGGTCCGAGGAGCTCATGCCCCTCGAGGTGCCGCCCGGCTACGACCGCGCGCGCGTGCTGCTCGAGGCCGAGGCCATCGGCCTCGCTCCCGCAGGCGTAAACGAGGCCGGCAATGCCGAGGGCGTCGCGGTCGTTCACGCGGACGACGCGTCCCTGGTGCCCATGGGGCGCAGTGCGCCGGTGCTCGAGCTGGGCACGCGCACGCTGCTCGCCAGCGGCGACCCCACGGCCCACCTCTCGCTCGTGGACGTGCAGCGGCTCCTGCTGCCCAGCATCCGGCGCACGGACGAGGGTCCGTTCGAGGTCACCTCCGACCCGCGCGGCGCGCGGCTCAAGGCCGCTGGCGCGGGGCGCTGGTCCGTGCGCACGGCCTCGGCCGGCGCCGACAGCGGCCTGCGCACGCTAGGGGAGGGCGGCTCCTCCTCGCATCCGGCGGCGTTCGAGCGCAGCGCGGTCCACACCCTGCTGATCGGCAGCGGGCGGGAGCTCGTCGCGCTCCGCTGCGACGGCGGCGCGGTCGTCGTGGGCCGGCCCCTGGCCGGAGGGGGCTGGGACCTCGAGCTCGACCTCCCCGCAAGCGGAGCCCTCGTGGTGCAGGTGGCCTTCCAGCAGGAGCTGTCCGAGGCCCTCCAGCTCGCCAGCGCGGCGCGCAAGGCCACGCGCGAGGGGCGCGTGGGCGAGGCCCTCCAGGCGTGGCAGTCCCTGCTCGACTCCGCGCCCTACGACCAGGAGGTCACCGCCGAGGCGGAGGCCGCCCTCGCTGCTCTGGCCCAGGAGGCCCGCGTCGAGCTGGGCGCCCTGGAGGAGACCATTGCGCGCGCGCGGTTTTTCCGCCTGACGGACGGGTACCGCGACGCGATCGCGTCGGCCGATGCGCTGGCCCAGCGCTACGGCGGCACCGAGATCGCAGAGCAGGCCCGCAGCCTGATCGCTCCGACCGAGGCCGAGCTCGACGCCCTCGAGCTCGGCCGTGAGGAGGACGAGCTCGCGCGGCTCGAGGCCATTCGGCTCGCGCTGATCGGCCAGGGACAGGCGCTCCTCGCGGACGCCGTCCAGGGGCTCCTCAACCAGAAGCAGGGCGGAGGTCGCTGAACCATGGCGCGCAACATGACTGCAGTGGACGTGGGGGCCGGCTCGGCCATCGCCGTCCATGGACGCTTCGAGAAGGGATCGTTCCGCATGGCCGGCTTCGCCGCGGCGGCGAGCCCCGCGGGCGGCGGCCTGGCGGAGGCCTATGAGGCCCTCGACCTGCCCTTCAAGGCCTCGACCGCGCGGGTCGCGATCAGCGGCAAGGACCTCAACGTGCGCTACACGCGCGTGCCTCAGGTCCCGGACTGGCAGCTGCGGAGGCTGATGCGCTTCGAGGTGGCCGAGGTGGGCGACACCTCGGGCGCGGAGGTCGCCAGCGACTTCAACCTGCTGCCCACCCCGCCCGAGGCGGACGGCGAGGACATCGTCCTGCTCGCCATGGCGCGCACCTCCCTGCTGGAGGCGCACGAAGAGGGGCTGGGGAGCCTGGGCCTCGGGCTCGAGTGCTTCACGCCCGCGGCCATCGGCCTCTACAACGCCTACCTGCGCCACGGCGTCGTCCAGGACGACACGGTGCTGCTGGCCAACCTCGGGCAGGACTGCGTGGATGTGGTCATCCTGCGCGGACCGGACCTGGTGTTCGCTCGCAACCTCTCGGGCGGCGGCCGCCTGTTCCAGGAGGCGGTGGCCTCCCAGCTCGGCGTCCAGCCCGCCCAGGCGGCGCGCCTGGTGCGCGACTTCGCCGACCTGCGCCCGGGCACCAGTCACGAGACTCCGAACCACGAGCGCGTCTCCCGCGCCTCGTCCGCGGCGGCGGGCCAGCTGGTCTCCCTGCTGCAGTCGGCCGTGCTGTTCTGCAAGACGCAGGTCAAGCTGCCCTCGCTCAAGCTGGACCGCGTGCTCGTGACCGGCGGCACCGCGCGCATGTCTGGCCTGACCCAGGTGCTGGGCGCAGGTCTCGGCGTGCCGGTGGAGCGCTTCGATCCCTGGGCCGTGGTCGACACCTCGGCCCTCTCGCCCGAGGAGGTGGACGCCCTCGAGGCCCACCGCGACGAGGCCGTCGTCGCCCTCGGCCTGGCCACCATGGCCACGGATCCGGAGGCCTATGGCCTCGAGATCGTCCCTCCCGCGCTGGCCGCGCGACGGGAGCTCTA
>JBDQFW010000344.1:0-2522 GCA_040265735.1 Planctomycetota bacterium | reverse complement strand
ACCCCGGATGCGCGCGTCCTTGGCCTGAGCGTCCTTGATCAGCTGGTCGAGGCGCGCGGCCTCGGCCATGGAGTCATCGTAGACCCACTGGATCCGGGGCAGGCGGCGCAGGTTGATGACACGCCCCATCTGGCGCTGCACGAAGCCGCGCGCACTCTCGAGCATGTGCTCGCTGCGGGCGCGCTCGCGCTCGGCGTCCAGGACGCTCCAGCGCACCTTCGCCACCGACAGGTCGGTGGAGAGCTCCACCCCGGTGATGGTGACGAAGCCGGAGCGCGGATCGGAGACCTCGAACTGGAGGCAGTAGGCGATCCGTCTCCGGATCGCCGCCTCGAGCTTGGCGATGGTCTTGGGGTTCGCCATGACCGGGCTTGTGGAAGAGACGCGTCGAGCGGATCAGACGAGGGTTCGCTTGATCTCGTTGACGGTGAAGGCCTCGATCACATCGCCCTCCTTGAGGTCGCGGAAGCCGTCCAGGACGATGCCGCACTCGAAGCCCTCGCGGACCTCGCGCACGTCTTCCTTCTCACGCCGCAGGGAGCCGATCCCGCCGGTAAAGACCACGGCACCGTCGCGCAGCAGGCGCACGCGGTTGTTGCGGCCGATCGTGCCGTCCGAGATCGAGCAGCCGGCGATGACGCCGACCTTGGACGACTTGAAGAGCGCCTTGACCTCAGCGTGACCGGTGACCTCCTCCTCGAGGGCGGGGGCGAGGGTGCCCTCCATGAGGTCCCGCATCTCGTCGAGCATCTCGTAGATCACGTCGTAGCGACGAATCGTGAGCTTGCGGCGCTCGGCGTCCTGGCGGATCTTGCCGGGGATGCCCGTGTGGAACGCCACGAGGGTCGCTCCCGAGGCCTCGGCGAGGTCCACGTCGCTCTCGGTGATGGTGCCCACGCCCGAGTGCACGATCTTGACCTCGACCTCGTCGTGGACGAGCTTCGCCACCTCGGCCTTGATGACCTCGACCGAGCCCTGAACATCCGCGCGGACGATGAGGTTGATCTGCTCGCGGAGGACCAGGGGCTCCTTGCCGAGGATGCGCTCGAGCTCGGAGGAGGGGGAGCGGCTCTCGGCCAGCTGGGCCGCGCGGGCGCGACGCTCGCGCTCCTGGGCGATCTCCTTGGCCTTGCCGAGGGCCTCGATGACATCGAAGCGCTCGCCCACGCCGGGGAGGGCGTCGAGGCCGGTGACCGACACCGGGGTGCTGGGGCCGGCCTCCTTGATGGGCTTGCCGAGGTCGTTCGTGATCGACTTGACCTTGCCGTAGCCTTGGCCCGCGAGGATCACATCGCCCTTCGACAGGGTGCCGTCCTGGATGAGCAGGTGAGCAACGATGCCGCGGCCCTGCTGGACCTCGGCCTCGAGCACGACCCCGCTGGCCGGACCTCGGGCGTGGGCCTTGAGGCCCAGCTCGGCCTCGGCCATCAGGAAGATGTGCTCGAGCATCTCGTCGATGCCCGCGCCCGTCATGCCGCTGGTCTTGAAGTAGGCGGTCTGCCCGCCGAACTCCTCGGGGACCAGCTCGAACTGCATGAGCTGCTGGGAGGTCTTGTTGAAGTCGAAGTCGGCCTTGTCCGACTTGTTGACCGCCACGATCAGCGGCGTGTTGGCCGCCTTGGCGTGGTTGATGGCCTCCTCGGTGCTGGGCTTGACCCCGTCGTCACCGGCCACGACGAGCACCACCACGTCCACGGCCTTGGCCCCGCGGGCGCGCATGGAGGTGAAAGCCTGGTGGCCGGGGGTGTCGATGATCGTCACCGGGTGGCCGTTCGAGGTCTTCACCTGGTAGGCGCCGATGTGTTGGGTGATGCCGCCAGCCTCGCCGTCGGCCACCTTGGTGGCCCGGATCTTGTCGACCAGGGTCGTCTTGCCGTGGTCCACGTGGCCCAGGAAGGCGATCGTGGGGGGACGGTCGACCAGGTCGCTCTCCTCGACGGACGAGCGCTTCTTCTTGATCTCCTGGAGGTGCGCCTGCTCGGCGGTGACCTCGTGGCGGACCTGGAGCTCGACCTCGTACTCCGAGGCGAGGAGGACGGCGGTGTCCTCATCGATCGGGGTGTTCAGGGTGAACATCCCGTACTGCTTCTGCATCGCCATCTTCTGGACGACGGCCGACTTCAGCTTCATGGCCTCCGCCAGCTTGCCCATGGTGATGGGGGCCTCGATGGCGACCTGCTGCCCGGCGAGGGGCGAGTCGGTGACCAGCTCGTGCCGGCCGCGGCCGCCCGAGGAGCGACGCTGACCCTGGGCACCCTGCTGGCGGTTGCGGCGCAGGAAGCGACCCTGCTCGCGCTCGCGCAGCTCGGTGGCGGTCATCTTGCCGCGCGGGCCGGTGGTCTGGCCCGGGGTACGCGTGCGGCCGAAGGTCGGGCGCACATCGGGGGTGACATCGTCGCGCGAGAGGATGCGACGGCCCTCGCGCTTGCGGTCCGGCTGCTGCGCCGCCAGCGTCGCCGGGTCGATGCGCCCAACGATCTTGCCGCGGGGCTTCTCCTTGGGCTCAGGGGCGGGCTTCGGCG
>JBDQFW010000343.1:0-2556 GCA_040265735.1 Planctomycetota bacterium | reverse complement strand
TCTCCTCGCTGCCTGCCGCTCCGCTCCCCTCGTGGACGATAGCCCGCGCGCCAGCGTCGAGGACAGCACCCAGCCCGCCGCGACCCCCGTGGCGACCTCCCAGGACGACGACCCCCTCGACGGGGCAGCCGCCCGCCAGGAAGCCCGTCGTGAAGCCCGCGCGCTGATCGTTCAGATGCACCTGGAGGAGGCCGGTCGTCTCAAGGAGAACGGTCGTCTCAAGGACGCCGCCCGCGAGGTCGCCGGCGCCCTCGAGCTGGCCCCTGATGACGCTCGCGTGCAGAACCTGGCCGCCGAGATCGCCGCGCTGCTGGGAGATCCCAACGGGGACTTCCGCACCGTGTCCCGCATCCTCACCGACGAGTGGCAGCTGCGCATGCAGCAGCTCAAGGCCGACACCGAGGACCTGCTGGACCGGGGCAAGCTCGCCCTCTCCCGCCAGGACTTCGACCAGGCCGTCGCGGAGCTGAGCCTGGCCGCCGTCTCGGTCGCCCGCGCGCCCCAGGGCGTCGACTGGGGAGGCATGGACGCGGAGATCGAGTCCCTCCTCGAGCAGGCCAAGTCCGAGCGCGTCGCCCAGGCCGAGGCCGTCCGCGACGCCGCCGAGAAGGCCGCCATCGCCGAGCTGCGCGCCGCCCGTGAGGCCGAGCAGGCCCGCCAGCAAGCCATCGTCCAGAACATGGTCGATGAGGCTGCCGCGGCCTTCAACGCCCGCGACTACGACGACGCCGTGGGCTACGCCGAAGAGGCGTTGGCCATGGACGCCAAGAACGAGCAGGCCTTCGAGATCCGCGAGGCGGCCTTCAAAGCGGGCCGTGACCGCGCCTCCGAGGACTACATCCGCGAGAAGACCGAGCAGTTCGCCCGCTGGCGTGAGCACCTCGCCGAGATGGAGATCCCGTGGACCGACACGGTGACCCTCCCCGGTCGCGAGCAGTGGCGCGCCCTGACCGAGCTCCGCAGCAAGCGCCGCGGCCTCGACCTCTCGACCAAGGTCTCCCCCGCCGAGCAGGCCCTGCGAGAGTCCCTCCGCAAGACCACGGTGGTCCTCCCCGGGATCGAGGGCGAGGAGGAGATCACTCCCCTCATCCAGATCATCGCGGACTACACCCAGCTCCCGATCATCGTGGACCCGATGGCCGAGGACGCCGTCTCGAGCGCCGGGGCCGTCTTCGACATCAACTTCCCCAACCCCATCACCGTGGAGCAGGCCCTCGACTTCCTCACCGAGGTCGGCGGCGAGGAGGTCACCTGGACGGTCCGCTACGAGACCGTGATCGTGACCACCATCGACAAGGCCCGCGGCGAGCCCCAGCCCTACTACCACGACGTCCAGGACCTGATCATGGGCGTGACCGACTTCACCGGTCCGCGCATCGACCGCCTGCGCCTCCTCGACGAGCTCGAGGACGACGACGGCGGTGGCCCCTTCGGCGGCATCCTCGAGGCCCAGCGCCTCATCGAGATCGAGGACCTGGCGACCATCATCCAGGAGAACGTGGCCGTCGAGTCCTGGGACGGTGAGGGCGTCAGCATCGAGACCTCCGAGGGTGGCATCCTGGTCACCCAGGCCCCTGAGGTTCAGCTCCAGATCCGCGAGTTCCTCGAGGACCTGCGTCGCTTCAACTCCTCGATGGTGACCATCGAGTCCAAGTTCATGTCCGTCGGCGACGCTTGGATCCAGGAGATCGGCGTCGACTTCCGCGGCGCCAACGGCGTCGACCTGACCGACATCACGAACGGACTCGAGGACCAGGCGTCGCGCGGCCTCGACAACGGCGGCACCGGCTCCTCCGGCTCCAACGCAGCGGGCCCGCCGTCCGCCGGCTTCTTCTACGACGATGGCGGCGACGGCGACTTCCGTGGCCGCACGGAGAACTTCTTCGACACCGCGCTCGGCGGCGCTCTGAACACGATCGGGGGCATGAGCTTCCAGTTCGAGTTCCTGGACGATGCCGAGGTGAACCTGCTCATGCGTGCCATCGAGAAGACCAGCAAGTTCGAGCTGGTCAACTCGCAGCTGCTCAGCGTGAACGACACCCAGCGCGCCTACGTCACCGTCGTGAACCAGAAGGCCTACATCCAGGACTTCGATGTTGAGGTGGCCCAGTTCCAGGCGGTCGCTGACCCCCAGGTCAACGTGCTCCACGAGGGCGTCGTCCTGGATGTCCGCCCCACCATCCACGAGAACCGTCGCTACCTGACCCTCGAGATTCAGCCCACGGTCGCCAAGGTGACCAATGTGCGCAACATCTCGACCACCCTGGGCGGCAACACCTCCCCTGTGAACTTCGAGCTCCCCGAGCTCGAGGTCCAGAGCGTGAACACCTCCGCGGTGATCCCGGACGGCGGCTCGATCCTCCTGGGCGGCCTCTCCGACATCCGCAACGTGGAGCGCAAGGCCTCCATTCCGTGGATCTCCGAGATCCCGATCCTCGGCTTCCTGTTCAAGCAGGAGGGCTTCAACGACGAGCGTGAGAGCCTGATGATCCTCATCCGGGCCGAGATCACCGACATCCGTCAGCAGGTCGCCGACAAGCTCGAGAAGCGCTGGTG
>JBDQFW010000342.1:0-2562 GCA_040265735.1 Planctomycetota bacterium | reverse complement strand
CCCCCAGCCCCAGCACCTCCGCATCCCCCGCGCTCTCCCCCGCGAACACCTTCCCATGAGCCGCCGCTCCCTCGAACGCCTCGCCGCCCTGGTCTGGATCGGGGTCGGCCTGATGCTGCTCGTGCGCGGGGGTCGCATGCTCGTCGCGCACGGCGAGGCTGGGGGCTCCCCCTGGGGATGGCTGGTGGGAGGCGTCCTCCTCGGCGCCGCAAAGGGACGCTTCGTCCTCAGCCGCTCGGCCGCCCGCAACCGGGCGCGGATCGCGGCGCTCGAGTCACCGCGGCCGTGGCAGGTCTTCGCCCCGCGCTTCTGGCCGCTCATCGCGGTGATGATGGGCTTCGGCTTCGGACTGCGCAGCCTGGCCGAGGGAGGCGTCCTCGGCTGGGGCCTCGTGGGCGGACTCTACGCAGGAATCGGCGCGGCGCTCCTGGCCAGCTCACGGGCCTATTTCGGGGCGCTCCCCGTTCCGATCGACACCAGCATCCCGGCCGACTTCGAGCCGGCGACTCCGCCGCGCGGGCTGCTGGTGGTGAACCTCGGAACCCCCGACGCCCCCACCGCCCCCGCCGTGCGCAGGTACCTGCGTGAGTTCCTCGGGGACCCTCGAGTGGTGCGGCTGCCTCGCCCTCTGTGGTGGACGATCCTGAACCTCTTCGTCCTGCCGAAGCGCTCGCCACGCTCCGCCGAGGCCTACCGCAAGGTCTGGGGCGAGCGCGGCTCGCCGCTGATGTTCCACACCGCGGACACGGCCGCCGGCCTCGCCGAGCGCCTCGGTCCGCGCTGGAAGGTCGTGACCGCCATGCGCTACGGCCACCCCTCCATCGCGCACGGCATCGAGCTCCTGGCCGCCGAGGGCGTGCGCGAGGTGACGATCCTGCCGCTGTTTCCCCAGTGGTCGGACACGACCTGCGGCACCTCCCTCGTCGAGGTCGCCCGCGTGCTCGGCAGCCGCCGCGACGGTCCCGCGCCGCGCATGATCCCACCGTTCCCCGCGGACGAGGCGTGCCTTGCGGCCATGGCTGCGATCGCGCGTGAAGAGGTGGGCGACACTGCCATCGACCGCTGGGTCTTCAGCTTCCACGGCGTCCCGGAGCGCTATGTGCGCGACGGTGACCCCTACCTCGAGCAGTGCCAGGAGACGGCGGTTGGCCTGGCCCGGCATCTGGGCCTCGAGCGCGGGCAGTGGGAGGTCGTCTTCCAGTCTCGCTTCGGCAAGGAGCCCTGGCTGACGCCTGCCGCGGACGAGCGGGTGCCCGAGCTCGCGCGCGAGGGCGTCGGAAGCGTGGCGGTCCTCACCCCCGGGTTCGCCTGCGACTGCCTCGAGACCATCGAGGAGATCGGCATGGAGCTGGCGGACGAGTTCCGCGAGGCCGGCGGGAAGACCTTCATCCGCGTGCCCTGCCCAAACGCGGACCCGCGCTGGGTCGCCGCCCTCGCACGCCTGGTGGAGGCGGCACCTGCGGCAGCACCTGAAGCCTCGCGGGGCGAGAGCCCGGAGCCGCTCGTGGCCGCGAAGGCCGCGCGGGCCTGACCCTCGCGCCGACCCAGCCGCCTGACGAGCCTCAGAACGCTGCGTCCGGATCGTCCTCCTCGGGCCTGCGCATCGGGGAGAGCATGGCGCGGATGGAGTCGGGAGCGCGGAAGTACTGGGCAGGCCGCCCGGGCGCGGCCTCCTGTTCGTCCAACCGCATGCTGAGCATCTCTTCCTCGGCGCAGGGCTCGAGCCAGCCCGGAACCTTGCGCACCTTGCGCTGGAAGTTGCCAGGCTCGAGGCGGACCCCCCACACGGCCTCATAGACGCGGCGCAGGTCGCTGATCCGGAAGGGCCCCGGCTCGAACGCCGAGGCGAGGGTCGTGTCCTCGAGGCGCTGGCGCAGGGCCTCGAGGGCATCCTCGAGGATCTGCCGGTGATCGAAGGCCAGCTCGAGCTGCCCGTCGAGGATCTCGTCCACTCCGATCAGGTCCGCGAAGGCCGCGTCCGAGCCGGCCTGAGGAGTGGGGAGCTCGGGGATCACGGCCCACCAGGCCACGGTGACCACGCGCATGCGCGGGTCGCGGTCGGGGTCCCCATAGGCACCCAGCTGCTCGAGGTGGCGCGGCCCGCTCTCAACCCCGGTCTCCTCGGCCAGCTCGCGGCGAGCCGCCTCCTCCAGGCCCTCGCGCGGGAGCACGAAGCCGCCGGGGAGAGCCCATGCCCGCTCGTGGGGAGGCGTGCCGCGCTGCACGAGGAGCACGTGCAGGCGCCCCCCTTCGAGGGTGAACACCACCACGTCGACCGTGACCGCGAAGGCAGGGAAGGCCGAGGGGTCGTAGGCGGCGTCGCGCGATGCGCTGGCCCCCCCACCCCCAGCACTGCTGGGGGTGCCGCTGGAGGGCCGTCGGCGGGCGGATGCCATGCCCGAAGAATAGCTTCTTATCGACTTGACACGAACCAACGGGGCCATTATTGTCCCCCCTACAAAAAGCGCCGGAGCCGCATTCGGAAGCTGCTCCTCCCACGCTGGAACCTCCGCGAGACGCCCCCCCCCGCTCGCCTTCGCACCCCTAGCGTCGACCCAGCTG
>JBDQFW010000341.1:0-2594 GCA_040265735.1 Planctomycetota bacterium | reverse complement strand
GGGCCTCGTCGGGTACACCCGCGACCGGGCGCGCCTCCAGGACCGAGGACGAGAGGTCGGAGAGCTGCGCGCCCCCCTCGGCCAGGACCACCAGCCGGCGCATCTCGTTCTCCAGCTCGCGCACGTTGCCAGGCCAAGAGTGCCGCATCAGGGCTGCAACGACCTCCTGGGTGAGGACCGGCGCCTCGCGCCCCGCCTCCCGCGCGGCGCGCGAGAGCAGCGTCTCTGCGAGCAGAGGAATGTCATCCCTCCGCGCCCGGAGGGGCGGGAGGTCCACTCGCAGGACTGCGAGGCGATAGAAGAGGTCCTCCCGGAAGACGCCCTCGCGGACCAGGATCTCCAGGTCGCGGTTGGAGGCCGCCACCACCCTCACATCCACCCGACGCACCTCGTCTGATCCCACGGGTCGGACTTCGCCCTCCTGGAGGACGCGCAGCAGCTTCTTCTGCATGGCAGGGCTCATGTCGCCCACCTCGTCCAGGAACAGGGTGCCCCCGTCCGCCTGCTCCAGCAGCCCGCGCTTGGCCTTGTAGGCCCCGGTGAAGGCTCCCTTCACATGCCCGAAGAGCTCGGACTCGAGCAGGCTGTCCGGGAGCGCGCCGACATTCTCCGTGATGAAGGGGCGCTGCCTCCGCGCGCCCGCCTGGTGGATCGCCCGCGCGATCAGCTCCTTACCAGTCCCGGACTCGCCGTGCACCAGGACCGGCAGCTCGGTCTCCACGATGCGCTCCAGCTGATCAAAGACGGTCCGCATCGCGTCCGAGGAGCCCACGATGCCGGCGAACTCCCGCCGGCCCCGCTCACGGCCCAGCTGGGCCTGGGTCACGGCGAGCTGCCCCTCCTGATCGCGAACGGTGCGCCCAAGCTGATCGTTCAGGCGCTGGATCGCCAGGCGCGAGACCTCGAGCTCCTGGTTCTGCTGCCTCAGGGCCGCAACGAGGCGAGCGTTCCGCAGGGCCACGGCGGCCTGCACGGCAAGCAGCTCCACCAGCTCCAGTTCGCGTTGCTCGAAGGCGCCCCGCTGCAGGCGGTTGTCCAGGTACAGCACCCCCTGCGCCCCCACCTCGCCGGGCACCGGCACGCAGAGGATGGACCGCAGCCGGAGCTCCTCCACCGACGCCATCCCCCCGAGGCGCGTGTCCTCGCCAGCGTCGAGCGAGAGAAGTGGAGCCCCTTCGCCTAGGACGCGCCCCACGATGCCCGCGCTGAGGTGCCCGCGCGGGGCCAGCACCTCACAGCGGTCGAAGCTCCGAGCGACCCGGACCTCGAGCTCCGCTGGGAGCGGCGCGCTCCCCGGCCGGCGATCGGGTCCGAGCAGCAGGAACCCTCGCTCGGCCCCAACGAGCTCCACCGCGGAGTCGACCACCTGGACGAGGAGCTCCTTGAGGTCGGTCTCTGCAACCATGCGGCTCGCCAGGGCCACGAAGGCCCGCATGTCACGCGCCTCCGACCTCGCCCCTTCGCTCAGGGTGTCGAAGGCCTCCGAGGCCTCGGCCTCCAGCGACTCCAGGGTGAGGGAGAGATCCCCCACCGCGACACGATCCCCCGGACGCACGGTGGCCTCCCGGACCTGCTGGCCGTTGAGCCTGGTTCCATTGGCCGAACCGAGATCCAGCACGCGGACGACCTCTCCACGGCGCTCGATGCGGGAGTGATGCCGCGAGACCCTTCCGTCGCGCGCGACGACGTCATTGTCCGGGGCCCTGCCGATCGTCAGGGAGCGACCGGTGGCGGCCAGCTCTCGCCGCGCACCTCCTTCTTCGATGATCCAGCGCATGGGAAGCCGGGCGTGCGATTTCGCTCGCCGGGACCCACGATACCGACCGGGGCGGCAGCGGTTTCCGCACCCGTGGGCCCTGGAGTCGTGGAATCCCCGAGGCCACCGGAACGCCCCTTGAACGCATCGGGCACCCTCCAGACACGCCCACAGGGCCTCGAAGTGGGCAGAAGGCTCCTGACCGAACGGGCGATCAGACTGTTTTATTCCCAGTTTGACCACATCGGCAGTAACCTTCTAGGAACTCGGACTCCCCAGAGCAGGGATGCCCGGGCCTTCTCTCATCTCCGGACTCTCCCCAAAACACAATGAAACACCTTCAGACTCTTGCCGGTCTCAGCGCTGCCTTCGCGCTCACCGGCATGGCGTTCGCCGGCGACGGCGGATCCGCCGCCACGCTGAGCGAGTTCCGCCTCGATATGCCCGGTGCCGACACCGAGGAGTACGTCGAGCTCGCTGGCACTCCCGGCACCTCCCTCGACGGCCTCAGCTTCGTCATCATCGGCGACGGCGCCGGTGGCTCCGGTGTGGTCGAGACGGCCGTCGACCTCACGGGCCAGGTGATCAACGCCAACGGCTTCTTCGTGCTGGCCAAGAGCACCTTCACCCTGGGCGTCGCGGACCTCGTGGATGACTCCATGAGCTTCGAGAACAGCGACAACGTCACCTACATGCTGGTGGCGGGCTTTGGAAACGCCGTCGGCGACGACCTCGACACGGACGACAGCGGCGACCTCGAGAGCCTCGTGGGCTCGGTCGTCGACAGCCTCTCGATCATCGAGAACACCGATGTGCCGGCCTCGGGCGAGTTCTACTA
>JBDQFW010000340.1:0-2614 GCA_040265735.1 Planctomycetota bacterium | reverse complement strand
CTCCAGGGGCCCTGCGGTCTCTTCCGCACCGGCGGCCTCGGCGCCCTGGCCCTCAGCCCCCTCACCCGGGCCCGCGGGAGCCTCACCCCCTCCGCAGGCAGCGAGGAGCCCCCCGAGGGCGAGGGACGGGATGAGCAGGCGCGGCGCGGTCAGGAGGGTGCGGATCATGGGCTGAGGAGGCGGAGCGGGCAGGAGCGGCTCGAAGAGGCAGTATCCACCGGCGAGGGTCAGGGAACAAGGCGGGCGCCCGGGCAGCTACCATGCCCTTCCGTGACCTGCGGGATTGGCGGAACTGGTAGACGCGCGGGATTTAGGTTCCCGTGGGCTTGCCCGTGGGGGTTCGAGTCCCCCATCCCGCACCACGGCCTGCTCCGCGGACCGAGGCCGGTCGCGCACTGCGCAGGCTGACGCGCGGGCCGGAGTCCGAACGCACTCTCCTGTGGGCGCATCGCTTCCGAGCGTTCTGGCCTGCGTCCGTTGCGCGTCCAGCGGACAATCGACATTGTCTGCCCGGCCCCTGCGCGGCTCTCCCTCCGCGCGCTCCACCCACTCCCCGACCCCGATGGCGACGCGCCCTCACGAAGGTCCCCGATGAACCGCGCCTCCTTTCTGTCCGACGACTGCCCGCCCATGGGGATCTACGAGACGCTCTACGCGTTCCGGGACAGCTTCGGTCAGTTCATGGGCACCGAGGGGACGCACCCCTGGTCCCAGGGCTTCCCCCTCACGACTGCCCTCGAAGGCGGGCCCGAGCTCCCGAGCAGCGTCGAAGTGACCTGGGAGGACCGCTTCTACCCCAAGGCCTGGGGCCACCCGCGCCTGCGCGAGGCGATCGCCGCCCACTACAACACCCAATACGGCTCATCCATCACGCCTGAGAATGTGATGGTCTTCGCGGGCGGGAGGCCCGGCATCCACACGGTGCTGGCCTTCCTCAAGGGCCATGTGGAGGTGCGCATCGGCAACGTGGAGTGGCCGGCCTACCTGGACATCCTCACCCAGACGAACACCAGCTGGCGCGTGGTCCCGTTCACGCACGAGAACGGCTTCCACCCCAGCAACGCCGAGTACTTCGACCGGACCGGGCTCAACGCCAAGACGCACCTGTTCCCCATCCTCTCGAACCCGGGGAACCCCACCGGGCACACGCGCGCCGGGGCCGAGCTGGAGGAGCTGATGGCCCTCGCCGAGCAGCCGGGCAACGGAATCCTGCTCGACGAGGCCTACGAGATGTTCCACGCCTCTGAAGGCGTCAGCGGCATCCGCTATGTGAAGGACCTCGACAACAGCAATGTCTTCCTCGCGGGCGCCTGCACCAAGGGCCTCCAGTGTCCCGGCATCCGCATCGGCTGGGTGATCGCCAGCAAGCGCAACATCGAGACCATGTCGAACTTCTCGAGCTTCGGCATGGGCGGGGTGAGCCACCCCTCGCAGCTGTACGCGGTGGAGCTGCTCGAGCCCACCCGGGTCGCCCGGGCGCGCGCGGCCGTGGCACGGCACTACGGCGCCCAGCGTGAGCGCTATGGGGAGGCCTTCGCCGCGATGGGCCTCACGGTCCACACCGGTGACGGCGGCTTCTACCACTGGCTCGAGCTGCCCGAGGGCCTGAACGCACACGAGCTGAACAAGCGCCTGTTCCGCCACGGGGCTGCGATCCTCGAGGGCTTCGACTGCGACATGGCGCGGCCCCACGACAAGGACCCGGCCTACCGGTCCCCCTACGAGTCCTTCTTCCGGTTCTCGTTCGGGCCCCTGCTCCCCGAGTCCTTCGAGGCCGATGTGGCCCTCCTGCGCCAGGTGCTCGACGAGTACCGGGCCGAGGTGCACTAGGGCGCGCCGCGGGAGCGCTCAGCCCCTTGCTGTATTTTGCGAGGCAAGATACCTTGTCTCGCATGGCAAAGGCCTTCCCGCCTGATCTGGTCCGCGGCTGCGCGGAGCTGGTGCTGCTGACGCTGCTGCTCTCGCGCCCCATGTACGGGTACGAGATCCTCACGACCCTGGAGGAGCGCGGGAACGGGGGCTTCCAGTTCAAGCAGGGCACCCTCTACCCCCTGCTCTATCGCCTGGAGCGTGAGGGCTGGATCGAGGCCGCCTGGGTCGAACCCGAGGGAGCCAAGCGCCGCAAGACCTATCGAATCACGCGCGACGGCCGGCGCGCGCAGCGGACCAAGGCCGCGGAGTGGGCACGGCTGCAGGCAGCCGTGGAGGCCCTGCTCATGGAGGCTGGCGATGCGTGAGCCTCTCCACTCCCGAGCCGCCACCTTCCTCGAGGCGCTCGAGGCCGCCCTCGGCGGACCGGGCCAACGCTCGGCCGAGGTCGTGGCCGAGGTCCACAGCGACCTCGAGGCCGCGGTTGCGGCGGCCATGGCCCGCGGCGAGGAGCCCGCCGCAGCCTGGAGTCGAGCCCTCGACGACCTGGGCGATCCGCAGGAGCTCGCGGCCGCCATGCGCGGCCCCTTGCCCCCCGAGCGTCCGGCCCGCGCCATGGAACACGCCCGCCGCGCGGCGGCCATCCTCGTCGCCGGCTTCGCCGTCGATGGTGAGCTCGCGAAGTTTCCGCTCGCATGATCGCCACTCCTCCGTCACGAACCGAGCGCCGGGCGGGCACAGACGC
>JBDQFW010000339.1:0-2664 GCA_040265735.1 Planctomycetota bacterium | reverse complement strand
CCCCTTAAGGCGCCCGCCGCGGTCCGCGCGCAGGTGCGCGCGACAGGGGCTCGAGGCCCCGTCAGGCAAGGACGCGGTGCGTCACTCGGTCATTCCCATCTCGGCGGGGGTGGGCTCCAGCTCGCGCGGGATCACGATGCCCGCCTTGAGCAGGATCAGCAGCTTGCGGTTGCTGATGAAGGTGCCCTTGCGCTCGAAGAGCGCGTTGATGAAGGGGATCTTGTTCAGGATCGGCACGCCTGCGGCCTGGTCCTGCTTCTGGGAGATCTTGTTGCCACCCAGCATGACGGTCGCGCCGTCGGGCATCGGAATCGAGGTGCGCACGCGCTGGATCTCGACCTCGGGGAGCTCGATGGTCACCGAGTTGGAGGAGCCCAGGGTCGTCGAGCGCTGCTCGATGGGGCGGACCAGGTTGGCGATCGTCGGGCGCAGCTCCAGGTTGATGAAGCGGCGGTCGGCGGACACCACGGGGCGGACGTCGAGGATGACGCCGTCCTGGATCACCTGGACCACGGGGTCGGCGATGGAGGCCGCCTGGGCGATCTCCACGTCGAAGTCGGCCACGTAGGCGATCTGGTTCAGGACCGAGAGGTTCGCGCGGTTGGCGTTGTGGACCAAGAGGCGCGGTGCGGTGACGAGCTCGATGCGCTCGGACTTCTGGACGGCCCGCAGGATGACCTCGAGCTCGAGGTCGTTGAGGAACGTCCACTGGAACGACACGCCGCCAGAGCCGCGGAAGTCGTCGGTACCCAGCTGGCTGCCGTAGAGGTGCTCCACGCGGGTGCGGACGCTGCCGTCCTCGCCCTCGTCGAAGAATGCGCCCACGGTGTTGTCACCACCGGGGGAGCCGGGGATGTCACCGCTGATGGAGGGGTCTCCGAAGTCGTTCAGGTCGTTGCCGCTCGAGCCGAGACCCGGGGCGCCGAGGCCCTTGAAGTCCACGCCGATGTCCTCGAGGAAGCTGTCCTCGACCTTCATGAAGCGGGCCTGGATGTCGACCATGATCCCGGTGGCCTCGCGGAGGTCCTCCAGGAGAGAGGCGATCTGGGCCTGAACCTCGGGGGTCTGGTTGACCACCATCGCACCCGTGTCCGTGATGCGGATGGCGTTGGCCGGGTCCATGTCCCAGGACTCCGGAGCCACGGTGGCGCGGATGAGGTCCTCGAGCATGCCGGTGTCGAGGACGTTGGTCTCGCGCTCGACGACATCCTCGTCGGGGGCGATCAGGCCACCGGAGGGGGAGACGTTGATGTCACGCCCCGCGTAGTCGGGGATCGGGTTGATGAGGTCGTGGACCTTGTAGTTGACGAGCACCTGACCGCCGGTGAGCTCGTCGGCGACGACGAACTTGACCACGCCGTCGTCGACCTTCCAGCGCAGGCTCTCGCTGGTCTCGGCGATGAGGTCGAGGACCTTGCGGACGCTGCGCTCGCTCTTGAGGTTCAGGGAGACGGTGGTCTCCTCCTCGTCGAGCTCGTCCATGACGCGGGCGCTCACGTGGAAGTTCACGCCGGTCAGGTCCTGCAGGTAGCTGGCCACCGAGTCGAGGGGATCCTCCTCGAACGGGGGGGCGAAGCGGACCTCGTCGAGGCGACGCAGGACGGCCTCACGCTCGTCGTTCGCGCCCGTTCCCACGGAGGCGACCACCGGCTGGCGGTCGAGCACATCGGCCCAGCGGTCGCGGTCGAAGACCAGGGAGTCGATCTGCGGGACATCCATCATCCCGAGCTCGTCGATCGTCTTGAGCCACTGCTCGCGGTAGTGCTTGCGGTTGGCCTCGTCAGTGGCGACGTGGCGCAGCTCCCGAGCGCTGCGGGCCAGGTCCTGGGCGGCGCCGTTGTCCGGGTCCTGCTGGAGGACCAGGTCGCACCACTTCTCGGCGCCGGCGTAGTCGTCGGCGAGGAAGGCCTGGTTCGCCCGCTCGTACCAGGACTTCAGCTGGTTCGCGCGGCGCGCGCCCTCCGCCTTCTCGGCGGCTGCGGCGGCGGCCTCAGCGGCCTCGCGCTCAGCCTTCATGGCGGCCTCCTCGGCCTCGTCCCGGAGCTGCTGGGCGTTGGCCAGCTTGCCCTCGACGAGGCTGCGGTCCAGGTCGCCGGTGGCGATGGCCGGGGTCCAGGCAAGGATCGTCAGCGCGGTGCGGTAGTGCTCGATCGCGCTCCCGTACTCGCCGTCGGCCAGGGCGGTGTCGCCCTTGCGCGTGTGATCCGAGGCCTCGAGGCGAGCCATCTGGCGCTGGACCAGGACGCGCTCGGCGGCGTTCTCGAACGCGTCTGCGGCGGCGCCGAACTTGTCGCCCATGAGAGCCTGGACCCGGCGCAGGCCAGTGGAGGCCTCCTCGCTGTTGGGGTCGAGCTCGAGGGCCTGGCTGTAGCTGAGCGCAGCGGCCTCGAGGTCCGCGCGGTCGACCTCGGCAGCCCCTTGAGCCACGAGCTCGGTGGCGAGCGCGAGGCGTGCAGCGCGGCGGCGAGCAACGCGGTCCATGGGGTCGTCGTCCTGCACGGGCGCAGCAGCGGGTGCGACCGGGAGGGCAGCGGCAGCTGCGACGGGAACCTCGGCCGGAGCGACCTCGGCGCGCACGACCTCTTGGGTCGGCGCCTGGCAGGAGACCGCGGCGGCGGCGAGGGTGATGAACGTCAGAGGACGGTGACGGAACCGCATGGAAAG
>JBDQFW010000338.1:0-2668 GCA_040265735.1 Planctomycetota bacterium | reverse complement strand
GCCCCCGCCCATGGCGAGGTTCAGGATCAGGCACTGGGGCTCGGCGAATGGCCACTCGAGGGCGTCGGCCGTCTTGTCGTAGGTGTAGTAGTGCTGGCCGTCCACGAACATGCGCACCTCGCCCTCGTCCCACTCGCAGACGTAGTCGTGGAAGGTCCCGCTCATGTCCGCCACCGGCAGGACGTTGGAGATGTGGTTGCCCTGCTTGAAGTAGTACGCCCGCGTGTGGCACGAGGCGTGGTTGATGCCGTCACCCGTTGCGTCGTCGAGCTCGCGCCCCACGGCCTCGCAGATGTCGATCTCTCCGCAGTAGGGCCACGAGAGCTCGTCGCGGTAGGCGTCGCCAAGGGTCCAGCCGGCGGCCCAGGTCCCGTCCGTGGCAGGCACCTTGGCGCGAATCTCGATCCGCCCGTAGAGGAAGGCGACCTTGCCACGGGTGGTGAGGCGGGCGGAGGTCCACGAGCGGCCGCCGTCCACGGGGTGCGCTTCGATGATCAGACGGCCGTCCTCCTGGCGTGCGTTGGCCGCCTCGCCCTCGGTGTAGAACTGCAGCTCGCGGTTGCCCCAGCCCCAGTTGCCTAGGTCGTGGGTCCACTTGCTCGCGTCGGGCAGGCCCTCCCCCTCGAACTCATCGGACCAGGCGAGGTGCCAGCCCTCTCCCTCGGTGGACTGCACGAGGACCTCCGGCGTCTCCACATGGGGGCGCAGCAGCGTGAGGCGCACATCGCGCACGGCGCAGGTCTCCCCGCGCGCGTGCAGGCGCATGGGCACCGTGCCCGCGGCGAGGGGCGAGCCCTCGCGCACCAGCGTGTGCTGGCCGCCGGCGGTCTGGATCGGTCCCGTGATGTCGTAGGTGCGGCCATCGGGATTGCCGGGGTAGGCCTCGAGCCACACCTCGGCCCCCTGGGTGACCTCAACATCGATCTCGACCCGGTAGCGGCCGGTGACGGGGACCTCCACCTCGAAGTCCGAGGACATCTCCCCGGCGCGCACCCAGGTGGCGGTGAAGCTGTCGGCGCACGGGGCGGTGAGGTCCTGCGTGTGGGCGCAGGAGGCGAGCAGCGCCGGGCCCGCCAGGGCCGCGATGCCGAGGAGTCGGAGGGGAAGCGTGCGCATGGGAATCAGCCGACGAGCTCGGCCTCGAGCTCCTCGAGGCTGCGCCCCTTGGTCTCGGGGACGACGAAGATGGTGAAGAGGAGGGCGAGCACCGCGAAGGTGCCGAAGACGGCGAACACGATCGCGGGGCCGAGGGAGTCCATCCCCACGGGGAAGAGCTGCTGGACCAGGTACGAGATCGCGGAGTTGAAGAAGCCCGCGACCGAGATGGCGAGGCCGCGCACCTGCTGCGGGAAGATCTCGGAGAACATCGCCCACATGACCGGACCCAGGGAGATCGCGAAGCCGGCGATGAACAGGCAGATGGCGATCAGGACCAGGGTCCCTCGGATCGAGAGCCCGCCCTTGGCGAGATCCTGGATCGAGCCTGTGATCGCGGCCACACGCTCCTCGGGCAGGCCTGCCACGGCGGCCTTGATGGCCTCACCGAAGGCGACCTGATCCCCGAAGGGGGTGCCCTGGACGGTGGCCAGGGCCGCCGCGGCGTCCTCGCCGAGGGCCTGGGCCGCCTCGGGGGTCAGAGTGAAGGTGGCCTGCTGGAAGCACCACGCATTGGTGAACAGCGCGAGCGCCATCAGGGTCGTGCCCATGAGGAGCAGGGGCCGCCGACCGGCCCGGTCGATCAGGCGCATGGCAAGGAGGGTGAACGCCACATTCACGAGCCCCACGACGATCGCCTGGAAGAGGGCAGAGTCGCGACTCGCGCCCGACAGCTCGAAGATCGTGGGGGCGTAGTAGAAGATCGCGTTGATGCCCGTGATCTGCTGGAAGAAGCCGAGGCCCAGGCCGATCAGCATCACGCGCGCCATGCGCGAGTTGAACAGGTCGCCGAGCCGCGTCCGGCTCGCGCCCGCGGCCTTGGCCAGGCTCTCCTGGATCTTGGCGAGAGCAGCCGCCGCGGCGGCCTCCCCTGCGGTGCGCTGCAGCACGGAGCGAGCCTCGTCCTCGCGGCCACGCGATGCCAGCCAGCGCGGGCTTCGGGGAACGAGGAACAGGAGCCCCAGGTAGAGGGCCGCGGGGATCGTCTCCACGCCAAGCATGATGCGCCAGGCATTGTCGACGGTCACCGCTCCGTCCTCCGAGATGGCGTCGTTGATGAAGTAGTTGGAGAAGAACGAGGCGGAGAAGCCGAGGACGATGTTGAGCTGGTTGAACGACACCAGCTTGCCGCGCTGCTCGGGAGGCGCGATCTCGGCGATGTACATGGGCGCGATCAGCAGCGCGCCGCCCACCCCGAAGCCGCCCAGGATGCGGGCCCACACGAGCAGGTCGTAGGTCGGTGCCCAGGCGCTCCCCGCGGCGGAGAGCGTGAACAGCAGGGCGGTGACCATCAGTACGGGCCGCCGGCCGAAGCGGTCTGCCAGGGGACCAGCCACTGCCATGGCCAGGGTCGCTCCGAGGGTCAGGCAGGCCACTGCCCAGCCGACCTGCCCAGAATCGAGGATGAACCCCTCGCGGATGGGCTCCACGACTCCGCCGATCACGCCGCTGTCGAAGCCCATCAGGAAGCCGCCCAGGGCGACCACCAAGGAGACGAGCATCACATAAGAAG
>JBDQFW010000337.1:0-2684 GCA_040265735.1 Planctomycetota bacterium | reverse complement strand
CCATCGGGCCCTGGGCCGCATAGAGCGCTTCGAGGCCGGCGATCGCGTAGGTCTCGGTTCCGTCAAGGCCCAGGCTGTCCGCCGAGTCCCCATCCTGGAACTGCAGCGGCAGGACGCCCATGCCCACGAGGTTCGAGCGGTGGATGCGCTCGAAGCTCTCGACGATGCAGGCGCGCACCCCGAGGAGCGACGGGCCCTTGCCCGCCCAGTCGCGGGAGCTGCCCGTGCCGTACTCCTTGCCGGCGATCACGATGGAGGGCGTCCCCGCCTCCTGGTACTTCATGGCCGCGTCGAAGATCGACATGACCTCCCCGCTCTCGTGGTGGCGCGTCACGCCGCCCTCGATCCCCGGGGTGAGGCGGTTCTTGATGCGCACGTTGGCGAAGGTGCCGCGCATCATGACCTCGTGGTTCCCGCGGCGGCTGCCGTAGCTGTTGAAGTCCTTCTTCGCGACGCCGTGCCCGGCGAGGTAGCGGCCCGCCGGCGAGTCCTCGGCGATCGAGCCCGCGGGGGAGATGTGGTCGGTCGTGATCGAGTCCCCGAACAGACCGAGGACGCGCGCGCCCTGGATGTCCGAGACCGAGCCCGGCTCGGCGCCCATGCCCTGGAAGTAGGGCGGGTGCTTCACATAGGTCGAGTCGCCGTTCCAGGAGAAGGTGTCTCCGCTGCCGCCGGCGATCGCCTGCCAGGCCGCGGAGCCCTTCAGGACCTCGTCGTAGCTCGAGGCGAACTGCTCGCGCGTGATGCACGAGCCCACCACCTCTGCGACCTCGGCCGGGGAGGGCCACAGCTCGCTCAGCATGACCGGCTTGCCGTCCGAGTCCGTGCCGATGGGCTCGCGGGTGAGGTCACAGGTGGCGTTGCCCGCAAGCGCGTAGGCCACCACGAGCGGCGGCGAGGCGAGGTAGTTCGAGCGCACCTTCGCGTGCACGCGACCCTCGAAGTTGCGGTTGCCCGAGAGGACGCTGGAGACCACGAGGTTGCCGTCGGCGATCCCGGCCTCGATCTCCGGCGCGAGCGGGCCAGAGTTCCCGATGCAGGTCGTGCAGCCGAAGCCGACCACGTGGAAGCCGAGGGCCTCCAGGTGCGGGGTCAGCCCCGCCTGATCCAGGTAATCGGCCACGACCTTCGAGCCGGGCGCGAGGCTGGTCTTCACCCAGGGCTTCGTGGTGAGCCCGCGCTCAGCCGCCTTCTTGGCGAGCAGGCCCGCCGCCACCATCACCGACGGGTTCGAGGTGTTGGTGCACGAGGTGATGGCCGCGATCACGACCGACCCGTGGGTGAGGTCGAAGGTGTCCGCCCCGCGGGTCACGGAGACGGTGGAGTCCTGGTCCTCGGCGCCGATCGCCTTCAGGATCTCACCCCGCGCCGCCGCGAACGCGGACGGCATGTCCGCCAAGGCCACGCGATCCTGGGGCCGCCGAGGCCCGGCGAGGCTCGGAACGATGGTGCCCATGTCGAGCTCGAGCAGCGCCGTGTAGCTGGGCTCGGGTGCGCCGTCGTGGCGCCAGAGACCCTGCTCCTTGGAGTAAGCCTCCACGAGGGCGATGCTCGCCTCCTCGCGCCCTGACAGCCGCAGGTAGTCGAGGGTGCGGTCATCGACGGGGAAGAAGCCACAGGTCGCGCCGTACTCGGGCGCCATGTTGGCGATGGTCGCGCGGTCGGCCAGGGGCAGCTCGGCCAGGCCGTCCCCGCAGAACTCGACGAACTTGCCCACCACGCCGTGCTGGCGGAGGAGCTCCACAACGCGCAGGACAAGGTCGGTCGCGGTGGCGCCCTCGGGGAGCTTGCCCGTGAGGCGCACGCCGACCACCTGGGGGATCAGCATGGAGACGGGCTGGCCAAGCATGGCAGCCTCGGCCTCGATCCCGCCGACGCCCCAGCCGAGGACGCCGAGGCCGTTGATCATCGTGGTGTGGCTGTCGGTGCCCACGAGGGTGTCCGGGAAGGCCCACCCGTCCTGAGTCATGACCGTGCGCGCCAGGTACTCGAGGTTGACCTGGTGCACGATGCCGGTCTCGGGCGGCACGACGCGGAAGTTCTGGAAGGCGCCCTGCCCCCACTTGAGGAACTCGTACCGCTCGCGGTTGCGCTCGAACTCGAGCGCTGCGTTCTGCGCCTGGGCCTCGGGGCTGGCGTAGTGATCCACCTGCACGGAGTGGTCAATGACGAGCTCCGCCGGCTGCAGCGGGTTGATCTTCGTCGGATCCCCGCCGAGCGCGACCATGGCATCGCGCATGGCGGCCAGGTCCACGATCGCGGGGACGCCCGTGAAGTCCTGCATCAGCACGCGCGCGGGGCGGAAGGCGATCTCCTGGGAGGGCGCGGCCTGCGGGTCCCAGCCGATCAGGGCCTCGATGTCGCCCTTGGTGACGCTCTCACCGTCCTCGTGTCGCAGGAGGTTCTCGAGCAGCACGCGCAGGGAGTAGGGCAGGCGCGCCAGGTCGTGGCCCGCGGCCTCCAGAGCGCCCAGGCGGGCGATCTTGCAGGTCTGGCCTTGGGACTCGAGGGTGCCGTGGGACTGGAAGGAGTCGGTCATCGCAGGGTCGGATTCGGGGCTCGAAGGGCGAACAGGATACCCGTACTAACCATGCTAAGAACGGCCGCGCCAGCAAACTTCAGCACCGTAGGAGCGAGGGCTAGAAGGACCTCAACGCGCCCTTGCCCCGGTTCGACTCAAGATC
>JBDQFW010000336.1:0-2689 GCA_040265735.1 Planctomycetota bacterium | reverse complement strand
CCTCAAGATTCCCCCCCCCGCTCATCCGCCTCCAGACGAGCCCGCCGGTACTCCAGCGCCTTGCGGGTGAGCCCGAGGGCCCGGGCCGCCGCGGAGGCGTTCCCGCGGGTGCGTGCCAGGGCCCCGCGGACCATCGCAGCCTCGAGGTCGCCGACCTGCAGGCCCAGGTCGAGGGCCTCCTCCGCCAGCCGCTGGGCCGGGTCAGGCCCTGCAGGAGCCTCCGAGAGCTCCGCGAGCTCCTCGGGGAGGACCTCGGACCCCGGGGTGCCCAGGACCCCCAGGCGCAGGACCAGGTTCTCGAGCTCCGCCAGGTTCCCGGGCCAGCGGTGGGCCTCCAGGAGCTCCCAGGCGGCCCGGCAGAAGGGCCTCGGCTCGGCCAGCGACGCGCCGAGCCCTCGGCCCACCTCCTCGACGAGGAGCTCCAGGTCCGCGCGGCGCGCCCGGAGCGGGGGGACGACCAGGGGCACCACGGCCAGCCGGTAGAGCAGGTCCTCGCGGAACCGGCCCGCCTCGACCTCGGCCTCGAGGGGCACGCGGCTGGTGGCCACGATGCGGGCGTCGACCGGAACGGGCTCGGCGGAGCCGACCGGCTCCACGACCCGCTCCTGCAGCACGCGCAGGAGCTTGACCTGCAGGGAGGCCGGAAGGTCCTCGACCCCGTCCAGGACCAGGGTCCCTCCGGAGGCCCCGCGGAAGCGGCCCAGGCGCGCGCGATCGGCGCCGGTGAACGCACCCACCTCGTGCCCGAAGAGCTCAGCCTCGAGCAGGGTGGGCGACAGGGCCGCCGGCTGCACGACCGCCAAGGGACCCGCAGAGCGCGGGCTCAGCTCGTGCAGCCACCGCGCGGCGCGCGTCTTCCCGGAGCCCGGCTCCCCCACGATCAGCACCGTGGCCTCGCTGGCCGCCGCCCGCTCGAGCCGCTCCGCGAATGCGCGGATCGCTTCGCATTCGCCGTGGAAGGCGGATTTGGGGGCTGCTTGGGTCACGCGAACGAGAGGGCGATCGGATGGCGGTGGAAGGGCGCGCAGAACCGGTCTGCAGGGGTCCAGTCAGGTTGACGCCCCCCCCTGCGATGGTCACACTGATGCGTCACAGTTCCTCGTCCCGGTCTTACGGAGGGCAGCCGCCCGCCGCAAGAGCGCGTGCCGGAAGTGGGGGTCTCCCCGCTTCCTTGCATATAGGGCGAGCAACCCCCGCACCCCAGACCTCCGACGCCCGCCATGAACCCCGAAGAGCTCCTGCGTCTCATCGACATGCTCCAGTCCCAGAAGGACGTCTCCAAGGAGGCCATCTTCCTGGCTCTGGAGGACGCCCTCGCGCAGGGGGTTCGCAAGCGCCTGGGCGTGGGTGAGGAGCTCGTCGTGCACATCGACCGCAAGACCGGCGAGGTGACCGTCGAGGACGAGGAGGGCGAGTACGAGATCGAGCTCGGCGAGTTGGGCCGCATCGCCGCCCAGGCCGTCAAGCAGGGCTTCGTCCAGCGCCTGCGCGAGGCCGAGCGCGACGTGCTCTACGAGGAGTACGAGAACCGGGTCGGCACCCTCGTCAACGGGCAGGTCCAGCGCTACGAGGGCCAGGACCTGGTCGTGAACCTTGGCCGCGCGGAGGCTCACCTCTCCCGCGAGGACCGCGTCCGCAGTGAGACCTACGCCCCCGGGGACCGCATCCGCGCCATCGTGGTCGAGGTCCGCAAGGACGGCAGCCGCGTCCGCATCCAGCTGTCCCGCACCCACCCCGACCTGGTCCGCCGGCTCTTCGAGCTCGAGGTGCCCGAGATCGCGGACAACATCATCGAGATCAAGCGCGTCGTCCGCGAGCCGGGCTACCGCACCAAGATGGCGGTCACCTCGACGGACCCCAAGATCGACAGCATCGGCGCCTGCGTTGGCGTGCGCGGCTCGCGCATCAAGGCCGTCATCGACGAGCTGCGGGGCGAGCGCATCGACATCATCCGCTGGAGCGACTCCCTCGAGACGCTGATCATGAACGGGCTCAAGCCCGCCACGATCCACCTGGACAACATCTACCCCGACGAGGGACGCCGCGCGGCGGTGGTGCTCGTCGACGAGGACCAGCAGTCGCTCGCCATCGGCAAGCGCGGCCAGAACGTCCGGCTCGCGAGCAAGCTCTGCGGGTGGGAGATCGACATCAAGACCCGTGAGGAGTACTTCGGGACCGAGGGGAGCAGCGCCGGCCAGGCCAGTGACGAGCTCCCTGAAGAGGTCGCGACCCCCGCGGAAGAAGAACAGGCCTGACACCAGGCACCGAGCCCCCCCTCGACCCCAGATCTGCATTTGAGCGACAAGGTCCGCATCCACGAACTCGCGAAGAAATACGGCATGCCTGGCAAGGACCTGGCGGCCAAGCTTCGTGAGAACGGATTCTCCCAAGCCAAGTCCCATATGTCTGCGCTCGACATGATCGAGCAGGTGCAGGCTGAGGGGCTCTTGGCTGCGATCGGTATCCACCCGACGGGTGCCGCGGCGCCGGCCCCGGCTGCTGAGGCCAAGCCTGGCGGCGGCGTGCTGCTGCGGCGCAAGAAGAAGAAGACCGCGGAGGGCGAGGAGCCTCTGCCTGCGCCGGAGGAGCCTGCGCCTGCGCCGCAAGAGCCTGTGGCCGTGGAGGCTCCTGCTGAGCCCGCCCCGGCGGCGGCCGACGCTCCGGCCGAGGAGGCCGAGGAGGCCGCTCC
>JBDQFW010000335.1:0-2699 GCA_040265735.1 Planctomycetota bacterium | reverse complement strand
GTGGCTGAGGACCGGGCCGATTGGGGGCAGATGTGGGGCGATTACCTGTCGTTTTATGACACAGATGTTGCGCCGGAGATCTATGAGACGACCTTCGCACGGCTGATCAATCCGGCCAATCGGGTGCAAAATGCGCTTGTCGCCGAGCGAGACGAGGCGCTCGATCAGGAGCGGGCCCGGGTCGAGGCCCTCACGCATGCGCGCGGTGAGGTCACGGCGCGGCTTGAAGCCGCGGAGGCTGACCTGGATGGGCATCGAGCCACGGCCGAGACCCTGCGCGCCGAGCTCGAGGCCGCGGTGGAGCTCGTTGCGATTCGGGACCGGGAGCTCGACGAGGCCCGCGCGGGGCTCGAGGCCGCCACGCATCGCGAGCGTGAGGCCCGGGAGGTCGCGTCCGAGGCGGCGATTCAGCTTGCCGACCTGCGTGGGGGTCTGGAGTCCCTTCGCGAGGAGAAGGAGCGCATCGAGACCGACCTGCGCTCGGTGGCTGCCCTGCGCGAGGAGCAGGCCGCGGCCCTCGAGTCCCTGCGGCACGCCCATGCGGGCCTGGAGGCCGAGGTGCAGGAGCTTCGTACGGATCTTGCGGCCCACCGCGAGCAGGTCGCCGCCCTCGACGAGGAGCGGGCGCGCGCTCAGGCGGCCTTCGAAGCCGCGGCCGACGCCCAGCGGGCCGCGGAGGAGGCCGCCGAGGCAGGCCGCCACGCGGCCCGGAGCTCGGAGGCGCAGGCGGCCGCCGCTGCTGCGGCCCTCACCGACCAGCGTGCCGTGGCCGCCGCGCTCAAGGCCGACCTCGAGGGACACAGGGGTGCCCTTGCCGAGCTCGAGCGCCTGCGGTCCGAGGAGCGCGCGGCCACCGAGGCCATGCGCGCCGCGCTCGAGGCCGATCTCGCCGGGCACCGCGAGGCCCTGGCCGCGACCCAGGCTGAGGTCGAAGCGCGCGGGGCCGCGCTCGAGGCCGCCGCCGCGGAGCGCGCGGCCGTTGCAGAGGCCCACGCGCAGGTCCTCGCCGGGCGCGACGCCGAAGCGGCCGCCCAGGTGGAGCACCGCGAGGTCCTGTTGCAGGAGCTGGCCTCGGCCCGTTCCGAGGCCTCGGACCTCGAGGCGGCCCGGCACGAGGCCCGAACCCTGGCCGACGCCCGGGGCGCTGTCCTGCGCAGCCGGTGGCAGCTCCTCAAGCGCCTGCTGCGGCCTTCAGGCGACTGACGCGCCCCGACTACGCCGGAAGGAAGGGCCACAGCGCGGGGATCAGCAGCAGCGACACCCCGAGCAGCAGCACGGCGAGGGGCGTGCCGACGCGGAGGAAGTCCCGGTAGCGGTAGCCGCCGGGTCCGAGGATCATGGCGTTCGCCTGGTGCGCGACCGGGGACAGGAAGCCCAGGCTCGAGCCGGTGACCACCGCCATGAGGAACGGCCGCGGCCCGAGGCCCGCGGCCGCCGCGACCTCCAGGGCGATGGGCGTCATGATCACCGCCGTTGAGGCGTTGTTCAGGACCTGGGTGAGGAGCACGGTGGCCCCAAGCAGGCCAGCGAGCAGGGCGGTCGGTCCGAGGCGCCCCTCGGCGACCCAGGTCGCGAGCAGGTCGCTGGCGTCGCGGGTGCGCTCGGGGTCGAGCACGTGCTCCTGGAACGCGCGGCCAAGGGCCAGCATCCCGCCCACGAGGAAGACCACGCCCCAGTCGATGGAGCGGTAGGCCTCGTCGGTCCGGACCACGCGCGTCCCCACGAGGACCAGCACGCCTGCCAGGGCCAGGGCGCCGAGGGACACGCCCGGCGCGGTGGCGGCGGCCAGGAGCACTCCGAGCAGCGTCGCCAGGGTCACCCAGCCGTTGCGGCCGAAGCGGGGCGTGCCGACCTCGGAGAGCACCAGGACCTCGCGCCCCTGCCGGGCGCGCTCGAGGTCCCGCAGGTGCCCCTGCACCAGCAGGGTGTCGCCGACCTCGAGCTCGACCTCCAACAGGCGCTGCAGCTGCACCCCGCTGGACTTGGAGATGGCCACGACGTTGAGGCCGGTGCGGGTGCGGAACTCGCTCGTCGCTAGGGTCGCTCCAACAAGGTCCGAGCCCGCCGGCACCAGCGCCTCCACGAGGCGCACGTCGTCGGAGACCAGGCGCGCGTCGCTGGTATCCACGTACGCACGCTCGCGCAGAGGGATCTCCTCCGAGAGGGCCACGATGTCTTCGGGGCTGCCCTGCAGGATGAGCGTGTCGTCGGCGCGGACGCGGTTGTAGGGGCCCGGCGCGAGCAGGGGCGACTCGCCGCCGCCGCGCACGAGGCCGAGGACCGTCACGCGGTGCTTGGCGAAGACCTCGATGTCGGCCACGGCCCGGTTGATCAAGGTGCTCGTGGGCTCAACCAGGATCTCGGTCACGAAGCGCGGCACCTGGTAGCGCTCGGAGAGGGACTGCCCCACGGGCGAGCGCGGCAGGAGCGCCCGTCCCGGGCCGAGGAGGTAGAGGCTGCCGACCGCGAGGAGGCCCAGGCCGAGGTGCGAGAACTCGAAGAGTCCGAAAGGCTCGACACCCGCGTCCCGCAGGCTCTGGTTGATCACCAGGTTGGTCGAGGTCGCGAGGACCGTCACCAGACCGCCCAGGAGGCTGCCGAAGGCCATCGGCATCAGCAGGCGCGAGATGCTCAGGCGCTTGCGGCGGGCGAGCCCGTTGCAGATGGGGATCATCGTGGCGACGACCCCGGTGTTGGAG
>JBDQFW010000334.1:0-2711 GCA_040265735.1 Planctomycetota bacterium | reverse complement strand
CCTCCGCGCGCCGCGCGTTGAGGGCGGCGAGGTCGTCGAGCATCCCGCGGCGCAGGTCGCGGGGGAGGCCGCCAGGGTCGCGCAAGTAGAGCACGGGATCTCCGAGACCCCGGAACTTCACGCCCTGGTGCCGCGAGGGCAGGAAGCCGCTGCCCCAGTACCAGTCGTAGAAGATCTGCCCGCAGGTCGCCCCCTGATCGCGAGAGGTCATGGCCACGAAGGTGGGCAGGTCCTCGCTCATGCTGCCCAGCCCATAGGAGAGCCACGAGCCGATGCTTGGGCGCCCGGGCCGCTCGCTACCCGTGAGGAAGTAGGTGATGGCGGGCGCGTGGTTGACCTGCGTCGTGTGCAGGGACTTCACGAAGCAGAGCCGGTCCACGATCTCGGCCGTGTGGGGCAGGAAGCTCGACACGGTTGCGCCGCACTCGCCGTAGCGCGCGAAGCTCGGGAGGTTGCCGAGCAGCGGCTTCTCGCCCTGCCCGTCGAGCATGGAGCTGAAGCGCACGCCCTCGACGAAGCTCGGCGGGATCTGCTGGCCGTGCAGCTCGCGCAGCTTCGGCTTGTGGTCGAAGGTGTCCACATGGGACGGCCCGCCGTTCTGCAGCAGGTAGATGATCCGCTTGGCGCGCGCGGGGTGGTGCAGGCCTGCGGAGCCGAGCCGCCCGCCCGCGAGGTCCTGCGCGGCGGCAGACTCCTGGCCGAGCAGCCCGTGCAGCGCGAAGGCCCCTGCTCCGGTCGCGGCGCGGCCGAACAGCGCACGACGGGTCACCGCGGCGTGGGCGTCGCGCAGGGGCGTGGACTCGGGGTCTGTGGGGCGCATGGGGTGAGGAGGGCCGATGCCGGCCTCAGGGGCGCGTGAGCACCTCGTCGAGATTCAGGAGGACGCCGCAGACCACCGCGTGGGCCGCGAGCAGGGACCTCGACGCAGAGGATTCCACGGGGCTGGCCCCCACGGCGAGCAGCGCGTCCGCGTCGCCGGGGTGGGCGTCGTACCACTCGAGCGCCTCGGCGTGGCGGCCCTCGAGGATGGCCAACTCCTCGGGCTTGGGAGCCCGCGCGGTGGCGGCGCGGAACGCCCAGGCGAGCTGCGCGGGGGTGCCGTCCGCGGCGGCCAGGGCCCGCTCACCAAGCTTGCGCGCGGCCTCCACATAGGCCGTCTCGTTGAGCGTCGTCAGCGCGTGCAGGGGAGAGCTGGCGCGGCTGGGCCGCACCTCGCAGGTCTGCCGCTTGGCCCCATCGAAGAAGACCGTCGGCCCAACGATGCGCCGCCAGAACACATAGAGGCTGCGGCGGTAGAGAGCGTCCCCTGAGTCGGGGTTGTAGCGGATCGTTCCGAAGGTCGCCTCGGCCCAGACGCCCTCGGGCTGATACGGCCGCACGGGGGAGCCGCCCAGGTCCCCCACCAGCAGTCCGGAGAGGGCCAGGGCCTGATCGCGCAGCATCCACGACGGCAGGCGATGGCGGGACTGCCGCGTGAGGCGCGCGTTGCTGGGATCCTCCTCCAGGTGCCAGGGCTGGACGCGGCTGCTCTGGCGATAGGTCGAGCTCAGGAGGATGTCGCGGTGCAGGGCCTTGAGGTCCCAGCCGCTCTCGACGAAGCGGCGCGCCAGGTGGTCGAGCAGCTCGGGATGCGAGGGAGCCTCCCCCTGCCGCCCGAAGTCCTCGGGCGTCGCAACCAACCCCCGGCCGAACAGGCGCTGCCACACGCGGTTCACCGTGACCCGCGCGGTGAGGGGATGCTCACCCGAGACCAGCCAGCGGGCCAGGGTGAGTCGGTTGCGTGGAGCCCCCTCGGGCAGGGGAGGCAGAAAGGCCGGCACGCCGGGCTGCACCTCGTGCCGGGGCTGGTCGTAGCCGCCGCGCTCGAGGAGCCGCGTGGTTCGCCGCTGGGCCAGCTGGTCCATGACCATCACCACCGGCGCGGAGCCGCGCAGGGTCTCGAGCTCCTGCCGGATCGCGGAGCGCCGCGCCTCGTTCGCCTCCCACCAGGGCGCGCTCCTGCGGCGGAAGAAGGTCCGCAGCTCGGCCCGCGCCTGGGGCCCTCGCTCGGCAGCCGACAGCGCGAGGGCCGCCAGCGTCGGGGGAGTGAGGCCGAGGACGCGCTCCTCCGCCACCCGGAAGTACACGCCCGAGCGGCCGCCGGTGTTGACGATTTTCAGCACGAGCCGGTGCTCCCCGGGCGTGAGGTCGAGCTCCAGGCTCTCCTGGTCGGGGGCCGCTCCGCGCGCCACATTGCGCGAGAGCACCTCGACCCCGTCGAGCCACACGCGCAGGGCATCGTCGGACCCCAGGGATAGGCGCGCGCCGCGGTCGGTCGCGGCCCGCACCGTGCGGGTGAGGTACACGGCGCCGAGATCCGCAGGCAGCTCGAAGACCTCGCCGTCCGCGAGACCCGGCTCCAGGTGCCACGCCGGAAGAGCCGACGCCGGCTGGCCACCCGCGAGGACGCGCGCGAGCTCGTCCTCCTCCACCGCGGACTCCGGCCCGTAGGCGTGAGCGAAGCTCCCCGAGGCGTTGCCGCCCACCGCGGGGAAGGGTTGGCTGACCACCCACGGCCCCCACTCCAGGGGCTCGGCCAGGCGAGGATCCTCGCGCAGCCGCGTCCGCAGCTGCTCCTCCCAGGCGACCTGGGCCGCATCTAGCTCCGCGTCGGGAGCCCGGCTCTGCTCGGCGAGCTCCCGCTGCTCCGCCTGCAGCGCCTCGGTGCGCGC
>JBDQFW010000333.1:0-2735 GCA_040265735.1 Planctomycetota bacterium | reverse complement strand
GCAGCAGGTCGTGCAGGGCATCCTCGTGACGCGCTCGGCGCGCGTCCTCGCGCCGCTGGAGGCGCTCTTCGAGGGCGTGGAGATCCTCGGCCGTGAACAGGCTGCGCAGCTCGTCCTCCCCCAGCAGCTCGCGCAGGCGCGCCGGGTCCAGGTGCAGGGCACGCGCGCGCCACTCCGCAGGCGAGGCGTCGCCCTCGTAGACCATGCCGCCCACCCACGGGAACAGGAGCGCCGATGCGAAGGGGGAGGCGCTGCGAGTCGTGCGAGCGACGGCGCGGACGCGCCGCGCGCGGTTGCCCTCCAGGAGGCGCCTCAGGGCGGGCAGGTCGAAGACATCCTGCAGGCACTCGCGAAAGGTCTCCAGCACGAGGGGGAAGTCGCGGTGACGCAGGGCCACCTCGAGCAGGTCCGCGCTGCGACGGCGCTGGGCCCAGAGCGGCGTGCGCTGGCCGGGGCTGCGGCGCGGGAGCAGGAGCGCACGGGCGGCGTTCTCGCGGAAGCGCGCCGCGAAGAGGGCCGTGTCGGCGAGCTTGCCGACGACGAGATCCTCGACCTCGTCCGGGCCCGGCAGGAACAGGTCCAGCTCCGGAGGGGCCTCGGCCTCGGGCAGCCGGAACACCATCCCGTCGTCGGCGTGCAGGCTGTCCACGGCGAGCCCCAGGCGCTGCTCGAGGCGCGCCTGGATGGCGACGCACCAGGGCGCGTGCACGCGCGCGCCGAACGGGGAGAGCACGCAGACGCGCCAGTCCCCGATCTCGTCGAGGAAGGACTCGACCACCACGAGGCGATCGGAGGGCACCTCGCCGAGGGCCTCGCGCTGGCTCGCCACCCAGGCCAGCAGGTTCTCGGCCGCGGTGGCGGTGAGGCCGGCCTCGGCCTGCAGGCGCGCGGAGACCTGCTCGGCGGGGGCCTCGTCCACCTCGCGCACGAGGCGACCGATGGCCTCGCCCAGCTCCGCATTGCGCCCCGGTCCATCCCCGCGCCAGAAGGGTAGGGTCCCCGCCTCGCCCGGGGCCGGCTCGACCAGCACGCGATCATGGGTGATCTCCAGGATGCGCCACGACGAAGCCCCGAGCTGAAAGACATCCCCCGTGCGTGCCTCGTAGACCATCTCCTCGTCGAGCTCGCCCACGCGGCGCGAGGCCTTGCCCTCGTCTCCCGCGAGGAAGACGCCGTAGAGGCCCCTGTCCGGGATCGTTCCCCCGTTCACGATCGCAACCCGCTGGGCACCGCGCCGGGCGGAGAGCGCGCCGGTCAGGCGATCCCACACCAGGCGCGGGCGCAGGCCCGCGAAGCCCTCGCTCTGGTGGCGGCCGGTGAGCATGTCGAGCAGGTCATCGAAGGCAGAACGGGGCAGCTCGGCCCAGGGCGCAGCGCGTCGCACCAGGTCGAAGAGGGCATCCACCGTGGTCTCCCCCATCGCGACCTCGGCCACCATCTGCTGGGCCAGGATGTCGAGGGGGTTGCGGGCGTGCCGCGTGGCCTCGACCTCGCCGGCCAGCACGCGTGAGGCAACGGCTGCGCAGGCGACCAGGTCCCCGCGGTACTTGGGGAACACAACCCCCCGCGAGACCTCACCCGCGCGGTGGCCGGCGCGTCCGACGCGCTGCAGGCCTGAGGCCACCGACGGCGGAGCCTCCACCTGCACGACGAGGTCCACCGCCCCCATGTCGATCCCAAGCTCGAGGCTCGAGGTCGCCACGATGGCCGGGAGCAGGCCGCGCTTGAGGCGGTCCTCGATGGCGGCCCGCTTGTCCTTGGCCACCGACCCGTGGTGCGCCAGGGCCAGCTCCTCCCCAGCCAGGTCGTTCAGGGCCGCGGCCAGCCGCTCGGCCAGCCGTCGGCTGTTCACGAACACCATCGTCGAGCGGTGCGCGCGGATGAGCTCCACGAGGCGCGGGTGCAGGCTCGGCCAGATCGAGGGGCGACGCGGCGGCTGGCTCGCGTTGCCCACGGGCAGCTCGTCGTCGGACCAGGGGGCACCCTCCTCTGCCGAGGTCGCAGGCTCCGCCTCGCGCGGGGCGACCGGCGCCTCGGCAGCGAGGCGCGCCATGTCCTCCACCGGCACTTCGATGGTGAGCTCGACGGCGCGGCGGGAGCCTGCGTCGGCGATGGTGACGGGCCGGGGCGTCCAGGCCTCGGACCGGCCGAGCTCGCCCCCTCCTAGCAAGCGCGCGGCCTCCTCGGCAGGGCGCTGGGTCGCGGAGAGGCCGATGCGCTGGAGGGGGCCGACGCGGCCGGGCAGGGCCTCGAGGCGCTCGAGGGACAGGGCGAGGTGCGCCCCGCGCTTGGTCGGCACCATGCTGTGGATCTCATCCACGATCACGGTCTCGACGCTCTCGAGAATCGTGCGCGCCTTGGAGGTCAGGAGCAGGTAGAGCGACTCCGGAGTCGTGATCAAGATGTCCGGCGGCTGGCGCAGCATGCGCTGTCGCTCCGCCTGCGGCGTGTCCCCGGTCCGCAGGCCCAGGGTGACCTCGCGCACGGGCTCGCCTCCGCGCGCGGCCTCTGCAGCGATGCCCGCGATGGGCGCGTGGAGGTTGCGCTCGATGTCCGTGCCGAGCGCCTTCAGCGGCGAGACATAGAGCACCCGGCAGCGGCGCAGGGGCTCCGGGACGGGCTCGGCAGCGAAGAGCAGGCGGTCGAGAGCGAACAGGAAGGCCGTCAGGGTCTTGCCTGACCCCGTAGGCGCCAGGAGCAGGGTGGAGGCCCCGCTCGCGATCGCGGGCCAGCCC
>JBDQFW010000332.1:0-2737 GCA_040265735.1 Planctomycetota bacterium | reverse complement strand
ACGCAGCGCCTCGCTGTCGCGCTCTTCTCGCTCCTCTCCCTGGCCTTGGACACGGCTGCGGCCCCGCTGCCCCAGGGCTCGCCGACGCTCGAGTTCGTGCGGCGCAGCTCCCTCGCCCACGAGCCTGGGAACCCATTCCGGGTGTTCGTGCGCCTCTCGTCTCCGGCAGCTACGGACGTCACGGTTCCCTTCACGATGATGGGCTCAGCCACTGCCGGCGCGGACTTCAGCGTGGCGAGCACGACTGTCACCGTCCCGGCGGGGCAGCTCACTGCCTTCATCCAGTTCGAGATCCTCGACGACGACCTCTACGAGGGCACCGAGCGAACCCAGCTCGTCCTCGGCTCTCCCAGCGGTGCGAGCCTCGGCAGCCAGGTCACCCACACCCTTCGGATCGACGACAACGATCCCTGCCCCCTGCTTACGGCCAGCCTGGCGGCCAGCGCGACGACCACGCTGCTGGAGCCGGCCCACACGCTCTGGCCCCTCGTCCACGACCTCGACCTCGAGGTCACGCTCTCGGAGGCTGCCGGCGTGGACCTGCCGCTGGAGCTCGAGCCCGCGGGCGCTGCGGCCTCGGCCGAAGACGCGATCATCGAGGTCCTGAGCGGAGCGCTCATTCCTGCAGGCTCCACCTCCGCCGTGCTCTCCGTGCGGGTCACGACCCTGCCGGACGATCTGTTCGAGGGGCCCGAGGACCTCGAGCTGCGCGTCTCCCTCGCGCCGCCCCATCCCTCTCTCTCATGCAGCGCCGGAACCCTCTGGGTGCGAGACGCCGAGCAGCTCGGCGAGCGCTTCTGCCTGACGAGCGCCAACAGCACGGGCATGCCGGCGTCGATCACGGCCTGGAACGTCAGCCCCTACAAGGCAGGAGAGTCCATCACCCTTGAGGCCACTCAGCTGCCGACCGACGCGATCGGCTACTTCCTGGTGTCTCCGGTCACCCGTCCGGCCTATCCGGTCGCCTCGTGGTACCTGTGCATCGGCAACACGCTGCATCGGGTCCTGGGGAACGGGCAGGTGCCGCAGGCCGCGGGCCCTGAGGGGCGGATCGCGATCGAGTTCGACCGGGCGGTGGACGCCGGCCCGTACTTCGTCCAGCCCGGGGACACCCTGCACTTCCAGGCCTGGTACACGGACCCCTCCTTGGGCACCTCCAACGGAACGGGTGCGCTCTCGGTGGTCATGCGCTGAGGGCAGCACGCCCTTGTGCAAGCGGCGGCCTTGGGGCGTGTTCCCCAGGGCCGCCGCGAGCGTTTGGAGGGCCCCAGGCGCCCTGTGGGCCTCCCCGGAGGCTCGGGTCAAGAGTGCGCGGCCGACGAGTCGAAAGAACCACTCGGCCGTGCCCATGTCCCCCGTCCTCCTCAGCGCTGATCCCGACCTGCTCGAGGCGCTTCGCGCGGTCCTCGGACCCGTGCGGTGCGCAGCGGCCCTGGGCCAGCTGGCCTGCGCCGACGAGCAGGTGGTGCTGGTGGACCTCGGCCTGCGGCCGGGGGCTCCTGCCGAGCTCGTGCGCGAGGTTCGCCGCGCCCGGCCCGGAGCGTCCCTGGTGGCTCTGCTCGGCGAGGAGTCCTCCGCGACGCCGGGAGCCCTGCGCGAGGCAGGCGCCGACCGCGTGCTTGGGCTGCCCCTGCACGCGGCTCTGCTGCGCGACACGGTGGCCGAGGCGCTCGAGCTTCCGACCTTCGAGGGAGACCCGCGCATCCTGAGGGATCTCGCCGGCGTGGCCGAGCGGGGCGAGCTGCGCCTGCACTACCAGCCGCGCGTGGACGCCGAGACCGGCGCGGCGCGCGGGTTCGAGGCGCTCATGCGCTGGGAGCACCCCGAGCTGGGCCTCGTGTCCCCGGGCCTCTTCATCCCGCTCGCTGAGGCGACCGGCGAGATCGTCGCCATGGGAGCCTGGGCCCTGCGCGAGGCCTGCCGACAGGTCGCGGCCTGGGATGCCCTCGGGCTCCCGAAGCTGCACGTCGCCGTAAACCTCTCGCCCCTGCAGTTCCGCGGCGAGGGCCCGGTCCCCGCCGTCGAGGCAGCCCTTGCCTCCGCGGGCCTCCCTGCGGATCGGCTCGAGCTCGAGTTCACCGAGAGCCTCATGGCCCACGACGCCAACGCGGTGATTCGCCACCTCCAGAGCCTGAAGGCCCTGGGGACGCGCCTCTCCATCGACGACTTTGGAACGGGCTACTCGTCGCTCTCGGACCTGCGGCACTTCCCTGTGGACGCGCTGAAGATCGACAAGGCCTTCGTGGACGACCTCACCCGCGATACCCACGCGTCCGCAATCGTGACCGCGGTGGTGGTGCTGGGTCAGAGCCTCGGCCTGGGCGTCGTCGCCGAGGGCGTCGAGACCGAGCGCCAGGCTGCGTTCCTGCGCGTGCTGGGAGTGGACGAGATCCAGGGCTACCTCTACTCAAAGCCCCTGCCTGCGGAAGAGGTGCCCGGGTACCTCTCGAGGACGCCCATCTCGGCGAGCGCCAGCTGAGCCTGCTGGGCTCAGGCGCGTGACGGGTTCAGGCGTCGTCGCACCAGACGAGCTCCGCCCGACCTCCGCGAGTCCCCGCGAGGAACGCGTGCTGGTCGAAGCTCCGCATCAGGCGCAGGGCGTCACGGCGCGCGATTCCGAGGGCGAGAACGCTCTCCTCCGCCGGCCACGCCCCGGTCAGCCCGCGCCCGCGTCCTGGCAGGAGCAGGGGGGGCGAGCCGTCCTCGCCACTCTGCTCCTCGAGCGCCGCCCAGAGGC
>JBDQFW010000331.1:0-2774 GCA_040265735.1 Planctomycetota bacterium | reverse complement strand
GGTGGAGCCGGCCACTCCAAAGGCCTGAGATCCCTACGGAGCTGGGGGACGACTGGGCGCGCAACCCCATCGACGCCTTCGTGCTCGCGCGGCTGCAGGAAAGCGGCCTGACGCCCTCGGAGGAGGCAGAGCCTGCCGTCCTGCACCGGCGGGCCCACCTCGTCCTGGGTGGCCTCGCTCCGGTGGATCCTTGGTCCGGCCAGCCCCATGAGGAGCAGGTCGAGGAGCTCCTTTCGTCCCTCGCATTCGCCGAGCACCAGGCACGCCACTGGCTCGACCTCGCGCGCTTCAGCGAGACCCACGGATTCGAGATGAACCAGCCGCGGGAGGGTGCGTGGCGCTACCGCGACTGGGTCGTCGGAGCCTTTCGCTCGGACATGCCGTACGGGGCGTTCCTTGGCCGACAGGTTGCCGGGGACCTGCTCGGTGACGATCTCGGGACGGGCTTCCTGGTCGCCGGGGCGTGGGACGAGGTGAAGAGCCCTGACCCCGTGCTCACAGCCGAGCAGCGGCAGGCCGAGCTCGCCGACATGGTGAACGCGGTCTCCACCGGGTTCCTTGGCCTCACGGTGGCCTGCGCGCGCTGCCACGATCACAAGTTCGATCCCATCAGCCAGCGCGAGTACTTCGCGATGGAGGCGCTCTTCGCCGGGGTCCAGCACGGCGTGCGGCCCCTGCGTGAGCTAGGTGACGCCGAGAGGCGTGGAGAGCTCGAGGCGCTGCTGGCTGGGACGAAGGCGGCGCTCGAGGAGGTCGTGGCGGACGCACCGGTCGACCTGCGCGAGTCGGTCCAGGCTCGCGGGAATGAGGAGCGTTTCGCGCCCGTGATGGCGGATCGCGTGCGGTTCACGATCCTCGCCACGGTGGGCCCAGGTGAGCCCTGCTTGGACGAGCTCGAGGTCTTCGCGGGCACCGAGAACCTGGCACGCGGAGTTCTTGCGACCACGGGCGGAGACTACGCGGGCAACCCGCGTCACCGGCGCGAGCACCTCACGGACGGTCTCTACGGGAACGATCACTCGTGGATCTCGAACGCGGACGGCGCCGGATGGGTCGAGCTCGATCTTGCACAGGCGCGGCCTCTCGACCGAGTCGTCTGGGCTCGCGACCGCGAGGGCGTGTTCTCCGATCGATTACCGCACGACTATCGGGTGGAGGTCCGCCTGGGGGAGGGGCCCTGGGTCGAGGTCGCCTCCGGAGCGGACCGACTTCCCCCCGGCGAGGGTGCTCTCGCAGCGCGGGCGCGCGCGCTCGGATCGGAGCACGGCCGCGCGGAGGCAGCCAAACTGCTGGAGAGAATTCAGGGCGCCGAGGCAGAGCTCGAGGCTCTTGACCAGCGCCCAAGAGCCTACGCCGGCAGGTTCGAGGAGCCTCCGCCCACGCGCCTCTTGAACCGGGGTGAGGTCACACAGCCCCGCGAGGAGGTCGCTCCGGGTCTCCCCGCGATCCTTGGGGACCTGCGCCTGGCGCGGGATGCGCCCGAGGCCACGCGTCGGGCTGCCCTGGCCACATGGCTTGCAGCGCCCTCCAACCCGCTCGTCCCGCGGGTGCTGGTGAATCGGCTCTGGGCGTGGCACTTCGGCACCGGGCTGGTGGCGACGACCAGCGACTTCGGAGTCATGGGAGCCGCGCCCAGCCATCCCGAGCTCCTCGACTGGCTGGCCTGCGAGCTCGTCGCCGCGGGCGGGAGCCTGCGTCATGTGCACCGCCTGATCGCCACCAGCGCAACCTGGCGCCAGCGCTCGCTGCATCGAGCCGGCGCGGCGGCGATCGACGCGGAGGCCCGACTGCTGTGGCGGTTCCCGCCTCGTCGTGTGGCGGCCGAGGTGCTGAGGGACTCGCTCGTGTCCGTCGCGGGGACGCTCGACCGCACCCCGGGTGGGCCGGGCTTCAGCGCCTTCGAGCCCAACGACAACTATGTGCGGAACTACGAGCCACTGGACCGCTACGGGCCTCAAGGCCTACGGCGCCTGCTGTACATGACGCAGGTCCGGATGGAGCGCGAGGGCACCTTCGGTTCCTTCGACGCGCCTGACGGCGGGCAGGTCTGCCCTGAACGGGGGCGCTCCACGACGCCCATCCAGGCCCTGGCGCTCCTCAACTCCCCCTTCGTTCTGGAGCAGGCGGCCACGCTCGCGCAGAGCCTCCGAACGGAGCACCCCTCGGAACCTCGCCGCCAGGCCACTGCTGGTTTTCGCCGCGTCCTTGGGCGGAATCCTGGCCAGGCCGACCTTGCGGCCGCGCTCGAGCTCACGGCATCCGACGGCCTCGAGGCTCTCATCCGCGCCCTCTTCAACTCCAATGAGTTCCTCCTCATCCCCTGATCCGACCCGCCGCGGACTCCTGCGGGGAGCGGTTGGAACCCTGGCCCAAGTCGCGCTTGCGGACCTGGCCCTGGGCGCGGGCGGTGAGGGAGTGCTCGTGCGTCCAGACGCTCCCTTCGCCGCGCGCGCGCCGCACTTCGCGCCGCGGGCGAGGCGCGTCGTGCAGATCTTCTGCTCGGGTGCTCTCAGCCATGTCGACACCTTCGACCACAAGCCCGAGCTGGAGCGCCGAAGCGGCGAGCCGCTGCCCGGCGCGGAGGGGTTGGTCACCTTCCAAGGCGAGAATGGCGCCCTGACGCGTAGCCCCTGGAGGTTCCGCCCGCGGGGGGAGTGCGGCAAGTGGACGAGCGATCTGCTCCCCCACCTCGGCGCAAAGGTGGATGACCTGTGCTTCATCCACTCGATGACCAGCCGCACGAGCACCCACGGCCCGGGCGAGAACTTCATGTC
>JBDQFW010000330.1:0-2787 GCA_040265735.1 Planctomycetota bacterium | reverse complement strand
GATATGAACCTCGTCATGACCGGCGCCGGGCGCTTCGTGGAGGTCCAGGGAGCCGCCGAAGGCGCCCCCTTCGCCCGCGCCGAGCTCGACCGGATGCTCGCCCTGGGCGAGGACGGGATCAGCCGCATCTTCGAGGCCCAGAAGGCCGCCCTGGCCTGACCCCCATGGAGCTTCTCCTCGCCACAGGCAACGCGCACAAGGTCGCCGAGCTGCGCGCCATGCTTGCGCCGCTCGGAGTCCGCGTGCTCACCCCCGACGAGGTCGGGGGCCTCCCGGAGGTCGAGGAGGACGGCGCCACCTTCGCGGCCCCAGCGGCCGCGACCCCCGGACTGGCCGGAGGGGCGCTCGGGGGGGTGGCGGATGCGACCGGGGGGGCTGCGTTGGTGGGCGCCGTGGTCCTCGCCACGCCGGTGGGCGCGGTCGCCGCCACCTTCGAGGAGCGCACCCGCGGCAGGATCCTGCACGCCGAGGAGGGCGCGGGCGGCTTCGGATACGACCCGCTGTTCCTGTTCACCGAGCCCGACCTGCCCCAGACGGGCCGCTGCTTCGCGACCCTCGACCAGGACGAGAAGGGCGCCGTCAGCCACCGCGGCCGCGCCCTGCGCGCCCTCGCCAAGGCCCTCCCACACCTTCAGGAGCGCTGACCGTGGAGACCAAGAACATCCGCAACTTCTCGATCATCGCGCACATCGACCACGGCAAGTCGACGCTCGCGGACCGCATCCTCGAGGTAACCGGCGCCGTGCAGAAGCGCGAGATGAAGGCGCAGCTGCTCGACGACATGGACCTCGAGCGGGAGCGTGGCATCACGATCAAGGCCCATGCGGTCACCGTCGAGTACCAAAAGGACGGTACGACCTATCAGCTCAACCTGATCGACACGCCGGGCCACGTGGACTTCAACTACGAGGTCGAGAAGTCCATGCAGGCGTGCGAGGGCGCGCTGCTCCTCGTGGACGCGTCCCAGGGCGTCGAGGCCCAGACCGTCGCGAACGCCTACCTCGCCATCGAGGCGGACCTCGAGATCATCCCGGTCCTGAACAAGGTCGACCTCGCCCACGCGCGTCCCGAGGAGGTCGCCGAGGAGATCGAGAACTCCCTTGGAATCGACGCGACCGAGACCTGGCCCGTCTCGGCCAAGACCGGCGTCGGGGTTCCCGCGGTGCTCGACGCGATCATCGAGCGCATCCCGCCCCCGGAGGGCGACGCCAGCGCGCCTCTGCAGGCCCTCATCTTCGACGCCGTCTACGATGAGTACCGCGGCGTCATCGTCTACCTACGCGTGTTCCAGGGCACGCTGCGGCGCAGGGACCGGGTGCAGATGATGGGCACCAAGACGACCTATGAGGCGGTCGAGATCGGGCGCTTCACGCCGAAGATGAACGCCTGCGAGGAGCTCGGCCCGGGCGAGGTGGGCTACTTCGTCTCGAACATCAAGACCCTGGGCGATGTGCGAGTGGGCGACACCATGACCCTGTCAGGGACGCCGGCGGGCGGGATGCTCCCTGGCTACCGCCTGCCCAAGCACATGGTCTACGCGGACTTCTACCCGACGAGCCCGGGTGAGTTCGAGGAGATGCGCGACGCGCTGGAGACCCTGCTGCTCTCGGACAGCTCGTTCTCCTACGAGCCCGTCACCTCCGACGCCCTGGGCTTCGGCTTCCGCTGCGGGTTCCTCGGCCTGCTGCACATGGAGATCATCCAGGAGCGGCTCGAGCGCGAGCACGACCTGGACATGATCCAGACCGCGCCGTCGGTGACCTACAAGATCACCCACAAGGACGGCAGCGACGAAATGATCTCGTCGCCGGGCGCCCTGCCCAGTCCGGACAAGTTCGAGGAGATCCTAGAGCCCATCGTCCGCTGCTCCATGCTGCTCCCGACGGAGTATGTGGGCGCGATGATGACCATCTCGACCGAGCACCGCGGGGTGTTCGTGCGCCAGGAGTACCTCTCCACCACGCGCGTGCAGCTGGTCTTCGACATCCCGCTGGCGGAGATCATGTACGACTTCTACGACAAGCTGAAGTCGGCCACGCGGGGCTACGGCACGCTGAACTACGACCTCAACGGCTACAACGCCGACGACCTGGTCAAGCTCGTCATCCTCGTGAACGGCAAGGAGGTCGACGCCCTCTCGTCGATCGTGCACAAGAGCCGGGCCGAGGTCCGTGGCCGCGCGGCCCTCAAGAAGCTGCGCAAGGAGATCCCGCGTCACCTCTTCGAGGTGCGCCTCCAGGCAGGCGTCGGCTCGCGAATCCTGGCGCGCGAGTCCATCGCCCCCCTGCGCAAGGACGTGACCGCCAAGTGCTACGGCGGTGACATCACCCGCAAGCGCAAGCTGCTCGAGAAGCAGAAGGCCGGTAAGCGCAAGATGCGCCAGGTGGGCAGCGTCGACATCCCCCAGAAGGCCTTCCTCTCCGTGCTCGGCGGGGACGAGAAATCCTAGGCTGGAGAGCCGGTGGGTCGAGGGGTTCGACCCTCCACCCGAGACACCCCCCAGGACAGCACGGCGTGGCGAAGAGCAAGGACGGCAAGAAGGGCGGCGGGCGCCCGTGGCGCGAGAACATCGAGGCGATCACGGTCTCGGTGATCGTCATCGTCCTCTTCAAGTACTTCGTCCTCGAGGCGTACAAGATCCCTACCGGCTCCATGCAGCCCACGCTCATGGGGTGGGACGACGGCAAGGGAGGCGGGGTCTTCGACCGCGTGATCGTCGACAAGCTCTCGTACCGCTTCCGCGATCCGGAGCGCTGGGAGATCGCCGTGTTCCGCTATCCCCTGGAC
>JBDQFW010000329.1:0-2831 GCA_040265735.1 Planctomycetota bacterium | reverse complement strand
CCCTCCTTCGGGCGTGCGGCCAGTGCGGCCTGAGTGGCGAGGCGCAGGTCCTCGAGCTGGGTGAGTGCCTCCGCGAGGAGGCGGGGTTCGTGAGTGGTGGCGGCGGCGAGGTCGTCACAGCAGTGCTCGCGCTCGGTGCGGAGCGTCCGCAGCAGCCACCAGGTCAGAGGGTGGAAGAACAGCACGACCTCGCTCGCGGCCAGCAAGGCGTTCACGAGGTGGTCGGCGCGGCGGATGTGAGCGAGCTCATGGGCCAGGACGGCTCGGACCTGAGCGGGGGAGAGGCGCGCACCAAGGGCCAGCGGGACCAGGATCACCGGCTCCCACCAGCCCACCACGGCGGGGCTCGCGAGGCCGGGATGCTCCAGCACGCGCACTGCCCGGCGGATGGTGAGGAGACCGCGGAGTTCATCGACCGTGGCTTGGAGCCGACCGTTGGAGGGCAGGGCGGCCTGGACCCGCAGGGCGCGCGCGCCCACCAGCCCGCGCAGCACCCGCAGGGCCATGAGCGTCGCGACCAAGCACCAGGTCGCACCGATCCACAGGCCAAGGGGCTCGGGCGTCGCGGGGGGCAGGGTGAGCTCCGTCAGCTCGCCGAGGGAGAGCAGGTCCAGCTCTGCGCGCAGGCCCCTGAGGCCCACCGCTGCTCCTGCGCCGCCCCTCAGCTCCAAGGCAAGGGTGCCCAGGAAAGTCACCCAGCTCGCCAAGAGGCCAGCCAAGGCCAGATCGTGCCTCGTACGGGTGCTCTCGCGCGCCCAAAGGCGCTGGGCCGTGACGATCGCCAGCCCGAGCACAACTCCCTGCCACAGGAAGTGCGTCACGGCCGAGCCGAGGGCGTGCAGGGCGAGGCTCACGAGTCGCGTCCCTCCAACTCGCGCAGCAGGTCCTTGATACGCGCGAGCTCATCGGAGCTCGTGCGGCGCAGGGAGAGGGCCTGTAGCACCAGCTCACCGGGCGAGCCCTGGAAGGCGCGGTCCAAGAGGTCCCGCACCATGCGCTTCTGCGTCTGCTGCTGGCGCTGGGCCGCCCAGAACACCTGGGGCCGGACGCTGGTGTCGCGCTCGATCAGGCCCTTGTCGACCATGATCTGCATCAGCTTCAGGACCGTGGTCAGCCCGACCTTGCTGTCCCCGGCAAGGTCTTCGTGGACCTCGCGCACGGTGGCCCGGCCCAGCCTCCAGAGCACGGTGAGGATGGCAAGCTCGGCCTCGGTGGGGCGAGGCAGGCGGTCGGGGCGGGGGCTCATGGGGACCAATGTCCGAAGAATTTCGTCCTTCGTGGGGCGAGGGTGGACCGAACTACGAAATACTTCGTCTATTCGGGGATCTTCCCAGGTCCTGTTGGGTCAAGTGCCCCATAGCCCAGGGCCTTCATCCAGGGGCTGCCTGCCAGCGCGCGGTAGCGCTCTCTCAGGGCCGGGTCCTCCAGGAACGCGTGGGCTCGGTCCGTCGAGAGGTCCCGGGCGATCCTGTCCAGAACAGACGGCGCTGGATCCAGCCCTGCAAAGCGAGCGATGGAGGTCAGGACCTTGTCGGGGGCGCTCAAGAGGTCCTCGAAGCGGACAAGGAGGGAGTCGCCCGCGTGCTCCTCTGCGGCGCGCCTCCCCGCCTCGACCGAGGCCTCCCACAGGGCGAAGGCCTCCTCGAAGGACCAGCTGCGGCCCGAGATCAGGAACGGCAGCGTGTCTCTCTGGCTGCGCAGCAGCAGGTCCGGATGGGCGTCGGCTCCAGAGGCCCCTGCACCCCACGCGGCGGTCGACCGCGCTTCGCGCAGGATCAGACTCTGGGCGGCGTCGATGCCATTGCGCTCGACGCACAGAAGCCGCGCGCCTGGGAACACCTCGGTCCACAGGGCTGCTGTCCACGCATTGCGCGGGTCCTTCCATCCCCATGGCTGGCTGCTTCGCATGCCGAGTCGCGCGGCCGCCCACGCCAGCCGCCCCTGGTACGCCGCGAACTCTCGGCCCGCGACCTCCTCACGCAGCACGCGCAGCAGCTCTGCGCGCTCATGTCCCCCGCGGAGCGCGGCCTTCGCATCCCAGGGCCGGTCCCACGAGCCTCCACACCTCCTCAGCAGCCACTCGTTGCGGCGCACGAAGAAGAGCGGCTCCGCGTTCTGTTCGAGTCCCCGCCCCATGAACGCGCCCATGGCCTGGAGCGCCCGCGTGACGAGGCTGGTGCCCGAGCGGTGCGCGCCGAGCACGATGAGCGGGGGGCCGCTGAGTCCGCGCGGGGTCGCACTCACACCTCGAACCCCCAGCTGGCGACCGCCTCGACCAGGTCGGCCGGGAATGCCGCGCGCCCGCGCGTCCGCCAGCGCCCGCTGCTCGAGCTGGGCGCGGTGAGTGTGGCGCGCTCGGGGCTCTCGAAGCGGCCCGCGTCGATGCCCAGGAAGTCCGCGAGCCGCTCGAGCACCTCGCCCGGCCTCGCGGTCAGCTCGTCGTAGCGCACGCAGAGGAAGCGATCGCCAAGGAGCTCTCGCCCCAGGGAGTGCGCACGCTCGGCCGCGGCCACCCAGTACCGCAGCTGAGCCCCCGCGGGGTCGTCCCCGGGTGAAGGCGGCTGGACGCCGAGGGCCGGTCCAAAGCGGTGCAGCTGATAGAGGTTGCGGCTGAGCGCCATGTCGAGCCCGTGCCGCAGCACGAACACGAACCGCAGGCGAGGGAAGTGCGCGGCAAGGGCGGGGAGGAAGAGGTGTGCATTGGGCTCCTTCAGGCCCCAGCTGTCCGGGCCGGCGCCCGTGGGGGGCTTCGCACGCAGCAGGCGCCACGCCCGCCTCAAGGCCCATGCGCCCCGGCCGTTGCCCTCGTGGTCGTGGCCATGCACCAGCAC
>JBDQFW010000328.1:0-2851 GCA_040265735.1 Planctomycetota bacterium | reverse complement strand
GGTCCTGCCGGGTCGTGGCTCCTACACCGAGCGCTCCATGGGGGCGCTGGATCCCGCGCACCCTTTCGTCGTGGCCGCCGAGGCCCGGCGGGCCGAGCAGGGACTCGACTCGCTCCTGGACCTGGACCGCGCTGAGCGCTTCTCTCCCGCGCGCCACCTCCGCCCGGCCCATGTCTCGCCCCTGATCTTCCTGCGCACCATGCTGGACGTGGAGCGGGTGCGATCCGAGCACGAGGTCGTGGCCATCGTCGGCAACTCCATGGGCTGGTACACGGCCCTCGCCGCTGCGGGCGCCCTGTCCTTCGAGGAGGGCTTCCAGCTCGTGCAGCGCATGTCGATGCTGCAGGAGGAGCACGGCTCCGATGGCGGGCAGATGCTCTATCCGCTCGTGGACGAGGAGTGGCGCCTGGACTGCGCGCGCCTCACCGCGGTGGAGCGCCTCGTTCGAGACCACCCGACCGACCTGTTCCACTCGATCCACCTCGGCGGCTACGCCGTGCTCGCGGGCACCCGCGCGGGCCTCGCGATCCTGTCCGAGCAGCTCGAGCCGGTGCAGCAGGGGCGCGTCACCTATCCCTTCCGCCTGGCTCAGCACGGTCCCTACCACACGCCGCTCGTCCAGGAGACCAGCCGCGCCGCCCGCGCGCTCCTGAAAGATCTGCGCTTCCGGCAGCCCGAGGTCGAGCTGATCGACGGCTTGGGGCGTCGGCACACGCCTTGGGGCGCCTCGCCTGATCGGCTGCAGGACTACACCTTCGGGGCCCAGGTCACCGCGCCCTACGACTTCACGCGCTCCCTCGAGGTGGCGCTCCTGGAGCACGCACCTGACCAGCTCATCGCCGCCGGCCCCGGGAACACCCTGGGCGGCGTCTGCGCTCAGATCCTGATCAAGAACCGCCTGCGAGGAATCGACTCCCGCGAGGCGTTCCAGCGCGTCCAGGACGGTCCGGTGCCCGTGCTGGTGTCCTTGGATCGGTGAGGGCCTTGGCTGAAGAGGCCTGTGGACCGGGCTGGGAGGGCGTGTCGCTTCAGCGGTACAGCTGCTCGCGGTACAGCCAGGATGGGAGCAGGGAGTGGGCCAGGGCTCGGCGAGCGAGGTCGGGCTCTGGATCCGGCCGTAGGGTGAGGGCCTTCTGCGCCGGGTCGTAGGTGCCGAAGGTGGCGGGCTTGCGGGGCTGCAGGAAGGCGACCTGCTGGCCCTCCATGTACGCGAAGTTGTCGCCGAACTGCATGAATGCGCGGCCCGGGAGGTCGGCCTCCTCGCTGGCGAGATCGCGGCCGATCATGGGGTGGTCGCACTCGACGCCTATCAGGGACAGCATGGTCGTGGGGAGGTCCACCTGGCTCGCGACGGTCCTCAGCACCCGCGGCTCGAGGTCCGCGCCCAGGATCAGTCCGGGGATGTGGAAGCGTGGGATGGGCACGAGGTCTGCGCCGTAGACGCGGATGTCGTGGTCCGCCACCACCAGGAAGAGCGTGTCCTCCCAGTAGGGGCTCTGCATGGCCTGGTCGAAGAAGCGGCCGATGGCATGGTCCGCGTATTGGACAGCGCTCGTTGCCGTGGCCGGATCCCCGTTGATGGGCTGGATCCTGCCCTCGGGATACTCGAACGGGGAGTGGTTCGAGGAGGAGAACGCCAGGGTGAAGTGGGTCTCCCCGTCACGATGATGCTCGACGCAGCGCTCGTGCACGCGGTCGAGCAGGACCTCGTCCGAGACGCCCCAGGTGGCGACGAAGCTCGGATTGGGATAGTCGCGCTGGTCGATGATGCTCTGGAACCCGTTCCCCGTGAAGAACGAGGCCATGTTGTCGAAGTGGGCCTCGCCCCCGTAGACGAACTCGGTGAAGTAGCCCGCGTCACCGAGGAGGCTTGCCAAGGTGAAGAACCTGGTCTGGGAGAGGGAGAGCTTCACCACGCTGCGCGCGGGAGTCGGCAGGAAGCCGCTCACCACGGCCTCGATCCCGCGCACCGAGCGGGTGCCCGTGGCGTAGAGCTGCTCGAACCACCACCCCTTCTCCTTCAGGCGTTCGAGCTGTGGGGTCGCCGGCACGCCTCCGAGGGACTCGACGAAGGTCGCGCCCATGCTCTCTTCGAGCAGGATCACGAGGTTCAAGGGCTTCTCCCGCGGGCGCACAGGGGCCTGGTGGTGGCGCGTGGGGAGCGCGCGAGGGGCCTCTGGTCCCTCCGGCGCGAAGCCCGTGAGGCGCAGCATCTCCGCGACCTCCATGCGGCCGTAGGACTCGCTGGACTTGGACTCGTGCTTGAGGTTGTAGACGGCGTGGACCACCGACCAGGTCGAGTTGATCACCAAGCTGTTCACCAGGGGATCGCTCGTGGTCGCGAAGTACGCGGGATTCACCGCGCGGTGGCCGGCCGTGCTGCGGACGCCCGCAAAGAGGGCGAAGGCCACGATGGGGAAGGCGAGAGCGGTGCGCCCCAGGCCCCAGGTCGGCTCGCCAAGCGGCCAGCGTCGCAGGCAGGCGGCGAAGAGGCGCACCGCCAGGGCGCAGCCGACGATCGAGGCCAGGAGCTCCAGCCGATGCCCGTTCCAGAGGGTGGCAAAGACCTCGCGCGGGTACTTCAGGTACTCGACGAACAGCCGGTTGGGGCGGAGGTCGTACTGCGCGATGAAGCCCGGCGTGGCGGCCTCGAGGTAGGTCAGCAGCAGCAGGGCGAAGAGGATCCAGGCGCGGCTGAGCCGCTTCCAGGCGAGCCAGCTCCGGCGGTGGCCCAGGACCGGCGCGAGCAGGAGGAGCGGCGCGGCGAGGAGGCCCACCTGGACCACATCCCGGGCGGGGGCGGGGGGGGGGGGGGGCGGCCCGGCCCCAACGCCCCGGGCCGGCGCGCCCC
>JBDQFW010000327.1:0-2862 GCA_040265735.1 Planctomycetota bacterium | reverse complement strand
GATCGGCTCGCGGGCGGCCTGCTCCCTCCGGGCCGGGCCATCCACCGTCATGGTGCCGGGCCGCGAGCCGATCAGGGTCGAGTAGAGCGCCGTCCAGTCGGCCTGGCTGACCGGGTCGAACTTGTGGTCGTGACACCGCGCGCACGACACGGTGAGGCCCATCGAGGCCTTGGTCAGGACATCGATCTGATTGTCGACCGTGCGCACCTGCTCCGCGTGGGCATCGGTGGGGGCGTAGCCGTAGGTCGGGAAGCGGAAGTGCCCCGTGAGGGCGGCCGCGTCGTTGGTGGCGCCGTCGGGGGAGAGGCGCGGCTCGCCGAGGTCGCCCGCGATGTGCTCGGCCAGCAGCTGGTCCCAGGGCAGGTTCGCGTCGAAGCTGCGGACCAGGGCATCGCGATAGCGCCACGCGTGGGCGATGGTGGGATCGCCCTCCGACCCGTGCGACTCGGCGTAGCGCCAGAGGTCCATCCAGCGGCGCGCGAGGCGCTCGGAGGAGGCCGGGCTGGCGAGGAGGCGGTCCACCGCGGTGGCGTAGTCGGCCTCGTCGGTGCCGGCCGCGAAGGCGTCCAGCTCCTCGGGCGTCGGCGGCAGGCCGGTCAGCACATCGCTCGCGCGGCGCAGCCAGTTCCTGCGGGAGCGGTCGGGCGCGGGGCGCTCGAGCCTCTCGAGGACGAAGTGGTCCACGGGGTCCCGCGGCCAGTCCGCGAGCCTCGGCGCGGGGACCACGGGGTCCGCAAGGGGCTGGAAGCTCCACCACGCCGCGCGGCGGTCGCGCACGGCCTCCCACGCCGTGGCGGCGGCGAGGTCCTCGGCCGTGGGGACCTCCTCGCGCGGGTCCACTGCCCCCGCGGCGATCCAGAGGCGCACCGCCTCCAGCTCGTGGGGCTCGAGGCGGGGCTCGTCGAGGGGCATCCCCTCCAGGCCCAGCTCGTGCGCAACCGAGCGGAACAGGAGGCTGCCCTCGGCGTCGCCGGGGACGACCGCGGGTCCGCTGCGTCCCCTGCGCCAGAGGCCCGCAGCGTGATCCACGGCGAGTCCGGCCTCCGCACGGTCCACGGCGTTGTGGCAGCGGTAGCAGCGCTCCGCGAGCAGGGGGCGGATCGCGCGCTCGAAGTGCTCGAGCCGCTCGTCGGCTCCGGGCGGCGCGGGGTGGGCGCTCGCCGCGGTGAGGAGCAGGCCGAGGAGCGCGAGTTCCATGGGGGCGAGGGTAGCAGGTGCCTCCTCGCAGGCCCTCGCACGCCGGGCGGGGAGCCGCTCGTTTCCTGGCATGGCTTGCTACGGGCCCTCGGGCCTAGGCCGCACCGGCCTCGACGGGGCGTTCTCGCGGGGAGGGCGTCCCTCCGCGGGGGCGTCGCGCGTTCTGAGGGGGACCGCAGCCCTCTGGGCTCCTGCTCAGGGCCGTGTCTCAACCTGAGCCCCACCGCGGATTGAGGCTCCCTGAATGGGGGGCGCCTCTACTTTCGAGACAGGTCGATCACCGCTGACCTCTTCCCGCTTCCCTGCAATGCAACCCCGCTTCCTCCGCACCCCCCGTCTCACTCGCCCGTCCCTCCTCGCGCTGGCCTGCGTGGCGGGGTCCCAAGCCCACGCCCAGACCTTCGGCGCCCAGAACCTGGTGACGGGGATGCCGGACGGGCCCTCCTTCGTTCGGGCCGGGGACCTGGACGGGGACGGGGACCTGGACCTCGTGGCGTCGGCCGAGCTGGGGGACTCGGTCGGCTGGATCGAGAACCTCGGGGGCGGCAGCTTCGCCGCGCCGGTGATCCTTGCGGATGTCTCGACGCCAATCCATGTGGAGGTCGCCGATCTCGACGGGGACGGGGACCTCGATGTGATTGGCGCGGCGACCAGCAACGGCGAGGTGGGCTGGATCGAGAACCTCGGCCTGGGCGCCTTCGCTCCCGCCGTCTCCCTCACGACCGGCTTCGGGAACGCGGCGCGCGCCCTAGCCGTGGACCTCGACGCGGACGGAGATCTGGATCTCGTGGCGACCGGCTACACGGCCGATCGCGTCATCCTGCTCGAGAACCTGGGCAGCGGCGCCTTCGCACCGGCGGTGGACCTAGCGACCGGGCTCTGGGGCTCCTACGGGCTCGTGGCCCTGGACGCTGAGAAGGACGGGGACCTCGACCTCGTCTGCGCGTCCTACCTGGCCGGGACCGTGTCGCTCCTCCTCAACGAGGGCGGCACCTTCGCCGCGCCCGTGACGATCGCGAGCATCGGCGGGGCCCTCTGGCTCGACGCCGCGGACCTGGATGCGGACGGGAACATGGACCTTGCGGTGGCCGGGTTCTACGACGACTCGCTGTCGGTCCTGTACGGGGACGGAGTGGGCGGCTTCGGCGCGCCCGCTGTGCTGAGCACCGTCGAGAACGGAGCCCACACCGTGGAGATCGTGGACCTCGATCAGAATGGTGAGCTCGACATCCTGGTGAGCGCCTACTACTCGGGCCGCGTCTCCATGTTCCGGCAGTTCGGCGGGGCCTTTGGCCCGCGCGAGCTGGTCATGAACCAGGTGGACGGCGCCTACTGCGCCACTGCGGCCGATCTGGATGGGGACGGGGATGCGGACGCCATCGCGTGCTCCTTCCAGAACGACACGATCACCTGGGCCGAGAACCTCATGGGCGGGGGCGAGGCCGTGTACTGCGACGCGAACCCCAACGCCACCGGCGCCGTGGGGCAGATCCTGGCCGAGGGCTCGCCCCTGGTCGCGGACAACGCCCTGACCCTGCGGGCCGAGCAGCTGCCGACCGGCCAGTTCGCCTACTTCGTCTACAGCGCGACCCAGGGCTACACCAGCCCGTTTGGCGGGGGCGTCGGGGCCCTCTGCGTGGGGGCGCCGATCCGTCGCCTCAACAC
>JBDQFW010000326.1:0-2922 GCA_040265735.1 Planctomycetota bacterium | reverse complement strand
ACTCGACTCTGGCCTAGCGATAGGAATCAGAGCGTCTTGAGGTACTCCAGCAGGGCGCGGCGCTCTTCGGCCTCTAAGTCGCGGGCGAAGTCGTGGCCTTGGGCGCTCATCCCCCGGCGCTGGGAGTCGTGGAGCCGGGGGTCGGCGCTGCGGTTGGCCGGTGTGAGGTAGGTGGCTTGGAGGCCTAGGCGCTCGTGGTCGTAGGCGCCGGGCTCGAAGGTCCAGAGGTGGGCGCCGGCCTCAATGCGGGCGGTGCGGGCGTCGTAGTCGAGCAGGTCTTCGAGGGTGGGGACGGAGCCGTTGTGCAGGTAGGGCGCCGTGGCCCAGATGCCGCGGAGAGGCGGGGCGACATAGCCGCGGTCGGCCTCGGCGTCGGGGACGACCTCGATCGCGCCGTCGAAGGTGAGGAAGCCCTCGAGGCGGTCGCGGAAGCCCTGGTCCAGGGCGGTGGGGTAGAGCGGATCGGTCGCCACGCGGTCCAGGGCGACGCGCTTCGGGCGGTAGCGCGGACCCGAGCCGCTGTCGCGGCCGTGGCACTCGGCGCAGCTCTGGTTGAAGAGCTTGCGGCCGGTCTCGGCCAGGTCGCGGTCGATGGGGTGGGGATAGGGAGGCGGGGCGAGGTCGAGGATGAAGCCATAGATGGCCTCGAACTCGTCGTCCCAGCTGCGCACCTCCTCGCCGGTGATGCCGTTGGTGCGGACCCGGCGCAGGAGGCTCGCCCTCTCGAGCAGGCCTGCGTCGCGGAAGTCGCGGATCACATCGCGCTCGAAGGACTCGTCGCTCGGGGCTGTCTCGCGGAGGGCGAGGATGCGGGTGGCGCGCGCTTCGCCGAAGAGCTCCTTCAGCTTCGCCGGGTCTCCCTCGAGCAGGGTCGCGCGCACGCCGTCCTCGAAGACGAGGTCGTTGATGCCGAGCGCGAACTGCATGACGGTGCGGTGGTTCCGCTCCACCGAGCCGTCCAGGTACATGTGCGTCTTGTCGCGCAGCTGCCACCAGGCGGGCGCGTCGAGGGGCAGGAGCCCGTCGGGATGGGCCGCCATACGCGCGGCGTTGGCGACGCCCGCGGCGGTGACGCCGGCCACGCTCTTGAGGTCGAGGTTGGGCTGGCGCAGGCCGAGGAGCAGATCTCCGAAGAGGGTCGCCTCGGTGACCCCGATGGTGTGCCCCATGTTCGCCAGCAGCATCCCGTCCTCGAGCAGGGTGCGCTCCTCGCCCTTGGCCCTTGCGACATCCGTCACCAGGTCCTCGAGCATGAGGGTGTTGTTCGGGAGGCCCGGCACGTAGGTTCCCTCCACCGAGCCGCCGTGGCACGCGAGGCAATTCAGGGTCCAGGCGGAGCCGGGCACCCCGCTGAACGCGGCCGGAATGTCGTTCCCCCGGCGAGGGTCGAGGTGCAGCCCGTAGTGGTCGAGCAGCATGCGGTAGCGCGTCGCGGCGTCGGCCGCCTCGGCCTGCGCGCGCTGCTCGGCCGGCCACTGTCGCCACAGGTCCTCGAACAGCTCGCGCTGGAGCGAGAAGGACTGCATGGGCTGCTCGTAGAGGATTCGAAGGCCCGCGGGCAGCAGCGGGCTCTCGGGGCCAGCCGTGGCGGGGTCATCGAGGGCTGGGCCGGCCGCGGGAGTGCCTGTCGCGGGAGTGCAGTACCCAGCGGCGCCAAGGCGGAGCAGGAGGAGCAGAACGGCAACCACGGGAAGGAGTTCGCTCGCCACTTGAGCCGGGATGCGCTGTGCTCGGCCAGCATGTCGGGGGCCTGAGACGAACCTCCATCTCCGAGCCTTAGTGGAGGCAGACCGGGTGAGAGGCCGGGCCAACGAAGCCACGACGCCGCGGGCCCACCGAAGCGAACACTCGTGCGCTGTCTCAGGAGCCTTCCTGGGATGACGAGTGCCGTAGTTGGGAGAGCCGGGATCCTGGTGAGCCCATGGGCCCCAGAATGCGACTGAGGAGTCAGATCGCGTAGGGTGAGGCGCTCGCAAGGAGTCCTGCTCTTCCTGGATTCCCGCACCCGCCTCGTCCCTCCCCGAAGGAGTTCGCCTCATGCCTTCAACCGATTCCCCGGCATCCGAAGCCCCTGCTCGCTCTGCCTCTTTCCTCGGGTGTCTCGGCGTCCTGCTTGCTGTGGGAGTCCTGAGCTCTGTGGCCGCTCTGACGATCGCCGCGAATCAAGCGAGACCTCTTGGCGACCGGCCTGAAGTCCTGCTGAGGGTGGGAGGCTGGGCGGCCGTCGCGCTTGGCGCCTTCCGCGTCCGCTGGCCGAGAGTCCTCGGAACGCGGTCTTGGAGCCCCCGCTTCCTCCTCTTAAGTGCTGCGACGATGATCGGATTCCCCGTTTGGTCCGTGATCGACATGACAAAGGGCGGCGATCACGGCCTGCTCCCCATCGAGTTCATGTTCTATGGGATGTATGCAATCCAGGCGACGGTGATTGCCGTGGTCGTCTCGCAAGCCATCGAGTGGATCGGCCGATTTTGGGGCCGAGCCAAGCAGGCTTCTTGATGGGCGGGTCCGTGGCCTCGCTTGGAGAGGTGGTCCGCGCGGGCCTTGGCTTGGCCGCCTCCGGCGCGGCGGCTCAGCTGCGGAGGATGCTCTCCATCTTCTTCCCGCGGGCGAGCTCGTCGATGAGCTTGTCGAGGTAGCGCACCTGCTGGGTGAGGGGGTTCTCGATCTCCTCCACGCGATAGCCGCAGATGACGCCCTTGATGAGGGCGGCGTTCGGGTGGAGCTTGGCCGCGGCGAAGAACTCTTCGAAGGTCGACTTCTTGGCGATGTGCTTGGTGACCTGGGCCTTGGTGAAGCCCGTCAGCCAGCGGATGACCTTGAGGAGCTCCTCCTCGGTGTGGCCCTTCTTCTCCACCTTGGCGAGGTAGTGGGGGTACACGGAGGCGAAGGTCATCTGCGCGATGCGCTCGTCCTGGGTGAGGC
>JBDQFW010000325.1:0-2935 GCA_040265735.1 Planctomycetota bacterium | reverse complement strand
GGGGAGCGCTGGGCTCTCTGGGGCTGCGGGGCGCGGGGAGTGACCTTCCTCAACCTTGCCGACCCCGGCGGGGCGATCGGCTGCGCCGTGGACCTGAACGAGCGCAAGCACGGGCGGTTCGTGCCGGGCACCGGGCAGCGGGTGGAGGCCCCCGCCCGCCTGCCGGATTACGGCCCCACGGACCTTGTCCTGATGAACCCGCTGTACCGCGAGGAGATCGCGCGAGACCTCGCGAGCCTCGGCCTGACCCCTCGCCTGCACTCCGCCTGAGCCATGGAAGAGACCCGATCCAAGCTTCCGGGGGCGACCCACTGCCGGGCCTGCGGCGCACCGCTGGAGAGGACCCTCGTGGACCTCGGCACCAGCCCGCCCTGCGAGTCCTTCCTGACCTCGGGCCAGGTCGAGGGTGGGGAGAGCCACTACCCGCTGCACGTGCGCGTCTGCGGGGAGTGCCTGCTGGTCCAGATCCCCGAGTGCCTCCCGGCGAGCGAGATCTTCGACGACTACGCCTACTTCAGCTCGTTCTCGACGAGCTGGCTCGAGCACGCCCGCAGATTCTGTGCGGAAGTCACGCCGCGCTTCGGACTTGGGAGCCAGAGCCTCGTCGTGGAGCTGGCCTCCAACGACGGCTACCTCCTGCGCAACTTCGTCGAGGCGGGCATCCCGTGCCTCGGCGTCGAGCCCTCGTGGACGGTTGCGGCGGCCGCGCGCAAGGTGGGGGTCGAGACCGTGGAGCGCTTCTTCGGCCTGGAGACCGCCAGGGACCTCCGCGCCGAGCGCGGGGGGGCCGACCTGATCGTCGGGAACAACGTCCTCGCCCACGTGCCGGACATCGTGGACTTCGTGGCGGGAGCAGCCGAACTGCTCGCTCCGGAAGGGGTGATCTCCTACGAGTTCCCACACCTCGAGCGCCTCATCGAGGAGTGCCAGTACGACACCATCTACCACGAGCACTTCTGCTACCTGTCGCTCCACGCCGTACGCTCGATCCTCGGACAGGTGGGCCTCGAGGTGTTCGATGTGCAGCGGCTCAGGTCCCACGGGGGCTCGCTGCGGGTGTTCGCCCAGCGCCAGGGCGCTGGCCACGCCCTCGGAGCCTCGGTGGAGGAGGTGCTTGAAGGGGAGCGGGCCGCCGGGCTCGACCGGCCTGACGGAGCCGGCTACCAGGGCTTCCAGCCCCGGGTCGAGGCCAGCAAGCGCTCCGTCCTGCGAGGCCTGATGGACTGGCGCGAGCGCAGCAACAGCCCGATCGTCGCCTACGGGGCCCCGGGCAAGGGCAACACGCTGCTCAACTTCTGCGGCATCCGCAGGGACCTCGTCGACTTCGCCGTCGACCGCAACACCTACAAGCACGGCCGGTACACGCCGGGGACGCGCATCCCGATCCACGCGCCCGAGGCCCTCGATGAGGCGCGCCCCGAGTGCATCCTCATCCTGCCCTGGAACCTGCGAGCGGAGATCACCGCGCAGCTCAGCCACGCGCGCGAGTGGGGCGCGCGCTTCTTCGTCCCCATCCCCGCGTGGACGGAGGTCCACCCCCCGGTATGAAGGTCGTCCTGTTCTGTGGGGGACTCGGCATGCGCCTGCGCGACGTGTCCGACTCAATCCCCAAGCCCATGGTCGAGATCGGCTATCGCCCGGTCCTCTGGCATGTCATGAAGTACTACGCGGCCTATGGTCACAAGGACTTCATCCTCTGCCTTGGCTACAAGGCCGATGTGATCAAGCGCTACTTCGCGGGCTATCAGGAGTGGATCTCGAACGACTTCAAGCTGTCCGCGCACGGTGGCATGGAGCTGCTCGCTGAGGATCTGGACGACTGGAACATCACCTTCGTGGACACCGGCTACGACGCCACCATTGGTGAGCGCCTGCGCAGGGTTCGCGCGCACCTGGAGGGCGAGGAGATGTTCCTCGCCAACTACAGCGACAACCTGACCGACTTCCACCTGCCCGACCTGGTGGTGCGGATGGAGGCCTCAGATGCCGTGGCGGGGTTCGTCTCCGTCCCCCCGCCCACCTCGTTCCACATCTCCCGTGCAGGTGAAGACGGGCTCGTTCACGAGATCGTCGAGAGTCGGGAGGCCGACATCTGGATCAACGGCGGCTACTTTGCCCTGCGGCAGGAGATCTTCGAGCACCTGCACGAGGGAGAAGAGCTCGTCGTCGAGCCGTTTGCGCGTCTCATCGAGCAGCGGCGCCTGCTCTCGATCCCGCACACGGGCTTCTGGCAGAACATGGACACCTTCAAGGACCATGTCCTCCTGAACGACCTCAACGCGCAGGATCGAGCGCCCTGGAAGGTCTGGAGGGCCAAGTGAGCCAGCGGACCACCTGCCGGAGCTGTGGCTCAGCAGACCTGGCGACCATCCTCGACTTCGGCCCCACGCCCCTGGCGGATCGCCTGGTGCCCCGTGACCGGCTGGGTGAGGAGGACCCCGTCTGGCCGCTGAATCTCGTCTTCTGCCGGGCTTGCGCCCTGGTGCAGGTGACCTTCGACGTTCCTGGCGAGGCCTACGGAGACGACTACCCCTACTACACCTCGACCAACCCGGGCCTGGTCGAGCACTTCGCGGAGGGCGCGCGCCAGATCCATGCCCGCTCCCCGCTTGGCGAGGGCGGCCTCGTGGTCGAGATCGCGAGTAACGACGGCGTGCAGCTCGCGCCCCTTCGCGAGCTCGGCGCGACGGTGCTGGGGGTGGACCCCGCGTCAGGCCCCGCCGCGGTGGCGAACGAGCGGGGACTGACCACTCGCTGCGAGTTCTTCACGGCGGACTCGGCGGCTCGCATCGCGGCGGAGCTGGGCCGGGCGCAGGTCCTGGTGGGCAACAACGCCCTCAACCTCCTGCCGGATCTGGAGGACTTTCGTCGGGCAGTGCAGGCACTCCTGGCCGAGGACGGCATCCTGGTGCTCGAGGTGCCCTCGCTGCTCGAG
>JBDQFW010000324.1:0-2959 GCA_040265735.1 Planctomycetota bacterium | reverse complement strand
CTTCTGATGCTCGAGGTCGAGGCCCTCTTCGACCTCGAGCATCAGAAGACCGTCGGCCTCGTGGGCCAGCTCATCGCCGAGCGCGCCCACCCGCGCTGCGACGTGTTCTGGAACAACGAGATCGTCCAGACGGTGCGCCTGGCCGAGCTCGGGATGCTGGCCCCCTACGACTCCCCCAGCGCTGCCGACATCCCCGAGCAGTTCCGGGACGCCGAGCGCCGCTGGACGGGGTTCGCTGCCCGCGCGCGGATCCTCATCGCCAACACAGACCTGGTCGACCCCGCCCAGCTGAACGGGTACCAGGACCTGCTGGACCCGCGCTTCGCAGGCACCTGCGGGATCGCGCGTCCTCTCACCGGCACGACCCTGACCCACGCCGCCGCCATGTACACGACCTGGGGAGAGGAGCGCGCGGGCGCGTTCTGGGGCCCCATCGCGGGGCGCCAGCACGAGGACCCGCCGCCGGTCCACGTGGTCCGCTCCAATGGGCAGGCCATGACCCTCGTGCGCGATGGCGAGCTGGCCTTCGCCTACACCGATACCGACGACTTCAACGTGGCCCGGGAGAGCGGCGCGCCGGTCGTCGCGGTCTACCCCGACCAGGCACAGGGCCCGGACGGCCAGCCCCCGATCGGCACCCTACTCATCCCCAACACCGTGTCCATCCTCGAGGGCGCGCCCCACCGTGACGCAGCGGAGCGGTTCGTGGACTGGGTGCTCTCACGCAAGACCGAGGAGCGCCTCGCCCACGCGCGCTCGGCCCAGATCCCCGTGCGCCCGGATGTGCCGCGCCCCGACCACGTCCGCACGGACTTCGCCGTGATGCAGGTGGACTACGCGGCGGTGGGCCGCTCGGTCGCCGCGCGGACGGATGCCCTCAAGGTGCTCTTCCTGGACGAATGACCCGCCCCGCGCCCTCTCCTCTGCTGGCCGCCGCGCTCCTCGTCCTGGGGATCGCGGGCCTGCTCCCCGTGGGGTGGATGCTGGCACGGCTCGCCGCCGAGCCCGAGGCGCTGTCGGTCCTGGGCCTGGGCGGTGCCGGCGCGGACCCGAGGGTCATGGGGCTCCTGGGCAGGACGATTGGCCTGGGCCTGGCCTCCTCCGCCGTAGCCGCCCTCTTGGGCGCGCCCTTTGGCTTCCTGGTCGCACGCACCGACCTGCCCGGCCGCGGCGTGCTGCGCGCCGCGGGGGTCCTCCCGTTCCTGATCCCGCCGCTCCTGGTGGCCGCCACCTGGACCCAGGTCGTGCCCCTGCGCGGCGCCCCCATGACGGCTCTGCTGCTGGGACTCTCGTCCGCCCCGGTGGTCGCACTGTTCACGGCCCGCGCCGCCGAGCGCATCGACAGGCGCCGCGAGGAGGCGGCTCTCCTGACGGGCGGCGTGCGCGCGGCGCTGCGCCTCGAGCTCCCGCTCCTCCTGCCTGCGGTCCTCGCGGGAGCCGCTTTCGCCTTCCTGTTCACCATCCAGGACTTCGCCCTGCCGGACTACGTCTCGTCCGTCGGCCCGAAGTTCAACGTGTTCGCAGACGAGGTCTTCGCAGTCTGGTCCGTGGACCAGGACGCGGCTGAAGCGGTGGCCACGTCCGTTCCGCTGGTGCTCCTGACCCTGGCCGCACTCCTGCCCGGCCTGCTGCTCATGCGCCGCGGGGCGCTGGGCACGATCGAGCGCGACTTCGAGGCTCCCCGCCCCCTGCCCCTCGGCCGCGCCAAGCCCCTGGCGCTGCTCTTTGCCCTGCTGTTCGTCCTCGCGGGTGCAGGCGTGCCCCTCGGGCGCCTGCTCTGGGAGGCCGGAGGCGGGCCGCGCGGATGGACGAGCGAGGCCCTGCGCGCGGCCTTTGCTCGCGCTCTCGAGCTCGGGCGCGAGGACCTGCGGGACACGATCCTCTACGCCACCGCCGCGGCGACCCTCGCCGTCCCCCTGGCCCTCGCCCTCGGGCACCGCGCGGAGCGCGGGCGCTTCGGACGCGCGCTCATCGTGCTCGTGGTCCTTCCCCTCGCGGTCCCCGCCATCCTCTACGGCATCGGCACCGTGCTGGTCTGGAACCGCCCGCTGCTGCAGGCCTTCTACGCGTCCGGCGGGCTGGTGGTCCTGATGATGATCGGCCGCTTCCTGTGCTTCCCCACCCTGGTGTGCCAGGGAGCCACGGCGGCCATGGATGCGCGCCTCGAGGAGGCCGCCCTCCTTGCGGGCGCGGGGCCGACCCGCCGCCTGGCCCGGATCGTGGCCCCGCCGCTGCGCCCCAGCCTGTTCGGGGCCTGGACCCTGGTGTTCGTCCTCGCGGTCCGCGAGCTCGACGCCGCGGTGATCGTGCCTGCCGCCAAGCACACCGCCATGTACCGCGTGTTCAACGCGGTGCACTTCGGCCGAGACGACTTCGTCGCAGCGCTCGCGCTGCTCGTGATCTTCGTCGTCGTCCTCCCCGGGCTCGTATGGAGCCTCTTCAGCAACCGCCGCATGGAGTTCCTGCCGTGAACGCCGCCCTCCGCCTGCGCGGCCTCGTCCTCCGGGCGGGGCGCAAGCCGCTCCTCGGCCCCTTGGACCTCGACCTCGAGGCCGGTGGGCACACGCTGCTGGTGGGCCGCTCGGGCTCCGGCAAGACCACGCTGCTGCGTGCCCTGGCAGGGCTGGCCGAGGTCGATGCCGGAACCATCGAGATCCACGGGCGCATCGTGCAGGACGGGCCCAACGCCCTGGTCCCTCCCCACCAGCGCAGCCTCGGGCTCGTGTTCCAGGGGGGAGCCCTGTGGCCGCACATGACGGTCGCCAAGACCCTGCAGTTCGTCCTCGACTCCAGCGGCTGCCCCCGCGGGGAGCGCAGGCGGCGGGTGGCTGATCTCCTGGAGTGGGTCGAGCTCACCGGCTTCGAGCGCCGCAGGGTCTCGACCCTCTCGGGCGGGGAGGCGCAGCGCCTGGCCCTCGCCCGCTCCCTGGCCACCCGCCCGCGCCTGCTGCTCCTCGAC
>JBDQFW010000323.1:244-2972 GCA_040265735.1 Planctomycetota bacterium | reverse complement strand
TCCAGCTCGAGCGCCTCGCTCGCAAGCACGGCGTGGGCCTGCAGGGGCTCGCTGCCCGTCGCGACGCCCTCGAGGAGTGGCGTGAGGAGCAGGGCACCGAGAGCGAGCCGGCGGGCGAGCTGGAGCTTGTCCTCACGCGGACCATCACGCGCGATGGGCGCAGTCGGGCCCACGTGAACCATCGCCCTGTGACCGGCAAGCTCCTCCGCGAGCTGGCGACCCAGCTGGTGGAGATCCACGGGCAGCACGAGCACCAGCGGCTGTTCGAGCCTGCCGAGCAGCTGCAGCTGCTGGACACCTTTGCCGGGCTGGGGGAGGCCCTGGCGGGCTATCGCGAGCGCCGCGCGGCCTGGCTCGGCCTGCGCGAGCGGCTCGAGGGGCGTGAGGCCGAGGAGCAGCGGCGCGCCGAGCGCCTGGACCTGATCGAGTTCCAGCTCAGCGAGCTGGAGGCGCTCGACCTCGACGCCGTGCAGCCCGAGGACCTGCGCAGCGAGCGGGAGCTCCTGCGCAACGCGGCCGAGCTGGCGACCGCCCTCGGAGGCCTGGTGGAGGGGCTCGCGGAGCAGGACGGCGCCGCCCTTGAGATCGTTCAGCGCGCCGAGCGCGTCTTGGACGGCTGGTGCGCGCGCATTCCTTCGATGGAGGAGGCCGCTGGCTGCGTCCGCGAGGCCTCGGCGCAGCTCGAGGCGGCGGCGGGTCTCCTGCGCACGCTCCTGGACGCGGCCGAGCCCGACCCGGCGCGCCTCGAGGAGCTGGAGGAGCAGCTGGTCCAGCTCGAGCGCCTCGCTCGCAAGCACGGCGTGGGCCTGCAGGGGCTCGCTGCCCGTCGCGACGCCCTCGAGGAGGAGCGCGCGCGCCTGCAGGCAGAGCGTGCGGACAGCGGAGCCCTGGAGGAGCAGGAGGCGCGCGCGCGCACCTCTGCGGACCAGGCCGCGGCGCGCCTGACCAAGGAGCGGAGGCGGCACCTGAAGAGGTTGGCCGAGGCCGTGACCCGCGGGCTGGGGGAGCTGGGGCTGGAGCGAGCGCGGTTCGAGGCCCAGCTCACGCCCCACGGCTCCGGCGAAGAGGGTGGCATCGAGGGTTCGCGGCGCCGGCTCGGGGCCAGCGGCGCCGAAGGGGTGGAGTTCCTCCTGGCGGCGAACCCCGGCGAGCGCATGGGGCCCCTGCGGCGCGTGGCGTCCGGAGGCGAGGCCGCACGCATCCTCCTGGCCCTGCGAGGAGCCCTCGCCGTCCGGCAGTCCACGCCGACCCTGGTCTTCGACGAGGTGGACGCGGGCGTCGGCGGACGGCTGGGCCCGCGCGTGGCCGCACACCTCGGCGCCCTGGGGGCTCACCACCAGGTGGTCGTGGTCACGCACCTGCCCTCGATCGCGGCGGCTGCCAGCCGGCACCTGCGCGTTGCCAAGGAGGTCGAGGGTGGCCGGACCCGGACCGGGGCCACGGCGCTCTCCGGAGAGGCTCGGGTGGCCGAGGTGGCCGACATGATCGCAGGGGGTGCGGAGGCGGCAACGGCCCGCGCCGAGGCCCGGCGCCTGCTGGGCGAGGACGCCTGAAGGGCGGCGTCTCCGCCCTCGGTCGTCGCGGCGACCCCTCGGGAAGCCGCGGCCTGGGGCCCGCGTGGGCTGCCCCAGGGGACCGCGGAGCTCGCCTCGGCCGCGGGGCGCCCTGGACCGGGAGCCCCCCCGAGGCCGCGTCCGGTGGGGTACCCTGTCGCGCTTGCCCGCGCCCAGCGCGAACCCCGTCAGACCATGAGCCTCCGCCAGCCCCTCCGCCTCGAGCCTGTCCTTCGTGAGAAGGTCTGGGGCGGCGAGCGCTTGCGCGCGCTGATGCCCACCGCGTCCGAAGGACCGAGCGGCACGGTGGGGGAGGCCTGGTGCGTGGTGGACCGCGAGGAGGTGTCGTCAGTGGTGGCCGAGGGTGTCTTTGCAGGCCGCAGCCTCCGCGGTCTGATGCTCTCCGAGCAGGACGCGCTCCTGGGGTCGACCACCCCGGACCCCGACGGCGCCTTCCCCCTGCTCGTCAAGCTGATCGACACGCGCAAGAACCTCTCCGTGCAGGTCCATCCCGACGAGGCCACCGCCCGTCGCCTGGGAAGCCAGCACGCGGGCAAGGACGAGAGCTGGCTCGTCCTCGAGGCCGAGCCAGGCAGTGAGGTCTTCCTCGGGCTCGCGGCCGGCGTCGACGCGCGAGCCTTCGCCGAGGCGGGCTCCACCGCCGAGGTGGTGGACCTGCTGCAGGTGCACCCCGTCCACGCCGGCGACCTGGTGCAGGTCCCGGCAGGCACCGTGCACGCCATCGGCGCCGGCCTGCTCGTGGCGGAGGTCCAGCAGAATTCGGACACCACCTTCCGCATCTACGACTGGGACCGCGTCGATCGCTCCGGCGGCCGGCGGCCCACCAACCTGGAGGACGCCCTGCAGGCGATCTCCTTCGACAGCCACCCGCCCGAGCCAGGGCCTCCCGCCTGGGAGGAGCGCGGCGCGAACCGCGTGGCCTCCCTGACCGCGGGCCAGGCCTTCGAGACCGAGGTCCTGCGCGTGCACGAGCCCATGCTCCGCGATCTCGAGGGCTTCGCGGGGGTCGTGCTCGTGCTCGAGGGCCGTGGCTCCCTGCGCTCGGGTAGCGGCGACGACGCCGTGGACCACGCCTTCGAGCGCGGCCAGACCTGGCTGCTCCCGGCCGACCTCGGCGGCAATGCCTCCCGTCTGCACCGTGCGCGGCCGGCGGG
>JBDQFW010000323.1:0-234 GCA_040265735.1 Planctomycetota bacterium | reverse complement strand
CCTCGGCGCACACTGCCTGCTGCCGGGCGATGGCGACTTCACTCTCCTCTCCGTACGCGCCCTCCGAGGCCGCGGGGTGACCGCATGACCGGACGCCGACCCTCCCGCCGCCGCGGCAACAGCGGCTCTGCTCCCCGCTCCTCCTCACGCTCCCGCCGGCCGCGCACGGTGCAGACGGGAGGCATTGCCGCCGAGGGCTCCAGCGCTCGTCGTGAGGCCCAGGGCGGCCTGGTG
>JBDQFW010000322.1:251-2974 GCA_040265735.1 Planctomycetota bacterium | reverse complement strand
CTGTACACGTGCCAGTCCACACGACCACACCCTTTTTGTGACACGAAAGCAACCGCGACTCCTAGCGACTCCGACACCGACACGACGATGAGCTCCAACAACGAGAACCCGGGCCCGCCTCCCTGGCGCCTCCGGATCCGGAGCTGCCCTTGGTGGACTTCGGCGCGCTCGCCGGGGCAGGGTTGGTCGAGCTCCCCTTAGCCGAGTTGGCGCCGGCCTTCCGCCCCGGATTGGGGGGGTTGCGGTCGGCATTGGCCTTCTCGGTGATCCCGCTGCGGAGCTGCGCGATGCGCTCGGCCGCCTGGTCCGCGTCCAAGCGCTTCTCGCCCTTAAGCCCCCCTCGGCGCGCGATCTGCATTTGGACGGTGGCGTCCAACAGCGAGAGCTTGCCGAGAGGGGCGTGAGCGTTCCGGCAATCGGGGGTGTGGCAGCCCCGGTTGGTCCCGGCGTCCCAGCAGATCGGCTGGTTACCGTCCTTCGTCCTCGGCGCGTGGGCCGTCGCTCGAGCCATCTCCTCCTTCGTGAGAGTCGGCCCCAGCAAGGGCGGCGCCTTCTGTCCCGGAGTCGCGGCGGGAGGAGCTCCCACCTTGGGAGCGGTCTCACCGGCCTTACGGTTCCCTCCGGCGGCCGCTGGAGCGGGGCGGAGCGCAGCGCTCCAGCAGGCCCGGTTGAGAGACCGCAACTGTCGGGCCATGACGTCGCGCTGGAAGTACTCCTCCGGGCTCTCGAGGTCGAACGTGGCCGGGAGCCGCAGCCAGACATTGCCCTCGGCGTCGGGGGCCATGGCTAGGAAGCGGATCTGGTCGAACGAGGGAGCCTCGTTCCGGAGTTCGCGTAGCACGAGCCGATCGAGCTCCCGCAGCTCCTCGCACCACCGGTTCCAGAGCTCGGCCCACAGCCCGAAGATCTGGGCCGGGGGCCAAGCGTATTCGTGCTGCTCGCCCAACCGGAGCAGGTGGTTCGCGGCGGCCTCCCACTGCCCGTACCATTCCTCGCCGAAGAAGCACGCGAGGGCCCATGCCATGCGGAGCGCATCGCGGTGCCACTCAATCAGGGTGGTGGCGTGGCGCGGCTTCTTCTCGAGCTTGGCGTCCGCGGTGGGGCGGTAGGCGTCGAACTGGTCTTCCGACGTTTGGGGGAAGTCCCCGGCGCCGATGGACCACTCCGGAGCGGAGAGGTGGCACCGCCCGCCAATTGCCAAGGCCGCTTTCCCGTAGGCGATGCGGTTCGTGAGATTCACGGGGTAGTGGATCGTGCGCAGCATCGGGCGGCCTTGGCTGGCGATGTTGCGGAGCGCGTTGAACGCCTCGCGGCCGAGGATGGAGGGGCAGAGCGACACGTGGAAGCTGTCGCAAGCCCGTGCGTAGTAGACGCACCGCTGCTCCACCTTCCCGATGCTGGCCGGCTTACCCTTCTCATGGGAGGCAGGGTCGTCCCGCTCCATGAGGGTCTTGGCGATCGCTTGGAGAGCCCGAGTGTTCGCATCCGCCACCTCCCCGCCCGGAGCGGGCTCGGAGTACGCGCCAGCGTGGTACGGACGGAACGCATCGGGACGAACGCCATGTGGGGTTACCGTCGGCACGCCGAGATTGCCCACGTAGGACCGGGCCGCCAAGGTGCCCGCGGCTATGCCTTCGAAGGGGCGTGCCACGGCCGGGGAGCCCGGGGTAGCAGTCCGGGGCCTGAAGAAGGCCGAGGGATGCGGGGTGCCTTCCGCTGGGGGCGCCGTGCCCATTGGCCCGGGAGCTGGCGTTACGTCGGGCGTGGCGGGCGCCACTGCTCCCGTCGTCATCGCCAGGAGCCGGGTGACCGGGTCGATCAGCTCGGCCAGAGCTGCGGCGGCCGAAGGGTCTTTCGGCGGCGGGAAGCGGTCTCGGTACCAGGCAGCCGCGTGCGCCAGGATCTTCCGGACGTCGCTCGGGCCTCTGCCCTCCTTGTGGCAGGCGTACAGCGCGGCGGCTGGCGGGGAACCCGCTAGCCGCGCCGCGAGGTAGGAGCTCAGGGCATCGAGGTCGGGTTCGCGATCCCCCGCGAGCGGATCGCCGAGAGGGTCGCCGCTCGCGACCGGGTCCCGATCCGGGGAGGCGGCCCGGGGCGGGCCTCGAGGCGTTCCCGGACCCGGTTGGGGCTGCTCGCCGCCCGTCTCGATTCGCCCCAGGCTGTGGGTGAGGTAGCCGTCCGGGTAGTTCCCGCGGGCCAAGGCCTGCGCAGCCTCCCACGGCAAGGGGCGTCCTGAGCGATTCAGGCCGGTGACAGCCGTCCACGGAGGGTCGACGATCACCGGCGCCCGGCTCTGGGCCAGCTGGCTGGCCTGGCCGGCGTCCAGTCGGCCGGCAGCGAGGTCGGCCGGGACGGAGAACGTGAGGCCGAGCTGTTGCAGGTAGACCGAAGTCCTCGGTTTGGCCTCCGTGCTGTCGCTCGAGGGCCCCAAGAGGGTGAAGTCGAACGAGTAGTAGACGGCCTCAGGCGCCTCCGAGGGTTCCCCCCAGCGAACCCAAGCGGCGGCCGATCCGGGCCCCGAAGCGGGAGCCGGAGCCGCGGTGTCCACCCGCTCCTTCAGCTCGGTGCGAGCTGAGGGGGCAGGCGGCGTTTCCGAGGGGACCACGACCAGGTCATCTTCCCAGCGAACCGCGGGTTTGGAATGTTCGTCGCACAAGGCCAAGCCGCCTCGGGTGTGCCGGCGGATGCGCGGGCACCCGGAGTAGGCACAGGCTCGGCCAGCG
>JBDQFW010000322.1:0-235 GCA_040265735.1 Planctomycetota bacterium | reverse complement strand
CCGGTTCGGGGCAAGCGTGCTCGCTGAGCGGGATGACGCCCCGGGGGCCCGCGATGGCGACGACGGAGGCCTGGCACGGCCGTTCCTCGCTGTCGGTGTCGGTCTCGGACTCGGGGTCGAGAGCGGCTCGGCCTGGGGGCTGTCGACGGCGCCGGCACGGGGAGCCCAGCACGGCGCGGGGAGAGCCTTGGTGACAGAGCCAGACCGCCACTTGCCAAACGCGGCACCACGGCCC
>JBDQFW010000321.1:0-2976 GCA_040265735.1 Planctomycetota bacterium | reverse complement strand
TCCAGCGGGCCCTGGCGGACTCCCTGCGCGCCCACCCCGGCGTACGGCTGTTCCCCTCCCACTTCGCCATCGACCTGCTCAGTGACCCGGACGGGCGCGTGGTGGGGGTGCTGGCAGCCGACGAGCAGGGGCATCGCGTTGCGTTCGCCGCCCGCGAGGTCGTCCTCGCGACAGGCGGCTCCGGGCAGCTCTATCGCGAGACCACCAACCCCTCCCTCGCCACCGGCGACGGCCTGGGCATGGGCCTCCGGGCGGGCGCGGCACTTCGCGACCTGGAGTTCGTCCAGTTCCACCCCACCTGCCTCTACATCGCGGGCGCGGCCCGCGTGCTCATCAGCGAGATCGTGCGAGGGGCCGGCGCGGAGCTGCGCGACCGGGACGGCGTGCGCTTCATGCCGGAGCACCACCCTGCGGCCGAGCTCGCGCCCCGTGACGTGGTCAGCCGGGCCGTGTTCGAGCGCATGGTCGCCACCGGGGACACCAATGTGTACCTGCACCTGGCCGGCCTCGACGGAGACCCGCACCGCGCGTTCCCCGCGGTGAGCCGGATCTGCAGCTTCTTCGGGATCGACATCGCCAAGGACCCGATCCCCGTGCGGCCAGGCGCGCACTATCACATCGGCGGTCTCAAGGTGGACCGGGACGGTCGCACCTCGGTCCCCGGCCTCTGGGCCGTGGGGGAGTGCGCCTCCACGGGCCTGCACGGGGCCAACCGCATGGGCTCGAACAGCCTCCTGGAGGGGCTCGTGCTCGGGGAGCGCGCGGGGGAGGCCGCGGCGCGCGCTGTCATGGACGGACCCGCCAGCAGCCTCGACCACGTGGCGCGCAGTGACCAGCGCCGGCCCGAGGCCCTCGTGGAGCTGAACCTCGAGGACCTGACCTATTCACTGAAGTCGATGATGTGGCGGCAGATGGGTCTCGAGCGGAGCGGGCCGGCCCTCGAGGAGACCCTCGAGCGCCTGACCTTCTGGGCCCGCGCCGTGGCGGCCCTGCCCCTGGACACCCCACGCGCCTGGGAGCTGGTGAACATGCTCGCCCTCGCGCGCGTGGCGACTCACGCGGCTCTGGCCCGCACCGAGTCCCGCGGCGTGCACTGGCGGGTGGACCACCCCGCTCTCGGCGCGGAGGCCCTGCATCGCGAGTACCACCCCGAGCTGGTGCGCGGGGCCGTGACGGCGCTCCTGCCCGTTGACGTCCTGGCGGCTGCAACGCCCTCCGACGCTGCGCTCGGCGGTGGCGTGACTTCATGAGTCGCATCTTGGCCTCGCTCCCGGCGATCTCGCCCTCTGGAGCGTTCTCTTGAGCCGATCGCCCGAGACCACGGAGCGGCCGCACGAGACCGTCCTCGTCTGCGGCGTGCTGTTTCCCGAGTTCCCCCTCGAGAGCGGCGGGCCCCTCTCCGAGGCACGGGCGCTGGCGGCAGCCTGCGAAGCGGAGGTCGTGGGGGAGGGCGTCATCCAGAAGCGCGACCGGCCCGTTCCCGCCACCCTGATGGGACGCGGCAAGGTCGAGGAGGTCGCCGAGCAGGTGGACCTGCACGATCCCTCCGCCGTCGTGGTGGACAACGACCTGACGCCGGCCCAGGTGCGCAACCTCGAGAAGGCCTGGAAGCGGCGGGTGATCGACCGCTCGGAGCTGATCCTGGACATCTTCGCCCGGCGCGCGAAGACGCGACAGGCGCGCCTCCAGGTGGAGCTCGCGCAGCTCGAGTACCTGGCCCCCCGGCTGCGCCGCATGTGGACCCACCTCGAGAGGACCGAGGGCGCGATCGGTACGCGCGGACCCGGAGAGACCCAGCTCGAGACCGACCGTCGGCTGCTGCGCAAGCGCGTGACGGACCTGCAGCGCGAGCTGTCGGTGATCGAGGGGCGCAAGCGCCGGGAGGTGGCGTCCCGCTCCGAGGGCTTCACCATCGGCCTCGTCGGCTACACCAACGCTGGCAAGTCCACTCTGCTCAACACCCTCACGGGCTCCGACGAGTTCGCGGCCGACATGCCCTTCGCGACCCTCGACACGAGGACGCGCCGCTGGGTCCTGGGGGACGGACGCCTCGTGCTGCTCAGTGATACGGTTGGGTTCCTGCAGCGGCTGCCGCACCACCTGGTGGCGTCCTTCCACGCGACCCTGGAGGAGGCCCTCTCCGCGGACATGCTCCTGCATGTGGTCGACGCCTCGCACCCTGATGCGCCCCAGCAGATGGCTGCCGTGGTTCAGGTGCTGGAGGAGCTGGCCGCAGCGGCGCCGGCCCAGGCCCTGGTGCTCAACAAGGTCGATCAAGTGGGGGATCCGATCGCGCTCCATCTGCTCGCCCAGGACTTCGACGGCGAGGTCCTGCTCCTGAGTGCGCGCACCGGTCAGGGGCTCGACCGCCTCGAGAGCCTCATTGCCGCCCAGCTGGATGCCCGCAGCGAGGAGGTGCTCCTGCGCGTTCCCGCCGCCGATGGCCGCACCCTCAGCCAGCTGCGCGCGTGCGGCGCGCTGCTCGAGGAGGAGTGGCTGGATGAAGCGCAGCAGTACCAGCTCCTCGTGCGGCTGGACCCCGCGCTCCGCGGCCGGGTGGCGCGAGAGGCCCTGCCCGGCCTCGTGGCCTCGCGGGACGGCGGCCAGACCTATGGGGACCTGGTGCCGAAGCCGCCGCGTCCCGAGTGGGCCTGACTGACCCAGCTACCCGCTCAAGGGTTCGAGGCGGGGCAGGCCGGGGCCCTTGACGCTTCAGCTGCCACGCCGCTGCAAGCCTCGCTGCGCCGGCCTCTACCGAGGGAGCTCGAGGCGCGCGCGGTCGGGGATCAGGAGGTCCTGGCCCTCGCGGATCTGGCCCGGATCGTCGAGGCCGTTGAAGCGTGCGAGGGCGAGGGGGAGGCCTCCCTTCTGGGTCCCGTAGGCCTCGACGCAGATCTCACCGAGGGTCTCCCCTCGCTGCACGCGGTGGGTGCGCAAGGGAGCCAGCGTCGGAGCCGGGGCGGGCGGCTGGACGGG
>JBDQFW010000320.1:0-2983 GCA_040265735.1 Planctomycetota bacterium | reverse complement strand
GCTGGAGTCACGCCCAGGGCCCCTCTACAGTCCGGGGCCGCCCGCCAGGGCAAGCGCCTGGAAGATCCGCGCGCTCCGAGCGTCACAGCACCGCGCCCCATGCTCCGATCCCTCCAGCACCCTGCCCTCGCCGCCCGGCTCCTCGTGCTGACCGCGCTGGGGGGGAGCCTCGCCCTGCTCCCCGGCTGCGACAGCCCGGCCTGCGTCTTCGGCCCGGGAGGCTGCAACGGCGCGGGGGCGGGCAACGGCGGAGGCCCCGGCGCCGCCGGCTCGGCCCCGGCGGTCGAGCTCGAGACCGGGATGTGGCTGGATGCCGACGGACCGAGCACCTTCGCCATGATCCCGGGCCCCGGGGAGACCCTGCACCCGTCGTCGGTCCTGGCGGTGGAGTTCGATGTCTCCATGGCCGCCGACTCCCTGAGCGGCGCCTTCCGCCTGGTGGACACCATCTTCGGAACCGTTGTGCCGGTGGTGGAGCCCCCGCCCCTCGTGGCCAACGGCCGCGTGGCCCTGCTCGTGCCCTCGCAGCCCCTCGCGCCCGGCTCGATCTACCAGCTCTCCTGGGAGGAGAACGCCCAGCCGTCGGATGTGGTCGGCCGGGTCGGGGCCTTCAGCGGGGTCGTCGGCTCCTTCGATGTGCAGCTCACCCAGACGCCGCGCGTGCTGGGGACCTTCCCCTTGGACGGGGAGGAGGCCGCGGGCGACCTGACTGAGGTCTTCGTGCTCTTCGACCAGCCCATGGACGCCGGCTCGGTCACGCTGGCGAGCCTCAAGGTCGAGGTCGGCCCCGGGGTTCCGCCCCAGGCCGAGCCCGCCCAGCCCGTGGTGCTGGCCGGTGCGGTTCCTGTGCCGGTGCTGCAGGCCTGGACCTGGAGCCTGCGGGACGCCGATGGCGAGCCGATCTCCCTGGGCGCGGGGACCGACATGCGCGTCACCTGCACCGCCGACCTGCGCAGCCAGGGCGGCGGCGGAGCCGGAGGCGGCCAGCCGCTCGAGGAGACGGTGATCACCTTCCAGACCGGCACCCTGCGCGCGCCGGTGAACGTCGAGAAGCCCTTCCTCCCCTTCGACGCAATCGGCCTCGCGGACCTCGCCTCGGCGGCGCCGCTGGTGGAGGTTGAGCTCCCGGACCCTGCTCCCGTGGGGGGCGCTGCCCAGTCCCTCGGCGTGGCCATCACCGGCGCCTCGCGCGCCAACCAGAGCCCCATCGGCCTCGTCCGCACCATCGCGGTTCCCGAGGGTGACCAGCTGGTGCCGGCGGGGGTCGAGGCCCTCGGATTCGTGGACTCCCTTGGCTCCCCCTATCTGGCCGACGGCGAGGTGACCCTTGTGGCCTGGAGCTCGCGGGCCGGTCGCCTCTCGCAGGCGCGCCGCTTCCGTGCCGTCGGCGCAAGCCTCGAGCTGCCGATCGAGATCGACACGATCCCGCCGCTGGTCACCGAGCTCGGGCCCAATGGCGGGACCACCGAGGTCTTCACGAGCGATCAGCGGGACCTCGTGCTTGTGGGGCGCGCCACCGAGCAGGTGGCCTTCGTGCGCGTGCGCGCCCTCGACCCGGCCACCGGGGATCCGGTCACCAACGCCTTCGATCCTGACGGGGCGGGCTCCCTCCCGGAGCAGGACCCCGCGCCGGTGGTCATGTCCGGGCCCGCCGGGCTCTTCATCGCCCAGCCCGCGCCCATTGGCGTGGTGGATCCGCTCGACCCCTGGACCTTCGAGTACGAGGTCTTCGACCGCGCCCTCAACGGCTCCGAGCCGCAGCTCGCGGTGCCCTTCGTGCAGCGCGGGGTCCTGGGGGCGGGGGCGCCGGCCGCCGGCGCGGCGACCCTGTTCGTGGGCGTCTTCGACGCGGTGACGCTCGCGCCCCTCGAGGGCGCGCAGGTCTACCTGCACGACGGCTCGACGCTTCCGGCGGCGCCGCCCCTGGTCGGGGCGCCCGGCACCACGGACGCGCTCGGTCAGGTTGAGCTGCCCCTTGGCGGCGCGGCTCCTGTGGTCACCGCGGTCGCCGCCGGCTACGACCTGCTAACGGTGCTGGGATCGGACTCCCAGTCTCTGCAGCTGCTCCTCCAGCCCCAGGGCTCGCCGACGGCCAACGCCTCGGGGGAGGTTCGGGTCGCGGCGACCTCGGGCCTGGACATTGCGAGCCCCCTGGTGCGCACCCTCGCGGCCGACGGCCGCGGCGTGGCCTCCACGGTGCCCACGAACCCCGCGACCCTCGACTCCGAGGCCGGGGACATCGTCCGCACCTTCGGCCCCTATCCCATGGCCGCGGGGCAGCTGGGCGCGCAGTCGGCGCTCGTGACGGTCCCGGATGCGCCCTTCGCGACCTTCGTGGGGGCCACCTTCCTGCTGGGCTTCGGCAGCCGCGCTCCGGCGCCGCCGCTGCCGGCGGGCAACACGCCCAGCCCGATCCAGATCCGCATGCCCGGGCCGCTGCTGGCCCAGCCCACCCAGGAGCAGTCCCTCGACTCGGGCCTCTCGCCCATCCCGCTGCAGCTCGCGGCAGGGGACTGGCAGGACCTCATCGGCGCGCCCACCGTGCTGGTGGAGGCGCGCTCCCCGGGCCTCCCGCGGCCGTGGATCGTGGGGGCGGGCAAGTCCGAGCAGCTGGCTCCCGCCGTCTGGCCCTTCAAGGCCGCCTGGCCCGGGGCCTTCGATGTGGTGGACGATGACGGGCCGGGACCCGCGGATCAGCTCGGGTCGGCGGTCCTCACGGGACAGGTCGAGCCGGACCTCTGGGTCCGCGTGGCGTACCAGGACCTGGAAGGCTCGCGGGGCTCGTCGCGCTGGTCCGTGGCTGGCGCGGATCCCGTGGGCCTCACGGCCCTCTCCCCTCCGCGGATCACGGGCGTGAACGGCCTTCCGCCCGGGGTGGGGGACCCGCCGGTCCTGCCGGTGTTCCCGATCGAGGTCGCGCTGCCCGATCCGGGAGCCCTCGACCTTGCTCTCGGGGTGCGGCTGGAGGCCGCCAACGGCCGGT
>JBDQFW010000319.1:0-3011 GCA_040265735.1 Planctomycetota bacterium | reverse complement strand
CGCCTGGGAGTCGGGCCTTGGCTTCCGCACGGAGGCGCGCTTCGCGAGCGCCGAGAGCTCCTACCAGCAGCGCCTCGAGAGCAGCGTCACCAACCGCGAGGACACAGGCGTGCTGGTTGGCGTGACCTGGAAGAACTTCGGCGACCTCGAGGGCGGGCGCGAGGTGGGCCTGCAGCCGGGAACCGGCTACGACGAGGTCGACGCGGATGTGAAGCTGGAGCACTTCCTGGACGACGGGAGCCTGCTCACCTTCGCGCACCAGCGCGTGCGCCAGAGCGATGTCCCGCGCACCCACAAGACCGTGGACGGCCTCGACTGGGAGGGACTCTCGGTGGGCGACGAGCTGCGCCGCGACCTGGATCAGGACCGTGACCTCACCTATGTGCAGCTGCGATCCCAGGACGCGTTCGGCGTCTTCGACTCCTCGACCACCAGCGTCTCCCACCAGCGGCAGGCCGAGCGCAGGGACAGGACCAAGTCGAGCGGGGCGCAGGAGAGCCAGGGCTTCACCGTGGACACCCTGGGGCTGTTCCAGCACTTCACGCTGGGCTCGGCCCTGGGCACCTGGACCCTGGGCCTCGACGCCTACCGAGACAGCGTGAGCTCGTTCCTCGACAAGGGCGCGGCCCAGCAGCCCAAGGACGACATCCAGGGCCCGGTCGCCGATGACTCCACCTACCTGACCGCGGGCCTCTTCGCGGAAGACCGCATCGAGGTCACCGATCGCCTCGACCTGACGGTCGGGGCACGCCTGAGCCACGCCGCGGTCGACGCGAGGCAGGTGCTGGACCCGGTCACCGAGACGGCCACCTCGATCGAGGACGACTGGCAGAGCCTGGTGGGCTCGGCACGCTTCGGCTACGACCTCGAGGGTGAGGAGCTGCGGCTGTTCGGCGGTGTCTCCCAGGGCTTCCGCGCTCCGAACCTCTCCGACCTCACTCGCCTCGACAGCGCGCGGTCGAACGAGTTCGAGGTCGCCGCGCCGGACCTCGAACCCGAGTTCACGACCAGCTGGGAGATCGGCCTCAAGCAGCGCACGGCCACGCGCAGTGCGCAGGTGGCCCTGTTCTACACCCAGATCGAGGACGGGATCGTCAGGGTCCCGACCGGCGCCACGAATGCGGAGGGCGATGTGATCGTCACCAAGGCCAATGTGGGCGACGGGTATGTGTGGGGCCTCGAGGCCGGAGCCTCCCAGCGGGTCGGCCCGTCCCTCGAGCTGTTCGGGAACGCCACCTGGATGGAGGGCTACCAGGACACCTTCCCCACCTCGGACCCGATCCTCGCCCGCGAGACCATCACGCGCCTCATGCCCTTCACCGTCATGGCGGGCACGCGCTGGACGCATCCGAGCCGCGGGCACTGGGTCGAGCTCCTCTTCCGCTACGCGGCCAAGGCCGACCGGCTGAACACGGCCGATGAGCGCGACAGCTCGAGGATCCCTCCGGGCGGCACTCCGGCCTACATGGTCGCCGACCTCCACACCGGGTTCCAGGTCAGCGACGACCTCGAGCTCCTCGTGGGCATCGACAACCTCGCCGACGAGGACTACCGCATCCACGGCTCGGGTCTGAACCAGCCTGGGCGGAACCTCTATGTGACCCTGCGCATGGGCTTCTGATCCCGAGAACGCGCGGGGGGCCGGGCCCGCGCACGGTCCCGGCCCCCTCGGCCCCTCCGTGCACGGTCGGTCGGCTCAGAAGTCGTAGCGGAGGCGGAAGCCGACCATGTCGTAGTCGCCCTCCTCGCTGCGCTCGGAGAGGCTGCCGCGGATGTAGTTGAGCTGCAGGTTGGAGTGTGCCGTCCACAGCCAGTTCAGGCCGAGGGTCACCGACTCGGCAGCCCCACCTTCGATCCCGCCGTCGGTGAAGTCGGCCCAGGAGTAGCGCAGGGCCACCTGCCAGGCGCCGCCCAGCCCCGGAGAGTTGGGCTCCGGTCGCCCAAGGATGCCCGTCTTGCGCTTCCAGGGCATGAACTCGCCGGTCAGGTAGTGCGAGACATAGACATAGCCCCCATCGAGGCTCGGGCCGGACTGCCCGCCCGTGCGGCCCACGCTGGTCTGCATCCACTCCGCCGTCACCTGGGTCGGCCCCTGGTTCCAGACCGCCTCGACGCCTGCCAGGGCCGCGCTCTCGGCGTCGGAGATGCTGGCGTCGAGCCAGCGGCCCTGGGTCCGGGACTCGGGGCGGGTGCGGTAGCGCACGCCGTTCTCGATGTCCGCAAGGCTTCCCGCCACGGCCAAGTGGAGGTAGTTGCGGCCGCCATCCTCGTACCAGACGGTCCGGGCGAGGCGGGCCGACACCGAGGTGGCGGCGTTGTCGTCGACGATGCGCCCCTCGGTCGCGAAGGCGCCGTCCATGAAGTAGAGGCCGTAGCGCCAGTTCCAGGACTGGTCGGCGCTGACCCCGTAGGCCGCGGCGCCCAGGCGGCGAGCGTCCTGATTGAAGCCCTCGACCACGAACGGCCGCTCGATGAACACATTCGAGTTGGACGAGTTGAGGTGGTCGAGGCCGTAGGGCCGCTTCTGGTTGCCCACGCGAACCGTCTGGAGGATCGGGATGCCGTCGAGGCCGACATACACATCCTTCATGGCCAGGTTGTCGGGGCTGCCGAAGTCGACCTCCGACTTGAAGTGGCCGGAGCTCCCCATCTTCCCGCTCATCCCGAAGCGGGCGCGACGAAGGAAGGAGGTGTTGTCCACGGGGACGCCCTTCCCCAGGTCCTCATCGCCCCAGTCGGGGGTTGCGAACGCCCAGGTGTCCGCGTGGACGCGACCGAAGACGCGCACGGAGGGCTCGCCCCCCTTGGTGGCTGCGTCCTGCAGCTCGGCGCGGAGGGAATCGATCTGAGCCTGGAGGCTCTCGAGGGTCACCTCCTCCTGCTGGGCGGAGGCCAGGGGGGCGAGGCCGGCGAGAACGCAGAGGAGAGACGGAAGGAGCTGGGTGAGCTTCATGGATCAGGCTGCCCGGGGCCCCGGGAGGGGCGCCTCAGACGCGCGGAATCTATGAAGA
>JBDQFW010000318.1:0-3057 GCA_040265735.1 Planctomycetota bacterium | reverse complement strand
GCGCGCCACCGCCCGCCTGGAGCTCCTCCGCGCGGCGCTCGGCCTCCTGCGCGGGGCCCTCGCCCTGCCGAGCGCGTGGATCGAGGGCGAGGGGCTGCGTGCGGAGACCCTGGACTGCGTGCGCCACGCGCAGGCGCCGGGCTGGACCGAGCCGCCGGCGCCTGAGGCGCGCGCGCTCACCCTCTTCATCGCGGCCGCCGAGGCCAGCGGAGAGACCCACGCCGTGAGCCTGGTCCGCGCCCTGCGCCGCAGGCTCGAACAGGCCGGCGCGCCGCCGCCCCGCCTGCTGGGGTTCGGAGGCGAGCGCCTCGCCGCCGAGGGAGTCGAGCTGCTGGGCAACCCGGTGGACCGGGCCACCATGGACGCGGGCGAGGCCGCCCGCGGGGTGGGCTTCTACGCGGGCCTCCTCGAGCGGCTCGCCGCCTGCCTCGACGCCGAGCCCGTGGATGCCTTCGTCAGCGTCGACTCGCCCGCGCTGCACGTCCCCATGGCCAGCGTCGCCCGGAGCCGCGGCGTGCGCACGGTGCACTTCATCGCGCCGCAGTACTGGGCCTGGGCCCCGTGGCGCGCGGCGCGCTACCGGCGCGTGATGGACCTCGGGCTGACCATCCTGCCCTTCGAGCCGGAGTGGTTCCGGCGGCGGCGGGTGCGCGTCGCCCATGTGGGCCACCCCATCCTCGAGACGCTGCCCCAGGTGGCGCCGCCCGACGACCCTGCCCGCCGGGACCTCGTGCTGCTGCCCGGCTCGCGCGCCGCCGAGATCCGGGACAACCTCCCGTGGCTCCTCGACCGGCTCGGGGCACTGGAGCTCGAGCCCGGCCGCCCCGTCGTCGTGCTCCAGACCAGCGACCGGCACCGGGCTCAGATCGAGGGCCTGCTCGCGGCGCATGGGCGCGGCGTGCGCCTGCGCATCGCCTCCCTGCACGAGGGCCTCGCCACGGCGCGCACCGCCCTCGCCGTCTCGGGCACCGTGCTGCTCGAGGTCGCCCACCACGCGGTAGAGGACCACCGTGGGCAGGCGATGGTGGGCGGCTGGAAGCCGCTGCTCAAGGGGCTGCTCCTCGCGCCGTGGTTCTCGAAGCCCAATCTCTTGGCGGGCGAGGAGGTCCTCCCCGAGTTCGGGTTCGTCGGCGAGGGCGAGCCGGAGCGGTTCGAGGCCACCGCCCGACGCCTGGATCAGGACGAGGCCGCTCGGCGCGCGGTGCGGCGGGGCCTGGACCGCGCCTTCATGCGCCTGGGTCCCCCCGGCGCCGCGGACCGGGCCGCGGCCCTCGTGCTCGCCGAGGCCACCGGCACCCTGCCCTCGAATCCCAGGAACAGGTGAAGACCGCGCGCCTCCGTGCGTAGCTCACCGGTCGGAGAATGGAGTCCAGCCCCCAGAGCCCCACGGACTCGATCCTGATGGAGTCGACCCAGCTGATGATCCGCACCCGCGACGGGGACCGCGAGGCCTTCGGGTCCCTGGCGCGGCTGGTCTCGAGGCGGGCCCAGCGGCTGGCCCACGCCCTCGTGGGACACGAGGAGGACGCCCGCGACCTCGCCCAGGAGGCGCTGCTCAAGGCCTACCGAGGCCGCGCGAGCTACGACCCTCGCCAGCCCTTCTTCCCCTGGTTCCAGCGCATCCTGCGCAACACCTGCATCTCGCACCTGCGTAGGAGGCGGGTGGCCCTGCGCCTGCACGCGAGCGAGGAGGAGGACGGGCACGACTTCGAGCTTGTCGATGCGGGCCCCCTGCCCGAGCGGCTGGCGGCGGCGCGAGAGGCGACCGAGCGCTACCGGCTGGCACTCGAGACCCTGAGCGCGCGCGACCGCGAGATCCTCACCCTGCGGCACCAGGAGGACCTCCCCTACCGCGAGATCGCGGCCACCCTCGGCATCAAGGAGGGCACCGTGATGTCGCGCCTCTTCCACGCCCGCAAGCGCCTGCGCACGGCCCTGGGCGATGAGCACGGCCTGGAGGACCCGTCATGACCCCTGAGCCCACCGAGGATCAGCTGCTGGCCATGCGCTACGCGGACGGCGAGATGGCTGGGGACGAGCGCGCGGCCTTCGAGCGGAGGCTCGCCGGGGAGGAGGCCCTGCGACGGGAGGTGTCGGCCCTGCGGCGCCTCGAGGTCCTCGCCCGGCAGGTCGCCCCGCCCGAGCCCGCGGACCTGGTCCTCCGGGAGCTGGAGCGCGGCCCTGGGCACCGCGTCCTCGGATGGGTCGGGTGGCTGCTGGTCTGCGGCGCGAGCCTGGGGCTGCTCGCCCATGTGGTCCTGGCCCTCCTCGACCCCGAGCGCCCGGATCCGGGGCCGGGGCTGCCCCTGGCCCTTGGAGCCGGACTGGCTCTGCTCCTCCTGCGCGTGCTGCGCGAGCGGCTCCGGCGCCTCCCCCACGACCCCTACCGCAGCGTCCGCCGATGATCCTCACCACCACCGAATCCGCAGGCCGCCCCGTGACCGAGGTCATGGGCATCGTGCGCGGCAGCACCGTCCGCTCCCGGCACCTGGGACGCGACATCCTGGCCGTCTTCCGCAACATCGTGGGCGGAGAGGTGGACGAGTACACGAAGCTCGTGGCGGAGGCCCGCGAGCAGGCCCTGGACCGGCTCACGGCAGAGGCCCGCGCCCTGGGGGCCGACGCCGTCGTGGGCCTGCGCTTCGGAACGAGTCAGGTTTCCCAGGGAGCGGCCGAAGTTCTCGCCTACGGGACGGCGGTTCGACTGGCTCCTGCCGAAGACTAGAGTGCGGGTGTCGAGCCCCGCCTCGCCATGCTGCCTCTCCTCGCCCTCTGCGTCCTCCTGCTCGCCGGCTGCGCCAAGCCGGTCGAGGCCGCGGCTCCTCAGGAGCCGATCCGGGTCGAGCCCCTGCTCGTCGTGGTGGGCACTCCCGCGGACCCGGCGCCCGACCAGGTCTTGGCGACGCGGGGACTGCGCGGCCCCCGCGACCGGGCCTTGGCCCCGCGCGGGCCCGAGGGCGTGCAGCTCGTCGAGCCCGAGGGCCGCGCACCTGCCCTGCGCGTCTCCCCCGGCAGCGGCTTGGTCACCACCCAGCTGCCCGACGAGCCCTGGAACGC
>JBDQFW010000317.1:0-3080 GCA_040265735.1 Planctomycetota bacterium | reverse complement strand
GTCCCCGCGTCCTCGGTGCGCGTTCCTTACACGGCCCATGCACGTAGCACTCTTGGGGGGGGAGAGTGCCTTCCCGAGCGGGGGCGGAGCCCGCTCGGGAGGCCGCTCAGGGCGGCGCTCCCGGCGGCGATCAAGGCGGTGCCGCGTGGCCGCCCGGCGGCCTCACTCCGCGGCCAGCACCCGCGCTTGGAGGGGGGACGCCCAGCGCACGAGCTCCTGGGCGTAGTAGGGGCGCACGCGCGACGCCGGGCCCGTGGTGATGCCCGGGATACTGGCCACGCAGGTCAGCTCGAGGCTCTGCTCCTCACGGGGCTCCAGGTCGCGCCAGTACAGGTGCACCTCCCGCCCCGTGCGCTCCCAGAGGTCGAAGGCTCCGGCCTGAAGCAGGTCCTCCAGCACCCTGGTCGAGACCTCCAGACCTGCGGGGAGCCCCACCGTCGCCAGAACCATCCCCTGCCCCTCGGTAGCGAGGTTGCGCACACCGACGCGCAGCGTGGCGGACTCGCCCTCGAGCAGCTCGACCTCCGTCGCTCCGTCCGCGAAGGCGCAGGTCAGGGTCACCGGAGCGTCCGGCGCATCGGCCGGGACCTCTGCGTGGTAGCGCAGCCCGAAGGCGAACGGGAACTCGTTCCCACCCGTCAGGACGAGGCGCACGCGGTGCTCGCCGGGGGCGAGCTCGCTCGCCAGGTCGTCGAGGCTGAGCGGTTCGATGCGTCCGGCCTCGAAGGAGAGGGTTCGCACGAGGCGGTCGTCCACGAAGACCTCCAGAGTCCCGTCGTAGGCGACGCGGCGGTTCACCTCGGCGTAGCGCACCAGGGTGCGCAGGGCCTGGATCGTGGCCTGGGTGGAGCCGAAGCGGCCCGAGCCGTCCCGCGCCGCGAGCAGCGCCTCGACCCCGCGCCTCGCGTAGCTCTCATCGTCCGGGTCGTCCAGCCAGGCCGCCACAGCGAGTGCGGTCGTCTCGACCGTGAGGTCCGCGCCGCGCGACGAGGTGATCGAGCCCTGGGTGCCGGTGAGGGCGCCAGCCTCGTCCTGCATGGCCTTGAGCCGATCGCGGGCGCCGTTTGCCGGCTCGAGCCGCCCGGCGGCCTGCAGGGCGCTGGCAGCCAGGGCCACCACGTACGGGTCCTCCGAGTCCATGCCGAGCCCCTGGAGTCGATCGAGCTCGCCCTCGAGGTCGCCGGCGGGCGTTCCGCAGCACGCGAGGGCGTAGGTGACGAAGGCGTCCGTCACCTCCTCGGTCGCGGCGCCGAAGCGGTCGAGGGCGCGCGGGTTGCGCTGGTAGCCGCCCTCGCCGTTGCGCCTCGAGAAGAGCCAGGCGCGCGTGCGCTCGAGGAGGTCGGGATCGACCTCGAACACGCGCGCGGTGTCGTGGAACTCCAGCAGGCCATAGGCCGAGAGCGCCTCGTGCGCGGGTGAGCCTCCGAACCACTCGAAGCCCCGCTCGCTGCACTCGTAGCCCACGAGCCGCTCGAGGCCGGACCCCAGTAGGGGCTCGGCACGCGCCACAACCGAGGGCTCCTCGATACCGGCCGCGCGCATGTAGGCCATCGCGAGCACGTTCGGGTAGTGCGTGGCGCTGGCCTGCTCGAAGCACCCGTGGGGCAGCTGGAGGATGCCCTCGAGGCCCTGGAGCAGGTCGGTGAGCGGGGAGGGGTAGAGCTCGAGCTCGACGGCGAGGGAGCCCTCGACGCACTGCTCGGGGATGGCGACGCGGAACTCGGTTTCGGCGCCGTCGCGCGCGACGCCGCTGTGATGCACCGCGTGGGGGAAGCCCCGCGGGACCACCCGCAGGCGCTGGGACACGCCGTCGGACCAGGCGCCCGCGCGTGCGGCCACGCGCAGCAGTCCCTCGCCCCTGCCCGCCTGGGCAACGACCGGCACGACGAACCGTCCGCGGCCGCCCTCGAGGGGCGCCGCGGTCGCCGCGCCGTCGGCAGAGGGAGCCAGGGCAACGAGACCCGACGCCTCGCCGAGGACGAGGGCCTGCTCGAGGGCGGGATCGTCGCTGCGCACGGCGACGACAAGGTCCACCCGGTCACCCTCGGTGAGCTCGACGGGCAGGCGCGCCTCTACCGAGAGGGGCGGCGCGGACTCGAACTCCACCCTCGCTTGGCCGACGCGTCCTGCGCCGTGGGCGTCGACCGCCACCTCCCAGGTGGTGGCGCGGTCCGAGGTCTCGAAGGAGAAGCGGGCCTCGCCGCCGGCGCTCGTCGTGAGCAGAGGGTTCCAGTACAGCGTCTCGGTGAAGTCGCTGCGCAGGTTGCGGCCGGCGCCCGGGTTGCGGTGGCTGTAGACGCGCGCCCACTGACGCAGGGGGCGGCGCGAGGCGGCCACGGGCTCGTTGGCGGGGCCGAGGAAGAAGTCGTCCTCGCCCGCGAGCAGCTCGCGCAGCTCTTCCTCGCCCCCGTAGCCCAGGGCCTCGAGCTCCTCGGGGCTCGGCTGGCCCGCGCGATCCGGCTCCTCTGCGAGCGCGGGGCGCGGCAAGGGGACTGCCGCGGCCTGGGCGATCTCGACGGGGAAGTCTCCACCCTCCACATAGCCCAGGGCGAGAAGGTCACCGTCGCGGCCGTCATCGAAGAACTCGCCGGGTGCCCAGTCCTGCAGGACGGCCTCCTCCTCGGGAAGCTCCATGCCGGGCGCCGCGAATGCTCTGAAGCCGTCGGCCTCCATCGCGGCGTCGATCGCGAGTCCGGGCGCGGCCGATTCCAGGAGGCGGATCGAGAGCAGCAGACCGCCAAGGCCGACGGCCGTGGTGGTCAGCAGGGCGAGGCCCGGCCGGCGGGCGAACGGGCGCGTTCGCTCCAGGAGGGCCCAGGCGCCGAGCAGTCCAAGGAGCACGGCCGCGAGGCTACTGAGGCCGGCGGCGCGCTCCTCCGCGCGGCGGGCCGTGCGTGCGAGGAGCCGGGCGTCGATGACCCCGGCCTCTGCCTCCGCGATCCGGGGTGCGAGGGAGCGTCCTTCGCGGACCCCGAGGCGTCGCGCCGCGTCGCCGTGCTCCTCCGCGAGCGCGGTGGGATCGACCCATCCGAACCGGCGCCAGCCGCGCGTGCCGAGCACGAGGTCGATGCGCTCTGCCC
>JBDQFW010000316.1:0-3102 GCA_040265735.1 Planctomycetota bacterium | reverse complement strand
GTGCCCAGCAGGAGCGTCGCAAACCGGCCAACGTAGATGCGATGACGAACCGATGGACCTTCGCATGTCTCCTGCGCCCAGCGCGGAGACGGACGCGATACGGCTCGTCGAGCAGTTCGAAGGGGAAGAGGCGTCGCCCTTTCTCCGCTCGACGCGGGCGCTCGTGCTCGCGGCCCGCGGCGTTGAGGGGCGCCACTGGCTGTGCATCACCATGCATCACGTGTTCTGTGACCGCCTCAGCATGCAGAGCATCGCGCGTCAGCTCCGCGCGGCCCTGCTCAACGAAGCCGGATGCGATGACGTGGCGCCGCGCCTCGATTGGGTCCAGCACGCTCTCAACGAGCATCGCCGTCCGTCGGGAGACTCGGGCACCGACTGCGAAATCCTTCGCACACGCATCGCCGAAGGACGAGCGTGGCGCTCCCGACCACGACTTCATGAGGCTCATCGACCGGCGCTATCGGATCTCCCGGTACTGCCGGAGCTGGGTCCCGAGGACCACGCAGGCCTGGTCGCACTCGCAGCGAGGCTCGAGACGACCCTGCCGCTTCTCGTCCACGGCGTGTTTGGAGCCTTGGCGAGCAGGCTGATCAATGCACCCGGAGAGCAGGAGGCCTCGCCGTTCCTCTCCTGCCACGTCGTGGCGAATCGCCAGCACTCTGCTGCGCTGGGCGACCTCGTGGGCTGTCTAGACACGTCAGTGCCAGTCTTTCTCGAGGCGTCGCCAAGAGCGACGTTCCAAGCGATTTGTGAAGAAACACGACGCTCGTTCACAGGAGCCTCACGCTGGGCGTCCGGTGTGGCGAGGGGTGAGTGGTTGCCGACCGAAGCCGAGGACGGTCCTACCGCTCGTGCAGCAACGCTCATCGAGTGCATCCCTCACGTCAATGTCGTCATCGCTCCCGAGGAGCAAGGGCCGGCATGCACGGATGGTGACATCAGGGAACACCCGATCAGGCGAGTGCAGAAGACCCGCTGGGGCTTGCTCCTGCGAGTTCGACTGCCACGCCCGGAGCCGAGGCGGAGCGCCAGCCGAGCGGGCGCTGCATCGGAACCGCCGCGCATCGAGCTGAGGTGCTTCTCGGAGGATCAGGCACTCGCTGATGCCCTCCAGCACACGCTCACGGCAACCCTGCGCCTGCTTGCGAGAGACGCTGCGCATGGCCGCGGCGAGGCCCGCATCGCGGTGCTGATCGATGCGGTGCTGGAGCGTGCCAGGCGAGCGTCCGAGCACGTCCGAACGACCGCCGCGTTGGTTCGACGCGGCACACGAGGGGAACCGTTCATCTACGAGCGCCTAGTCGAGCGCCAGCAGCGCTGGTACGAACACGACTCGAACTTCGCGCTCGTTCGCGACGAGCACAATCGGTTCGTCGGGACAGCACTGAACCCGTTTCCATTCACGCAGCTCGATAAGTTGCGGGAACGCGCCTATCTCGAGAGCCTGGGCGTGCCCCTGCCCGAGTTGCTGCACGAGCTACCGGGTGACGATATCGAGGTTCAGCTACCGACGCTGGCACCGTCGCTGCCGGCGAGCTTCGCGATCAAGCCCGTGGGCGCCGGGCACTCCTTCGGCGTCACTGTCGTCCGTGACGGCAAGGATCTGACGCGAGGCAGCGTACCTTTTGACTCAAGACTCGTGGCCCGCGAGCTCGCCTCCATGGCCGCGCGCGGCTACTGCGTACACGAAGGGCACACCTTCCCGTTCAACTTCTCGTCCTTCCTGATCGAAGCCCTCGTCGAGGATGCCTGTGGTCACCCGGCGCCGACGGACTACAAGATCTTCGCGATCGCTTCGGAGTTGCTCTGGATCCAACTGCACTTTGAAGAGAACGGACAGCGTTGGGTCGCCTTCTGCGATGCGGACTTCCGCCTCCTCGAGCAACCGGCCTGGGATCCCGTGATCTGCTGGCGCACGCACGGCGCACTGGTCTGCACCGATCAGGAGATGGTCGACGCCCGAGTTCCGGCCTGCGCCCAGGAGATCGTTCTGCAGGCACGGTCGCTCGCGATCAGGCTCGGGGTGTTCGCGCGCCTGGACTGGTACGCGGACGCTCGACGCGGCCCCCTGCTGGGTGAGCTCACAACCTTTCCACACATCCTGCAGCCGCGCGGCTTCTACACACCCTGGGCGAACGCCCTGGTCCAAGCGCACTGGAGGGACCCGGATGGCGTGTGTGTCGCCCCGCGCCCGACAGCGTCGGAGCAGGCCGCAGGCGCCCGCCTCGTCAACGACCTGCTTGAGTCGCGTACAGAAGCCGCGACCGGTCTCGTGGACTTCATCTGGGCCGCACCGGAGACCCTGTGGTCTCCGCGGGAGGCCATCTCCTTCGGCGCCCTGCGGTCATTCATCACGGACTTCGATCTCTCTGGCAGGGGCGTCCCAGCGGGCGCTCGCGTCGCGCTTCTCGTGAGCAATGGCATGGAGCTCGGCGCGCTGCTCCTCGCCGTGATGAACCGGTATGTGGCCGTGCCGCTTGGCGTGACGCAGCCCCTGGACTATCGAGTAGCACAGCTGGAGGATCGCGAAGTCGCTGCCGTCGTTACCCTCGCGGGGACGCCCGAGGCTCGCGACGCCGCGAGACTGTGCAGCGTGATCCATGGCCTGCTGCACATCGAGGTCAACACTCGCCCTGGCTCGCCCCTACCGAGTCTGCCGGCTCCGCGTGCCGAGGGTCCGATCGCCTCGGCGTCGACGCGGAGTCTTGGCGAGGTCGTGCTCGAGCTCTCGACGTCGGGTACGAGCGGAGCTCCGAAGCACGTGCCCTTCACGCTGCGAAGGCTGGTGTCCTCCAGCTGGATGATCGGTCGGTCGCTAAACCTGTCCGGCGAGGACCTGGGGCTGTCGCTCCTGCCCCTGCATCACGTCGGTGGGATCGCCTGCAACCTCGTCGCTCCGCTTCTTGCCGCAGGCGCAACGCGCTTCCGTGAATCATTCGCTCCACGCCGCTTCTTCGACGACCTCGCGGGTCCGCAGGGCGCGTCCTGGTGCTATCTGGTGCCGACGCTCTGGCGTCAGGTCCTCGCGTACGCTGCGGAGCACCCGGAACTGGAGAGCGCCCGCCCATGGCCTCGCCTGCGTTTCATCCGCAGTGCCGGCGC
>JBDQFW010000315.1:0-3114 GCA_040265735.1 Planctomycetota bacterium | reverse complement strand
CCTCGAGAATGACCGGGCATCCGGGCGCGGACCGGCGCGCGAGCTCGCTCAAGAAGGACACGGGGTCGGCCACGTGCTCGAGGGTGTGGCGGCAGGCCACGAGGGCAGCCTCCTCGAACGAGCTGGCCTCCTCGAGCTCAGTGCGCTCGAACGCGATTCCCGCGCCGGCCTTGAGGTCCACGCGGCCGGCCGTGGAGGAGGGATCGATCCCCAGGCCGCGTGACCCGGTGCGACTGCAGAGCGCCGCGAGGAAGTCTCCGCGGCCGCAGCCCACATCCACTACGAGCGCAGCGGACAGGTCGCCCTGCTGGCCGTAGCGGTCATGGAGGCGCTCGACGAATCCCTGCAGCCAGGCGCGGAAGGTGGGAGAGTGGGCCTGAGTCTCCTCGTAGCCCTCGCTCGTGTCCGTCAGCGCGGAGTCGAAGGTCGCGTTCCAGATCAGGTCACAGGTCTCGCACCAGGCGAGCTCGAGCCGGCCGGCCTTCACCGCGCGAGCCTCCGCCGCGGAGGCGAACAGGATGTTCGAGGTCGAGGGGACGCGCGGAACGGTCCAGAACGATCGGCCCTGGCTCTCACAGGCCGGGCATCGCGGCGGCCCATGGCAGGCCTCGCCTGAGCCCAGCTCCCTCCCCTGCTCCGGCGCGTGCGGCATGGCCCCATTCTACGCTCCGAAACGAGACACGGCCGCGTGTGAGGCTCGCCCTGATGGACCTCCATGAGAGGCTAGACTCCTGCCCCTCGCACCTGGCCATGCTCCCCCTCGCCCTCCCCGAACCCGGACGGAGACTTCGCGTCCTCGCTCTGGGTGCCCACCCCGACGACCTCGAGATCGGGGCGGGCTGCACCCTGCGCATGCTCGCTCGAGAGCGGGGTGCGGAGCTGTGCTGGGTGGTGGCCAGCGCCGAGGGTGAGCGCAAGGTCGAGGCGGCCACCAGCGCACGCGCCTGGGTGGGGGAGGACGCCCAGCTGGAGCTGTGGGACTTTCCCATGAGCCTGCTACCGACGGTGCTGGGCCCGCTCAAGGAGCGGCTCTGGGAGCTCGCGAAGCGCTTCGAGCCGGACCTCGTCCTCACGCACGCGCTGGGCGACCGGCACCAGGACCACCGCGTGCTGGCGGAGCTGACCTGGCAGACCTGGCGCAGCCACGCCGTCCTCGAGTACGAGATCCCCAAGTACGAGGGGGACCTCGGGTCCCCCAGCCTCTTTGTGCCCCTCGACGGGGCCGACCTCGATCGCAAGTGTGCCCACCTGCTGGAGCACTTCCCCAGCCAGGCGAGCAAGGCCTGGTTCACACCCGAGACGTTCCGGTCCCTCGCAAGGATCCGGGGCGTCGAGTGCGCGGCCCCCGGCGGCTACGCCGAGGCGTTCCACGCCCGCAAGCTCACCCTGAGAATCCCCTGAGTGCTCGCATGCGCATCCTCGTTCCCGGACACCGCGGCTACATCGGCCAGGTCCTCACGCCCCTCCTCCAAGCAGCGGGCCACGAGGTCGTTGGGCTGGACACCGGCTACTACGCCGGGCGGCAGTTCCTGCCGGAGCCTCAGGTTCCGGCCCTCGAGGTGGACCTTCGTGATGTGGTGCCCGAGGACCTCGTGGGCTTCGATGCGGTGATCTTCCTGGCGGCGCTCTCCAACGACGCCCTGGGCGATCTCGACGCCAGCCTGACCCACGACATCAACGACGCCGGGACCGTCAGGTTCGCACGGCTCGCGAAGGCCGCGGGCGTGAGGAGGTTCGTGTTCAGCTCCTCGTGCAGCCTGTACGGCATGGCGGGGGACGAGGTCCTGGACGAGGAGGCCGGCATGAACCCGATCACGCCCTACGGGACGGCGAAGATCGAGGTCGAGCGGCAGCTCTCTGGCCTGGCCGAGCCCGGACGTTTCTGTCCCGTGTACCTGCGCAACGCCACGGCGTATGGCGTCTCACCGGCCCTGCGCATGGACCTCGTGGTCAATGACCTCACCGCGACCGCGGTCCTGCGGGGCAAGGTCCAGCTGCTGAGCGATGGATCGGCCTGGCGACCGCTGGTGCACGTGGAGGACATCGCACGCGCCATGGTGGCCGTGGTGGAGGCGCCGGAAGAGGTCGTCCTGGATGAGCCGTTCAACGTGGGGCGCTCGGACGAGAACTACCTGATCAAGGACGTCGCGCGCCTCGTTCAGCAGGCGGTGGAGGGGAGCGTCATTGAGATCCCCGATCGCGCCGGCGCGGACGCGCGGAACTACCGTGTGGACTTCAGCAAGATCGAGCGCCTCCTCCCCGATTTTCGGCCGCAGTGGACCGTGCCCAAGGGCATCGAGCAGCTGCGCGAGGCGTACCTGGCCCAGCGCCTGACCGACGGCCACCACCGGGCCGGGCGCTACAAGCGCATCGCGACGCTGCTGGCCCGGATCGCGGACGATCGCCTGGATGACGGCCTGCGCTGGCGTGCGGAGGAGGAGGGCGCCGCGGGCCGCGTGGACGAGGTGCCAACGCTCGTCTGCGCGCTCGGCAGCTCCGCTGAGGAGGCCCGTGCATTTGCCAGGGGCGTCATCGAGCTGCGCGTGGATCCATCCACGGGCGTGCTGCACAACGCCCGCTTCGACCCCAGCCTGGCCGTCTACGGCGAGGACTACGAGAACTCGCTCTCGGTGAGCGCGACCTTCCGGGACTACCTCCAGGGCTACGCCCAGAGCCTCGTGGCGCGACACCTTGAGGGCGGAGGCGCCGTCCTCGAGATCGGCTGCGGAGACGGGGAGTTCCTGCGTCAGTGCCTGGCCCTGGGCGCAACCCGCGCCTTGGGCTTCGATCCCTCGGCCAGCGCCTCCGATCCGGGGGACCCGCGCCTCGAGATTCGGCCGATGCTGTTCGGGGTGGACTCTGCGGCCGCGCTGCGAGAGCTCCAGCCGCGGCTCGTCGTGAGCCGCCAGGTCCTGGAGCACCTGGTGGATCCGGTTGGGTTCCTGCGGCAGCTGCGGACCGCCCTCGAGGACAGTCCGGCGACCCTGGTTGTCGAGGTCCCCAGCGCCGAGTTCATGTTTGAGCAGGGGACGCCCTGGGAGGTGGTCTACGAGCACCGCTCTTACTTCACGGCCCAGAGCCTGGAGCGCTGCCTCGGGATGGCAGGGTTCGAGG
>JBDQFW010000314.1:0-3120 GCA_040265735.1 Planctomycetota bacterium | reverse complement strand
GAGGGGGCCTTGGCGGGTGGATTCGGCACGCCTCTTGGGACGCGATCGAGGGCCACTCCAGGGCTCCGTAGGCCGGGATTGCAGCCAAACAGATTAGCGGTGAGCGCCCCAGGCGGGCTCGCGGACCGTGGGTTTCCTTGGGACTGCCACGAGGCTGCCTCGCCCGCACGCCGGCTGACGGCCCTCGAGGCAGGTCCGCGCTCCATAGCGGGCGCACGGCATCCCATCCATGGGACGGCCGCGACGACCACGCGGTGCGTCCCACGGCCGCCCCAGGCCCGCCTGGGAAGGCGGTGAACCGAGCCGCCCCGCGCGCGGCCCGCGGGCTAGGCTTGGGCCATGGCGGATCCTCTCCAGCTGTCCCTGAAGATCCTGGGCTTCGCCCTCTCCTCGGCCCTGCTGGCGCTGCTGATCGCGAACCGCCGGTCGGCCTCGAAGGGGGCTGACGAGGAGGAGGCCGCGAGCGCCCGGCGGCGGATGGCCAACGAGCTCGAGCAGCTCAGGGAGGAGGCGTCCCGCCTGAGGGCGCTCCTGGACCGCCACGCGCGCGGGCTCCCGGTCACCCCGGCCATGATCGAGGATGGGCAGCTCTGGGAGGATGTGGACGGCCCGGAGGCCCAGCGCCGCGTGGAGGCTGGAGCGGCCGTCCTGGATGTCCGCACCCACGGCGAGGTCGCCTCGGGACGTGTTCCCGGCGCCCTCCACATCCCCATGCAGGAGCTCGAGGAGCGCCTGAACGAGGTCCCCAGGGACCGGCCGCTGCTGGTCTACTGTGCGGCCGGGGCTCGCTCCGCCGCCGTCTGTGAGGCCCTCTCCCAGCGTCCCGGCTTCCCCGAGCTCCTGAACCTCGACGCCGGCCTGCCCGCCTGGCCCGGCCCCCTCGAGCGCCCCAGCACCTGATTCCCATGACGACCCCCTATCGCCCCGAGGACCTCACCTTCGCCCTGGATGCCGCCCGCGCCGCGGGGGAGCGCCTGCTCCGCCTGCGCGAGTCCGGCCGCTGGGAGGGGAAGACCATGGGCGATGTGGGCGACCAGGCCGCGGACGGCTACCTCCAGGGCCTCATCCTTGGGCGCTACCCCGAGGACGGGCTCCTCTCGGAGGAGACCAAGAGCGCGCCGGGCCGGACCGAGAAGTCCCGCGCCTGGATCGTAGACCCCCTCGACGGCACCAAGGAGTACTCCCAGGGCCGCCCGGACTGGGCCGTCCATGTCGCCCTGGCCGTCGATGGCCAGCCGGTGCTCGGCGCGGTGGCCCTGCCCTCCCAGGAGCGGATGCTCTGGGGGGTCTGCGCGCCAGGACACGAGGACTCGGGCCTCGACGGCCCCGCCGCGGACAAGGGCGTGATCCTGCGCCGCGGCAGCGACGCCTCCGCGGACCGCCTCCGCGTGGCCGTCTCGCGCAGCCACACCCCCGAGTGGGTCGAGCGCTTCGCAGCCGCAATGGACGCCGACCTCGTCCCCGCGGGCAGCGTCGGCAACAAGGTCTGCATGCTCCTGACCGGAGAGGCCGACCTCTATGTGCACCAGATCGGCCTCAAGGAGTGGGACACCTGCGCGCCCGAGTGCGTCGCCCGCTCCCTCGGCTGGCACGTCTCGAAGCTCCGCGGGGAGGAGCACACCTACAACCGCGAGGACCCGAAGAACCACGAGCTCGTGGTGTGCCCGCCGGCCCTCACCGACCGCGTCCTGGCAGCCGTGGCTGCTAGCGGCGTCTTCGAGGGCTGATCTCGGGCGTGGCGGGCCGCCGCCGGCCTTCTCGCGCTCCGTGCCGGAGAGCGCGCCCTAGGCCGTCGCGGACTTCGGGGCCCGCCCCCGCGGCAGGCCGAGGAGCACCCCCACCAGGATCGGGCCGACGACCTCGAGTCGCACGCCGAGGGGACCCTCCCCCACCACGCCTCCGTAGGCCATGAGACCGAGCCCGGTCGAGAACGAGAGGGCTGCGACCACCTGGCGCCACGCCGGGGCCGCGATGCCCGGCCGCGGCCGCTCGAACCGCATGAGCGGCCCCACGGCGAGCGCCAGGGCACAGGTCCACGCGACCATCCAGAGCGCCTTCCACGCCCACCACGGGCCAGAGGCCGGCTCGGCCCCAAGCCCCCACCCGCCGGTGGCCTGGGAGAGCCCGATGCCCAGGACGAGCACCGTCATGTGCCAGAGGAACACCGTCATGATCATGCCGTTGATCAAGACCGTGGCGGCCCAGGCGCGGTCGCTAGCGAGCCACCTCCGGGCGCGGTCCTCCAATAGGAGGAGCCCACCGACCTGGCCGATGCCGAGGAGGAGGATGACAGCCTTGGGCGGCGTCGTGTTGCTGACGAGGTCGCCAGGCACGCCCACCATGCTGAGGGGATAGGGGCCGTACTTCGTCGCGACGACGACGCCCCCGAAGCCGACGAGGAACATCAGCAGCCGGCGCGCTCCCGCGAGCCTCCCATCCAGCCACGCGTACCCGAGCTGATGCACGGTGCACCACACGGCGAGGTAGTTGAGCCACGACAGCAGCGGAGTCGGCGTCCCCTCCTCGCGCAGGAAGAACTGGGCGTCGAGCGCGAACGCGGGCAGGCCAAGCAGCAGGAGCGATCCAAGGCCGAGGCGCTCCCAGAGGGCATGGGTCAGCGGGACCAGCAGCGCGATGACGAGGTACACCGCCAGGAACCAGAGGGGAATGAGGGCGGCCTGGCTGCCGCGCCCCGCCCACTCGGCGTCCACGCCGAACCTGGGCGCCACGAATCCCAGCACCGCCCACACGAGCACGACGGGAAGAGTCGGCCCGATGAGCCTGCGCAGCCGACCGTCGAGCCAGGTCGAGAAGTCCTGCCCGCGTCGCTTGGCCCCCCGCCACGAGATGCCGTTCGAGTAGCCCCCCACGAAGAAGAAGACGGGCATCACCTGGATCACCCAGGTGAGGTACTGGGAGCCGGGCTGAGCGGCGAGGAGGTGGGTGAACTGGAGGGAGCCCTGTCCATCCCGGAAGGGCGCCGCGGCGAGCCAGTGCCCGTACACGACGGCCAGGATGGAGGCCGCCCGCAGGAGGTCGACATAGCGGTTCCGAGATGCGGGCGTGGCCCGTGCGAGCTCGAGGGCCTGGTCCCAGATGCGCATGGGACGAGTCTAGAGG
>JBDQFW010000313.1:0-3134 GCA_040265735.1 Planctomycetota bacterium | reverse complement strand
CCCCCCCTCCTCCTCCGACCTCCACGACGCCGACCGGGAGCTCGCCCGGCGCGGCCTGTTCCCGACCTCCGGCGAGCTGCCCCCCGAGGCCACGGCGCGCCTTGCCGCGGGTCCCTCACCCGGCCCTGACCGCGTCGAGGGCGTCCTCCTCGGCGCGGCCCTCGGCTCTGCGCTGGGACGCCAGGTGAAGGGCATGCGCCCTGAGGGCATCCAGAGGCGCTTCGGCTGGCTGGCCGAGCTCGAGGTCCCCCGCCGCCGCCGCGGCGGCCAGCAGGCCTGCCCTCAGACGGACGACAGCCAGACCCTGAGGCTGACCCTGAAGGCCTGCATGCAGAAGGAGGCCCCGGCCGCCGAGGCCTTCGCGACGGAGCTGGTCCAGCACCGCGATGCCCTGGCTCACCTGGGACGCGCCTCCAGCGAGGCCATGCGACGCCTCGCAGAGGGACGCCGCTGGTGGCGGGCCGGCACTCCCTCCGCAGGCAACGGCGCTGCCCTGCGCGCCGCTGCGATCGGCCTGGCGTTCGGGGACGATCTCAAGGCCCTGCGCCGCGAGGCCGCGCGCAACGCCGTGGTGACCCACGCCGATCGCCTGGCGGTGGCGGCCTCCGCGGTCGTCGCCCATGCCGTCGCCCTGCTGGTCCGCACCCCGGACGGCTGTCTCGTTCCGGAGGCCTTCCTGGAGCACCTCATCGCCGGACTGGGCGACCTGGGCGACGCGTACGGGAAGGATCGGCGCCCCGAGGCCCAGGGGAGCAGGATCCTCCTGGCCGAGCGCCTGCGCACCGTCGGCACCCTCCTCGGGCAGAGTCCCAAGGAGGCCTTCGGCATCACCCAGAACGGAGCCTATGTGCTCGAGACCCTGCCAGCCGCCCTTTGGTGCTTCCTGGAGCACCCCGAGGACCCCGAGCAGGCCATCCTGACGGCGGTGAATGGCGGCTTCGATGCGGACAGCGTCGCCAGCCTGACCGGCGCGTTCGCCGGCGCCTACCGAGGGGCCCCCTGCCTGCCGAGTCGGTGGGCCGAGCGCCTCGCCGGAGCGCGGGAGTTCAAGCGCATCGCCCGCAGGCTCGCCACGGGGACCCACGACACAAGCCAAGGCGCAGGCGCCGCGGATCGGGTCCACGTCTCGGTCCTGCTGGACCGCAGCGGGTCGATGGGGAGCATCCAAGAGGACACCATCGGCGGCTTCAACGCGTTCGTCGCGAAGCAGCGTACGCTCCCCGGGGACTGCCGGCTGACGCTGGTCCAGTTCGACACTGCGGATCCGCAGGAGGTCACCATCGACGCGGCTCCGATCGGCTCCGTGCCGGACCTGGATGAGGCGACCTACGAGCCCCGTGGAGGCACGCCGCTGCTCGACGCCCTCGGGATGCTGCTCGAGCGTCTCGACCTCCGCGAGGAGGCCGACCCGGACGAGCAGCAGCTCGTGGTGGTCATCACCGACGGTCACGAGAATGCGAGCTGCAGCTACTCCCGGGCTCAGGTGCTGGAGATGGTCGAGGAGCGCAAGGCCTCTGGCTGGGCCTTCGTGTTCCTCGGCGCGAACATCGACGCCTTCGGGGAGGGACGGTCCCTGGGCCTGGGGCGCGGCCAGGTCGGCGAGTGGCGGCACACCCGTCGCGGCGTGAGGGACTCCTTCGAGCAGATCGAGGAGGCCACGGCCCTCTACCGCACGACGGGCCGTGCGGAGCGCGGCGAGATGGCCTGCATGCTCATGGAGGAGGTGCGCACCCGCCGCTCCACGCGCCGTCCCCGCGCAGGCGGAAGCAGCCAAGAGGCCTGATCCCCGGCCAGCCGCTTGCGGCTGGCCCCAAAAAACAACGCAGGGCCGACCCCAAGGGGTCGGCCCTGCGTGTGGATTGGTAGCGGAGGCGGGACTCGAACCCGCGACCTCAGGGTTATGAATCCTGTGCTCTAACCAGCTGAGCTACCCCGCCATCGAGGGCGGAGAAGGTACGCCGGGGGGGGCCGCTGGTCAAGGAGACCCGCCCGCGCCCTTGCGGGGGGACCCGGGCGGCGAGGTCTGCGCGCGCTGGGCTCCGGTCAGGACCCCCAGGTCCCGGCGAGGACCTGCTCGCGGATCGTCGCGGGGTCGTCCCCCGCGCAGAGCTGACCCCGGACCGAGTGGTAGCCCATGGCCACGGTCTCGGCCCGCCCCGTCTCGGCGCAGAAGATGCGGCAGGTGTCGATCGGGTTCGAGTAGAGGTGCAGCGACACGGCCCGCCCGCCACGCGGGCGAATCAGGTGGAAGGCGATGTCGTCGTCGATGAAGGCCACCTGCCCCGCCTGGAACGGCTGCACGCGGCCCTGCTCGATGCCCCCCGCGGCCGGAGTGCGGTAGTGGACCTCCTCCAGCTCGCCCTGCAGGACCCCCATCCAGCAGCGCTGGTCTGCGTGGTCGTGGATGGGGCTCTCCTGGCCCTCCTCCCAGCACAGCAGGAGCAGCTCGTAGGAGCCGCAGCGCGCCACGAGGTTGCGCGTGTAGCGCTGCTGACTGAAGTGGGTCCAGGAGCGCCAGTCCTCGTGATCCGCCTGGTACCGGGAGAGCAGCTTCGGCACGCCCGGACCGCGGGGGTCACGGTCGAACTCGGCCTCGAGGGCGCAACAGAGCTGGTCGATGGGGAGCGGAGCAGCCATCTGCTGAGCCTACCCGAGGGGCGCGGCTTCCTCATCCCCCAGGGTGCGGATGCCCCCCCGAGAGACGGCGTAGAGCAGGCACGCGGGGTTCGCAGGTCCGATCGGATGCCCCGCCTTCCCCAGGGCCACGGGCGCGTGGCGCGTCCCAGGCTCGTAGCGCAGGTACTCGCCGGCCCGGTGCTCGCCCAGGTGGTCCCGATAGCCCCCCGCAAGGATGAGGACCTCCTCCAGCCCCAGGTGCTCGTGGGCTGGGTAGCCGCAGCCTGGCTCCATTCGGATCAGGACGGTGGCCCCGGCCTGCTCACCGCGGCCCTCGCTTGACAGCAAGGACCACTGCACCCCGGGGGTCCGGGTCTCCCGCCAGACCACGCCCGCGCCGTCCACCTCCAGCCTGAGCCCGGTCTCCGCCATGTCCCGACCTTAGCGCGAGCTGCGCGCCTTCCCAGGGCTGGGAAGCCTCGGAAAGAAACAGGACGACCGGTCAATCGGAGCTTGCC
>JBDQFW010000312.1:0-3190 GCA_040265735.1 Planctomycetota bacterium | reverse complement strand
GGAGGAGGGCCCAGTCTCGGGTCAGCGCCCCAGGGCTTCCACCCGATTCGGGCCTTCAACGCCCAAGTAGCCCTCGAGCGCCCCCCCACGGGGTTCGAAGGACACCCGCACCAGAGCGTTGCCCCCAATGCGAGCCGACGCCCGCCTCACTCACCCGGACGAGCCGAGGGACGGCGAGAGCAAGATCGCCCCCCTCACTCCCACTCGATCGTCGCCGGGGGCTTGGAGCTGATGTCCAGGACGACCCGGTTGATGCCGCGCACCTCGTTGATGATGCGGTTGGAGATGGTGCGCAGGACATCGTGCGGGAGGTAGGTCCAGTCGGCGGTCATGCCGTCCTGGCTCGACACGGCGCGGATGGCGCAGGCGTCCTCGTAGGTGCGGGCGTCGCCCATCACGCCGACGGACTTGGTCGGCAGCAGCACGGCGAAGTACTGCCACAGGTCGCGGTGGCAGCCGGCCTTCTCGACCTCGTGGCGGACGATGGCGTCCGCCTCGCGGAGGATGTCACAGCGCTCCTCGGTGACCTCGCCCAGAATCCGCACGGCGAGGCCGGGGCCCGGGAAGGGCTGGCGCAGGAGGATGCGCTCGTCGAGGCCCATGTGGGCCCCCACCCGGCGCACCTCGTCCTTGAAGAGCTCGCGCAGGGGTTCGACGAGCTTCATGTTCATGCGCTCGGGCAGGCCACCCACATTGTGGTGAGACTTGATGGTGGCCGTGTTGCCCCCGTGGACGGCGACCGACTCGATGACATCCGGGTAGAGGGTGCCCTGGCCCAGGAACTTGGCGTTGGTGAAGCGCTGGGCCTCCTCGCGGAAGACCTCCACGAACTCCTTGCCGATGATCTTGCGCTTGCGCTCGGGGTCGGTGCAGCCGGCCAGCTCGCCCAGGAAGCGGGCGCGCGCGTCGACCGTGGTCAGGTCCATGCCGATGTGCTCGGCGAAGTGCTCCTCGACCACCTCGCGCTCGCCCTTCCGGAGCAGGCCGTTGTCCACGAAGATGCACTTCAGCCGGTCGCCGATGGCCCGGTGGACGATCAGCGCGGCCACGGCCGAGTCGACCCCGCCCGACAGGCCGAGGATGACCTCGCCGGTCTCCCCCACCAGGTCCTTCACGGCCTGGACCTCGCGGTCGACGATGTTGCCCGCGTTCCAGTCGCCAGGCAGGCCGCAGACATCGAGGACGAAGTTCGACAGCAGCTCCTGGCCGCGCACCGAGTGGCTCACCTCGGGGTGGAACTGCACCCCGAAGAAGCGGCGGCTCGGGTCGCCGATGGCGGCGAAGGCGCAGGTGTCCGAGTGGGCGTAGACCTGGAAGCCCGCGGGGAGCTTGGTGACCTTGTCCCCGTGGCTCATCCAGACGACCGTGCGGCCGTCGATGCCGTCGAAGACCTCGGTGGCCTGGTCCACCTCGATGGAGGTGTGCCCGAACTCGCGCTCGCCCGAGCCCTCGACCGTGCCGCCCAGGGTCTGGCTCATCCACTGCATGCCGTAGCAGATGCCGAGCACCGGCACGCCCAGCTCGAGCAGCTCGGGCGGCACCTCGGGCGCGCCCTCGGCGTAGACCGAGGCGGGGCCGCCCGAGAGGATGATTCCCGCCAGGTCCATGCGCCGCGCGGCCTCGAGGGCCGTGCGCGGCGGATGGATCTCGCACCACGCACCCGCCTCCCGCACGCGGCGGGCGATGAGCTGGGCGTACTGGGTCCCGAGGTCGACGACCAGGAGGCCGCGCAGCTGCTCGCTCATTCGTGGTGGTAGTTGCTGGATTCCTTGGTGATCTGGACGTCGTGCGGGTGGCTCTCGCGGACGCCAGCGCTGGTGATGCGCACGAAGCGCGCGCGCTCCCACAGCTGGTCCACGGTGGCCGCACCGCAGTAGCCCATGCCCGCGCGGATGCCGCCGCACAGCTGGTAGACATAGGGGCTCAGGTGACCCTTGTAGGGCACCATTCCCTCGACGCCCTCGGGGACGAGCTTCTGGGCGTCCGTCACGTCGCCCTGGCGGTAGCGCTCCTTGGAGCCCTTCTGCATGGCGCCGATGGAGCCCATGCCACGCACGCTCTTGAACGAGCGTCCCTGGTACACGAACGTCTCGCCCGGGCTCTCCTCAAGACCCGCGAAGAGGCTGCCGAGCATCACGCAGCTGGCGCCCGCAGCCAGGGCCTTGACGGCGTCGCCGGAGTAGCGGATGCCGCCGTCGGCGATGACGGGCACGTCCGAGCCGGCGATCGCGGAGCAGACCTCCATCACGGCGGTGAGCTGTTGAACGCCGATGCCAGCCACCACGCGCGTGGTGCAGATCGAGCCCGGCCCGATGCCGACCTTCACGCCGTCGACCCCGGCCTCGACCAGGGCCTTGGCAGCCTCGGCCGTGGCCACATTGCCGGCGACCACATCCACCGCGGGCAGGTCGGCCTTCAGCTTCGTGACGGTCTCCATCACATTCGAGGTGTGGCCGTGGGCGGTATCCACCACGAGCACGTCCACCCCGGCCTCGGTGAGGGCGCGGGCTCGGTCGTAGTCGTGCACGCCGATCGCGGCCCCCACCACCAGGCGCCCGCGGGCGTCGAAGGCGGAGTTCGGGAAGGCGCTCAGCATGTCGAGGTCCTTGCGGGTGATGAGCCCGTGCAGGCGCCGGTCGTCGTCGACGATGATCAGCTTCTCGACCTTGTGACGGTTCAGGAGCGCGGCAGCGTCCTGGAGGCTGGTGCCGGGAGGCGCCGTGACGAGGTTCTCGCGCGTCATCACGTCCGCCACGACGACGTCGTCGGCCTCGCCAAAGGAGGTGTCGCGGCGGGTGAGGATGCCCACCACCGTCTCGCCCTCGAGGATCGGCAGGCCCGAGATGCTCTTGGTGCGCATGATCTCGCGCGCTTCGCCGAGGGTGGCGTCGGGCTCGAGCGTGACCGGGTCCTGGATGACCCCGTTGGCACTGCGCTTCACCTTGTCCACCTGGGTGACCTGCTCCTCGATGGACAGGTTGCGGTGGATGACGCCGATCCCGCCCTCGCGGGCCAGGGCCACGGCCAGCCGCCACTCGGTCACGGTGTCCATGGCCGAGGAGCTGAAGGGGACCTTGAGGCTCACCCGGCGGCTGAACCGGGTCTGGAGGGTGACCTCGCTGGGCAGCACGTCCGAGTGCTGCGGCGTCAGGAGGACATCGTCAAAGGTGAGAGCGAGGGGGATCTCGGG
>JBDQFW010000311.1:0-3226 GCA_040265735.1 Planctomycetota bacterium | reverse complement strand
GTGAGACCCCGATGATCAGGGCCCGCCTGCCCCTCGCTGGCGGGCCCCTCTCGCTCCTCGTCGGACACGCTCCCCCGCCCATCGGCCAAGGTCTGACGGGGCGGCGCAACATCCAGGTCATGGGCCTAGGCGCGATGGCGTCCTCGGATCACGACCGCACCGTGCTCGCCGCCCGAGAGGCCGCCTGAGGCACGAGGGGCAAGGCCGCTCGCGGCCACGCGGTCCAGGTGCACCCCCGCCAGGCGCCGCGCCTCTGCGCGGGGGTGTCCCGCGGCCTCGAGGGGGAAGGCCACATTGTCCAGCGCCGTCATGTGGGGGAAGAGCACGGCGCCCTGCTGCACGAACCCCACGCGACGGCCGGCGGGGCCGACGAAAGGGTCGGGGTCCACGACCTCCGCGCCGAGCTCGATGCTGCCCGAGTCCACGCGCTCCAGCCCAGCGAGGGTGCGCAGCAGGGTGGTCTTGCCAGCGCCGTTGGGACCGACCACGGCGAGGGTCTCGCCGGGCTCGGCCTCCAGGGCGGCGCGCAGCAGCAGCTCGCCCCGCCGGAGCGTGAAGTCCGCGCGGAGCCTCATGATCGCGCCTCCCCGAGTCCCCCGAGGCGCGGCAGCCAGCGGCCGCGCAGCAGCGCGAGCACCAGCACGGCGAGTCCGACGAGGACGGCGCCCAGGACGAGGGCGGTGCCCGGGTCCTCCTCCAGCGCGCTGAACAGGGCGAGGGGCAGGGTGCGCGTGACGCCCTGCAGGCTGCCTGCGAAGGTGATCGTTGCGCCGAACTCTCCCAGGGCTCGGGCCCAGGCCAGCAGGAGCCCTGCGGCGAGAGCGGCGCGCGCGAGGGGCATGCGCACGCGGACCAGCACCAGCCAGGGCGAGGCGCCGAGCGTCTCGGCGGCCTCGAGGTGCCTGGCGTCCACCGCGCGCAGGCCCGCCTCCGCGGCGATGACCAGGAAGGGCAGGGCGACGAAGGCCTGGGCGAGGACGACCGCCGCCGCGGTGAAGGGCAGCTGTAGCCCGAGGGGGGCCGTCACCAGGCCCGTCCGGCCGAAGGCCAGCAGCAGGGCGAGGCCGCCGACCACCGGGGGAAGGACCACCGGGAGCGTGACCAGCACGCGCGCGAGGGAGCGGAGCGGACCCACGCCGCTCGCCAGCCAGGCCGCGAGCGGCAGCCCGAGGAGGGCTGCGAGGAGCGCCGCGCTGGTCGAGGTCCAAAGGGAGAGGGCCAGAGTCTCCCTGAGCGCGGGGCGTGCCAGCTGCTCGGGGAGCGAGTCCCAGGGCACCCGCGCGAGCAGGGCGGCGAGGGGCAGGCCGAGGAGCGCGAGCGCCAGCAGGATGAGCGGGACGAGGCGCAGGGGCGTGCGGCTCTCGGCGCTCATGGGGCCGCCTCCTCGAAGCCGTGCGCACTGAGGACGGAGCGACCCTCGGGCCCCGTCACGAACGAGGCGAAGCGCCGCGCGGTGTCGGGCGCGGAGCCGCTGGCCAGGAGCAGCATGCGGTACTCGACCCGCGGCGCGTCCGGCGCGGAGAGCGGGACCTCCTCCAGCTCGGGCGTTGCGCGCACATCGGTCGCGTAGACGAGCCCCAGGTCGGCCTCCCCAAGCCTCAGCTTGGTGGCCACGGCACGCGCGCTCGGCTCGTCGGAGGCGCTGCGGGGAGCCAGGCCACAGGCCTGCAGGAGCGCGCGCGCGTAGCGACCGGCGGGGACCTCGGGCCCACAGAGAAGGGGAACGAGGTCGTCACGCTCGAGGTCCGCGAGGCCGCTCACGCCGCCCGGATTGCCGCGCCGCACGGCGAGGGCGAGGCGGTTGGTCGCGAGTGGGAGCGCGCTGCCCAGGTGCCGTAGGGAGTCTTCGGCCTCTTGGATGTGGGCGAGGTCGGCGGGGGCGAACAGGTCGGCGGGGGCGCCCTCCCGGAGCTGCAGCAGGAGGGTCGGCGACCCTGCGGCGTGCACCTCGATGCGCTCGCCCGGCGCCTGGCCCTCGAAGGCCGCGGCGAGGTCCTCGAAGGCGGGACCCAGGGACGAGGCCACGAAGACGCGCGCCGTGCCGGGCTCGGGCGCACAGGCCGCGGCCAGGGCTGCGAGCGCGAGGCCGAGGAGGAGCCGGGAGGTGCCGCGCATCACGGCTCCTCGCCCGCCGGTCGCGTGGGGGGCGTGGCGAGTTCGACGACCACATTGGTGGCCTTGACCACTGCGTTGACGAGGACGCCGGGCTCGAGGCCCAGGGAGTCCACGGCCTCACGCGTCACCAGGGACACGAGCCTGAAGGGACCGCAGCGCATCTCGACCTGGGCGGCGATCGCGTCGCGCCTGACCTCGGTCACGATGCCGAGCAGGTGGTTGCGCGCGGAGGAGGCGCCTCCGGCCGAGCGCTCCCGGTCGAGCTCCTGGGCGAGCTGGGCTAGGTCCGCCCCGTCCACGAGGCGCTGGCCGCCCGCCGTCCGCTCCGACCCGAGCCGGCCGGCGTCCACATGGCGCCGGATGGTGTCCACGCTGACGCCCAGTACGCGGGCGGCCTGGCCGAGGCGGTAGTGCGGCATGCGACCTATTGGGCCACAAATGGCCGCCCATGCAGTCTATTGGGTGGCGGAAAGGGGGCTCTCCGCGCTGGGCCCGCCTCGCTGGGGCCGTCTCGTTGGGGCGCGGCTGGGCGCGGTCAGGCCTCGCCGCCGGTCCCCTCGGCGGGCGGGCTCAGACCAGCCAGTGGTCCACCCGCTCGGTGAGCCAGGCGGCGGCGTCCTCGGGGCTGGAGAAGCTCGCCCGCAGGGACTCCAGGTCGTCACCGTCGTCTAGGTCCAGGGCCATGCGCCAGGTGCCTCCGTCCCGGCGGGCGGTGAGCATGGCGTGCTCGATCCCGTGGGCTCCGTTGAGGGAGAGGGTGTCGCCCGCTCGGAGGGCGCCGAGGCGCTTCGTCAGGCTCTCGAGCTCGGCCTCGCGGTTGGTGGGGCCCTCCACGGTCTTGAGATTGTCGAGGCTGTCCAGGTGCGCGGCCAGGGCCTCTGGCGAGTGGAAGGTGCGGCGCGCGGAGTGCCCGAGGCCGGAGTCCTCCGAGAGGCTCCAGCTGAGATCGCGGGAGCGCCGCACCACGAGGCCGAGGCAGACGCCGCGCCGCTGGCCGGTGAGGAACCAGGCGTCGCGGGGCTGGAGGCGCTCGAGGGTGGTCCGGAGCTCGTTCAGGGAGGTGGCGAGTGAGGTGTGCTGTTGTTGAATCAAGGTGGTGTTGTCTTGGCCG
>JBDQFW010000310.1:0-3234 GCA_040265735.1 Planctomycetota bacterium | reverse complement strand
CTTCGTGGCCGCGCGCGAGCTGGCCCCCTTCGAGATTCGCGGCCTCGCGGGCGCGCAGGCAGCGGCCCACGCCCCCACTGAGGGAGACCTGCGCGCCCGCGAGGCCGCGAATCTCGAATGGGGCCAACTCGCGCGCGGCCACGAAGAGCTCGTCCACCGCGCCACCGCGGAAGCCGTTGTCGCGGAAGCGGGCCCCGATCGACAGCAGGCCCTCGCCGCTTCCCTGGATCGTGCGGGTCAGCTGATCGCGGACCACCTCTACCGGGATCTCGGCCCCGTCCACGAACAGCCGCACGCCCGCGGCCGTGCTGCTCCCGTCGTAGGTGACCGCGAGATGGGTCCAGAGGCCGACCTCGACGGGCTCGATCGCGCGCACGCGCAGGGCGTTCCCGGGCCAGAAGTGGATCAGGCTGAATGAGGGGCGGCCGTCCTCCAGCAGCAGCTGGTAGCCGCGGCTGCCTGAGTCGTGCCACGCCCGGCTGCGGTGCAGCACCACGGCGCGGGCGTGATGCTCGGCGGGCTGGATCCAGAGGCCGAGGCTGAACGCGTCCCAGCGCCGGAACACGCCCGCCCCCAGGAACTCGAGCGCGTCGTCGCCGTTGAGGCCGAGACCGCCGCCGCGGCGGCCCTCGCGCCACAGGGTGGGGCCCTTGATCTGGCCGCTCTTGCCGCCCTCGACGCGGTTCGCGATCGAGGTGCGGTCGCCGTCGTCCATGGGATAGAGCCCCTGCAGGCCCGGCGTCGAGGCCGGATCCAGGGATGCCGCGCCTCGGGTGAGCTGCTGGCGCCAGGTCTCGAAGGCGTCCTCGTCGAAGGGCAGGGCCTCGAGGGCGGCCTCCGCCTCCACCAGCTGGGCGGCCAGGGTCTCGAGGCGTGCGGCCTGCTCGTCGGTCGCGAGGTCCACGGTCGGCGTCGGGACCGCGGAGCTGAAGTGGCTGTAGAGCCCGCTCTCGTCGATGTTGTCGAAGAAGGCGCTGAGCCCGTAGTACTCGCGCTGGGTGAGGGGGTCGTACTTGTGGTCGTGGCAGCGGGCGCACTCCATCGTCAGCCCGAGGACCGCCGTGCCGAAGGTGTTCACCCGGTCGGCCACGTACTCCACCCGGAACTCCTCCTCCACGCTGCCGCCCTCATTGGTCTGGCGGTGCAGCCGGTTGAACGCGGTGGCGAGGACCTGGTCGGGCGTGGCGTCAGGAAGGAGGTCCCCGGCGAGCTGCTCCACCAGGAAGGCGTCGTAGGGCTTGTCTTCCTGGAAGGCGCGCAGGACCCAGTCGCGCCAGGGCCAGACGGTGCGGTCCACATCGTTCTGGTAGCCGTAGGTGTCGGCGTACCGCGCGGCGTCGAGCCAGGCCGCAGCCAGGTGCTCCGCGGCCCGGGGACTGGTCAGCAGCCGCTCCGCCTCCAGGGCGTCGATGACCTCCGGCTCGGCGGCGGCGGCGCGGGCGCTCTCGAAGCGCTCAAGCTCCGCCGGGGTCGGAGGGAGGCCGGTCAGGACCACGCTCGCACGGCGAAGCCAGGAGGCCGGATCCACCTCTGGGCCGGGGCGCAGGCCTGCCTCGTCCAGGGCGGCGGCCACTCGCGCGTCGAGGGGGTCGCGGCACCAGGCGCCGGCCCACGCGGGCGCCCCGGCGTCGCTCTTGGGACCCGCTTGGCCCGCTCCGGGCGCCGTCCAGGCCCAGTGGCCGTCGTAGGTCGCACCCTCGGCGACCCAGCGCACCAGGAGGTCGCGCTCTGCCGCGCTCAGCTCGAGCTTGGAGTCCCGCGGCGGCATGCGATCCACGCCGTCGTCCAGGATCCGCGCCACCAGCTCGCTGGCCTCCGGGTCTCCCGGCGCCAGCACCTCGAGGGCCTCCTCACGCCGGTCCAGCCGTAGCCCTGCCTCGCGCGCGCGGTCGTCGGGCCCGTGGCACGCGAAGCAGCGGTCCGCCAGGACTGCCTGGACCTCGGCGAAGCGGACCGGGGAGGCCTTGCGCGCGTCCTCCTCGAGGAAGACGGCTCGATCTGGATCCATGGGCAGGGCCCTGACCTCGGGCCCGACGCGTGCCCCGGCGACCCCGAGGGGCAGGAGGATGAGCGCGCGGGAGAGCAGCACGGCCTCATCCTAGAGGAGGGGGCCGTGGGTGGGGGCCGCGCCGTGGGTGGAGCCGGCTCCGGCCGGCCCCATGCTCAGAAAGTCACGGACCAGGCCGAGGTGAAGTTGGAGGTCACGCCGGGGTTCTGGTCTCGGTGCCAGTACTGGAAGCTCCAGGTCTGGCCAGGCAGGACCATCCCGTTGTTGGGCCAGTCGTTGAAGTCGGCCTGGGTCGCGAGGATCCCGGCGCCGCTGATGAGGGCCGGGGTGAACCGGCCGATCGAGCCGGTGAGACAGAGGATTCCCTGCGAGCCGCCCGGGTAGCCGACGATGCCGGTGCTGGTCGAGGTCAGCAGCATTCCGAACTGGTTCGGCGGGAGGTCGTAGCCGTAGAGGAACAGGGCGTTGGCGCTGAGGTCGTTCGAGCCAATGGCCTGGAGCTTGCCCGCCGCGCCCGTGCTGTTGGTCGTGGCGCCGGTGCAGAAGGCAGAGCCCGTGGACTCGCAGGAGTCCAGGATCCCGTTCCCGTCGAGGTCGGTCTCGTCGCCCACGAACAGCTCGCAGGCATCGTCGAGGCCGTTGCCGTTGCAGTCCGTCGGGGTCGACGAGTAGACGCGGAAGTAGGTGCCTCCCGCGCCGCCGAGGCCGGCTGCGCGGTGGCCCTGGGCACCCACCACGAGGCCGCCCAGGTCATCCAGGGCGATCGCGTGCCCGAAGAGGTCGCCGCCATTCCCCGAGGTCGGGGCGTACTGGCTGCGCAGGGTCACGGTCGGGTTCTGCCCGCCGGTGACGAAGTACTCGAAGGCTGCGCCCCGCAGCTGGTCGAAGCCGCGCGCTCCGATCACCCAGGTGTTGCCCATCCCCGTTACCGCGTACCCGAAGTCGTCGAGCGCCTGGCCGCCCGGGGCCTGGAGGGACGCCGCGAGGACGAAGGGGTTCCCCGTCCCCGAGGGACGGTAGTAGACATGCGCCGCCCCCTGGAACGAGGCTCCCGACGCGTCGTTCTCGCACCCCACGCACAGCCCGCTCGGGTTGCCCGCGAGGCTCAGGCTGATGCCGAAGTACTGGCTGTTGCCGGGGCTCACCGCGTCGAGGGTCTCGACGAGGCTCCAGCTCGCGCCGGCCTGCTGGAACACCTGCACCGAGCCGGCGTCCACGCCCTGGGC
>JBDQFW010000309.1:0-3260 GCA_040265735.1 Planctomycetota bacterium | reverse complement strand
CGCAGGCCGCGCGGAGGCCGGGCTCGACCCGAGCGGGGTCGTGGTCGGGCTGCAGCTGACGCACTCGGGGCGCCACTCGCGCCCCGAGGACCAGAAGGTGCCTCTGCTCGGCGCGCGCGTGCCGTGGCTGGATGCACACACGGGAGTGGCTGCCGATGCGCGCGTGCTCTCGGATGAGGACCTGGAGGCCCTCGTCCCTCGCTACGCAGAGGTCGCACGCCTGGCACAGGAGGTCGGGTTCGCGTTCGTCGATGTGAAGGCCTGCCACGGCTACCTGATGCACGAGCTCCTGGGCGCGCGCGGCCGGAGCGGCCGCTTCGGCGGGGACTACGCGGGACGCACGCGGCTGCTGCTCGAGGTCATCGCGGCGATCCAGGAGGCCTGCCCCGGCCTCGGGATCGGCTCGCGGCTCTGCCTGGGGGATCTCGTCCCCCACGCAGCCCCGGAAGCAGGGGCGCCGGGCCGCCCGATCCAGGTCCCGCTCCCGCTCGAGCACGGCTGGGCCATGGACCTCGCGGACCCCAGCCGGATGGACTCGAGTGAGCCCCTCAAGCTCGTAGGCGACCTCATCGAGCGGGGCGTACGGCTCATCAATGCCACCGTCGGCACGCCCTACACCTGTCCCCATGTGCAGCGGCCCGCGGCCTACCCGCCCTTCGACGGCTACGGCCCCCCCGAGGATCCGCTGACCAGCCTCGAGCGGCAGGTGGCCCTGACGCGTGAGGTGAAGCGGGCCCACCCGCAGGCCGTCGTCGTCGGCACCGGCTACAGCTACCTGCAGGAGTGGGCGCCGCATGTGGCCCAGGCCGAGGTCGCCGGGGGCGGCGCGGACCTCGTCGGGCTGGGCAGGATGGTCCTCTCCTACCCGCGCATGCCCCTCGACAGCCTCCGCGGCAGGCCCCTGGAGCGAAAGCGCATCTGCCGCACCTTCAGCGACTGCACCAACGGCCCGCGGTCGGGACTCCGGTCCGGCTGCTTCCCCCTGGATCCCGCCGAACGCGGATCGAAGGATGCGGAGGCTCTCCAGCGAACCAAGGCTCAGGCCCGCGGCGGGTCTGGTCGAAAGCCCTGAAGGAACCTGCCCTCACCCCGCCAATATGAAGCCCCTGCTCACCTCCCTGCTCGCCCTCCCCCTGTTCGCCTGCGCCGTGCCCTCGGCCAGCGTCGGGGTCCACACCGGCCAGTACTCCATGGACGGCACCGTGGGGCTTGCAACTGCGGCCAGCGGAGGGACCGTCGACGCCACGACCTCCCTTGATGGCCTGGGCCTCGGGGACGACAGCAGCTCCCTGGGGGCGGATGTGGTGCTCAACATGGGCGCCCCGACCCTCGTCCTCAGCGCGGTGCAGACGGACTTCAGGGGCAGCGGCGACCTGACCAGCACCTTCGAGGTGGACGGCGTCACGCTCGCGGCAGGCACCCCGGTCGACTCGGTCCTGGATGTAAACCTCTACCAGGCCTTCTTCCTGTTCGAGCTCGTGCCGGGCGACACGATCGACTTCGCGCTGGGCCTGGGAGTGGACATGCTCGACTTCGACGGTGCGTTCACGGGCGAGACCGTGCCCGGCGATCCGACCTCGGTGGACACCGTCGTCCTGGACCAGCCCGTCCCCTTGCCGGTGGTGGGCGCGCGTGCGGCCATCGCCCTGGGCCCGGTGGATGTCTCCGCCTTCGTGACAGGGATGACCTTCGACTTCGACGATGTGGAGGTGTCGGCCCTGGACATCGACCTGCGCGCGGCGATGGACCTCTTCGGCCCCATGGGCGCGTTCATCGGCTACCGCGAGAACTCCATCGATGTCGAGTATGTAGACGGCACCGACGCCGGCAAGCTCGACTTCAGCATTGGCGGCCCCTACCTGGGCGTCCGCGCCTCCTTCTGATCGCCCCTTGTTCCACGCTCGCAACATCGCCGCGGCCGGGCTGGCCGGCTGGCTCCTCTGCGCCTGCGCCACCCTCGATGAGGACGCAGCGCGGGTCCGCGCGCACTTCGGCGCGACCGCCGGGGTTGCGGACCTCGAGGGAGCCCTCGGGTTCCAGATCGGCCAGAGCGGCGTGGTCAACCCCGTCGGCGGCAGCACCCTCGGGGACCTCGGACTCGAGGACGGCGACACGGCCCCGGGCTTCGAGGTCGAGGTGGACCTCGGGTCCCCGCGGCTGATCCTCTCCTCGGTCCTGACGGGGAGCTCCGGATCCGGCGTCCTCACGGACCAGTTCGAGCTGCTCGACGACCAGAACGGCTTCGGGACCGAGTTCGTCCGCTTCGAGCCTGGCACCGAGCTAGCCTCAACACTCGACCTCGCAGTGCACCGCGCCGTCCTGATGTTCGGCGTCGTGGGGACCGAGACCTTCGACGCTGCCCTGGGCTTCGGCCTCGAGGCCGTCGACATCGAGGGCACCTTCCGGGGACAGGCTGCCCTCTACGACCCCGGAGGACAGGTCGGCCCCGAGGAGCTGCGCAGCGCTCGCATCGACAGCCTCCTGCCCCTCCCCGTGGTCGCCGCGTCCGTGTCCAAGGATCTTGGCTCGTTCCGCCTCGAGGGCGACCTGCGCTGGATCGAGGCCACGAGCGGCAGCAAGGACGCGAGCGTGCTCGGGTTCGGCGTGGCCGCGCGCTTCGGCCCCTGGCGCTACTTCGACGCGGTGCTGGGGTACCGCTCGAGCCGCATGGACATCTCCTACCAGAGCGGCGGACAGTCCGCCGTGGTGGATGTGGAGGTGACCGGCCCCTATGTGGGGTTCGGCCTCTCCTTCTGAGGGGAGAGCGCCGTGTCTCGTCCTGAGACACGGACCGGCTTCTGGGACTGGGCAGGCCCCTCGAGGCGCCTCTCCCTCGCCCGGGCTCCATCCCGGGTGCCGGGTGCGCCGATGGCTGCTTGGTCATGACCGCTCCCGCGCCCGAGCCCAGCCTGTGGATGATCCTGAACGGAGGCATCGTGCCCGTCGGGGTCGCGGACATCTCCATTGGCGAGGGCCTGCTCCAGGTCCGCGTCGCGTGTGAGCGGGACCCGCTGCTGCCCGTCGCCGGCAAGGTGGACCTGGCCGTGCATGTGGACGGCCGCGGCGCCCCCCTTCGCGCGAGCGCCCGCGTGCAGTCGTGGTCCAGCGGCCGGAACCACAACCTCTACACCCTGCGCTGCCCCGTGCGGGTCGTGGACGGGATGGCCAGCCTGTTCAGCGGCCGCCGCAACGTGCGCGTGGCGCCCGAGCCCGGCGCGCCCCTGGACGCCTTCGTCTGCGTGGACGGCGGGCCTCTGGTC
>JBDQFW010000308.1:0-3274 GCA_040265735.1 Planctomycetota bacterium | reverse complement strand
AGGGCATCCGCCGCTCCCACCTCGGGACGACCCCGGAGGCCCTCCAGCGTGATCCCCGTTCGGGCGCGCTGACCCGCCCGCACCGCATCAACGAGAAGGAGTCGACCCACTACGGCTTCAAGAAGGGCGGCCAGGAAGGGTTCCAGGTCTTCGAGCGCGAAGATTTCTGATCGGGCGGCCTCGTTGACCACCGCGCGCATCGCCCTCGACGTGATGGGCGGGGACCACGCCCCGCGCGCGGTCCTCGAGGGGGCCCTCATGGCCCTCGAGTCCTTCGAGCAGGTCACACCCGAGCGGCTCCTGCTCGTTGGGCCCGAGGAGCAGACTCGAGGCCAGTGGAGTGACCTCGGCGGCCCGCCGGCCGTGAGCTTCCTCGACGCACCCGAGACCATCGGGATGGGCGAGAAGCCGGGCGTCGCGCTGCGCGCCAAGCCCCGCGCGACGATCCCTGTCGCGATGGGGGCTGTGAAGGCCGGGGCTGCTGGCGCCGTGGTCTCCATGGGCAACACGGGAGCCATGGTTGGCGCTGCCACCATGATCCTGCGAACCCTGCCCGGCGTCCGCCGGCCAGGGATCGCCGTGACCATCGGCTTCACCCCGAGCCCCCTCACGGTGGTCGACATGGGGGCGAACACCGCCCCGCGCGCGACGGACCTCGTGGAGTACGCCGTCATGGCCAGCGCGTTCCAGAGCGCGGTTCTGGACATGCCTGAGCCTCGCGTGGGCCTGCTGAACATCGGCGAGGAGGACGAGAAGGGGACCGCCCTGACCAAGGAGGCCCGCGCCCTGCTGGCCGAGGCGCCCGTCTCCTTCATCGGGAACGTGGAGCCCAGCGAGCTGTTCGAGGGCAAGACCGACGTGCTGGTCACGGACGGCTTCACCGGGAACGTGGTCCTCAAATTGGTCGAGGGCTTCTCCGAGTTCCTGATCCCGCGGGTCATGGGAGCCGCGGCGGAGCACGGGACACCCGTCGCTCCTGAGGCCATCGGCGGCCTCGTGCAGAGCATGAGCTATTCCGCCTATGGCGGTGCGCTCCTCCTGGGGGTCAACGGCGTCGTGATCATCGGCCACGGCCGGTCGGACGCGACGGCGGTCTCGAACGCGCTTCGCGTCGCGGCCCAGACCCTCGACGGTCAGGTCAACGAGCGGGTGGTTGCTGCCCTCGCGGCCGGCGGAGCCTGAGCCCCGCCAATCGAGACGCCGCCCGGCAGGGCTCCCCCAGGATGCTGGGATTCGCGAGGCGCCCCTCGCTAGACTCCCGAGAGCCCCCCCTCCGCCATGACGCAGCTCCAACCCGTCGGGATCGCCGGCACTGGCCTCTGCGTGCCCTCGCGGCGCGTGACGAACGATGACCTCGCCAAGGTCATGGACACCAACGACGAGTGGATCACCCAGCGCACGGGTATCCGCGAGCGGCGCTGGATCGAGGATGACCGAAACTGCTCGGACCTCGCCACGGATGCTGCCCGCCAGGCCCTGGAGGCCTCGGGCCTTGCCGTCGAGGACCTGGACATGATCGTCCTGGGGACCGTGAGCGGGGACTGCGTGTTTCCCAGCGTGGCCTGCCAAGTCCAAGAGAACCTCGGTGCCAAGAACGCGGCGGCCTTCGATGTGAACGCGGCCTGCACCGGGTTTCTCACGGCCCTGCACACGGCCCAGGCGTTCATCGCCTCGGGGACCGCGCGCAATGTCCTGGCCATCGGCACGGAGGCCCTCTCGCGCATCGTCGACAAGACCGATCGCGGCTCCGCCATCATCTTCGGAGATGGCGCGGGCGCCGCGGTGCTGCGCCGCCACGAGGAATGCGGCCAGGGGGAGATCCTGAAGACCCACCTCGGGTCCGACGGCTCCGGCCACGACCTCATCATCCTCCCGATGGGTGGCAGCGCGCACTTCCACAACATGCCCAGCTACGACCCGTCGAAGCACTTCATCCAGCTGAAGGGGCGTGAGGTGTACCGCTTCGCCGTCAACAAGATGGCCGAGATGATCCGCTGGGCCATGGACGGCCTGGATCCCGACGATGTGTGCTGCATCGTTCCGCACCAGGTGAACCAGCGCATCATCGAGGGAGCTCTCGAGCGCCTCGACTCGGTCGACGAGCAGAAGGTCGTGGTCAACATCGACCGCTACGGCAACACCTCTGCCGGGTCGGTCCCCATCGCGCTCCACGAGGCGAACGAACGCGGGCTCCTGATCCCCGGGAAGTACGTCGTCCTCGTGGCCTTCGGCGCCGGGCTGAACTGGGGCGCGACCCTGATCCGCTGGTAGGCGCCGCACCGCGCGAGGAACACCAGACCATGAGCGAAGCACTCCTCTTTCCGGGCCAGGGGGCCCAGTACGCCGGCATGGGGCAGGACTGGGCGGAGGCCCATCCCGCCGCGCGCCGCACCCTCGACGAGGCCAACGAGGCGCTCGGCTTCGCGCTGACGGAAGCCATGTGGGGCCCGGAGCCCTCCGTGGACCGCACCGATGTGGCCCAGCCGGCCATCCTCGCGGTGAGCGCGGCGATCGTTGCCGTGCTCGAGGCCGACCACGGGCTCGTGCGCTCGGAGGCGCCGCTAGCTGCCGGGCTCTCCCTCGGTGAGTACACCGCGCTGTGGTTCGCGGGCGCGCTCGAGCTGGGGGACGCCCTGCGCCTGGTCCGCCTGCGCGGGGAGGCCATGCAGGACGCCAGCGAGGCATGCCCGAGCAGCATGGTGAGCCTGATGGGGGCCACCGAGGAATCGGCCACGGCCCTCGCCGAGCTCGGCTCCGCCCACGGGATCTGCCAGGTGGCCAACCTGAACAGCCCCAGCCAGATCATCGTCTCCGGCGAGCTCGCCGCCCTGGACGCGGTCGAGGCCGCGGCCAAGGACCACGGAATCCGCCGCGCCGTCCGGCTCTCGGTGGCTGGGGCTTTCCACAGCGAGGTCATGCGTCCGGCCGCCGAGCGGCTGGCCCAGGCACTGGCCAGCGTGGAAGTCCGCAGCCCGGCGATCCCCGTCCTCAGCAACGTCACGGCGGCTCCGGTGGGCGGGCCGGACGAGATCCGGGACCTCCTGGCCCGCCAGCTCACGGCCCCCGTTCTGTGGGAGCGATCCATGCGGGCCGCAGGTGACCTTGGGATCAAGAGCTTCCTCGAGCCCGGGCCCGGCAAGGTGCTCGCCGGCCTGATGCGCAAGATCGACCCCGAAGCCGTGGTCCGGTCGGCCGCGACGCCCGCGGATCTTTCGGCATGACCTGCACCACGCTCCGGCCCTAAGATGCGCCCCGGACCGGGGGCCTCCGCCTC
>JBDQFW010000307.1:0-3292 GCA_040265735.1 Planctomycetota bacterium | reverse complement strand
CTTCGATCGCTGGCCAACTGGTCACGGGTTCGACTACTTCTATGGCTTTCTCGCCGGCGAGACCTCGCAGTGGGAACCGCGGCTCTACGAGAACCTGAACGCGATCGAGCCGCCGCGCAGCGAGAGCTACCACCTGACCGAGGACATGGCGGACAGGGCACTTGGATGGATGAAGAAGCACCAGGCGTTCGCTCCTGATCAGCCGTTCTTCATGTACTGGGCCCCAGGCGCAGCCCACGGACCTCACCACATCTTCCCCGAGTGGGCCGACAAGTACGCAGGCAAGTTCGACGATGGCTGGGACAAGTACCGCGAGCGGGTCTTCGCGCGGCAGAAGCAGCTGGGCTGGATCCCGGAGGGAACCGAGCTCACGCAGCGACCGGAGACGCTCGCTTCGTGGGACAGTGTCCCCGAGGGGCAGCGCGCCTTTCAGCGAAGGCTGATGGAGGTGTTCGCCGGGTATGTCGAGCACACCGACGCCCAGGTGGGGAAGCTGATTGCTGGAATGGAAGAGCTCGGCCTGCGCGAGAACACCGTGGTCTTCTACATCTGGGGCGACAACGGATCGAGCGCCGAGGGCCAGCGCGGGTCGGTCAGCGAGCTGCTCGCCCAGAACAACATCCCCAACACCGTGGAGCAGCAGCTCGCCGCACTGGACGAGGTCGGTGGGTTGCCGGCCCTTGGTGGGCCGAAGGTGGACAACATGTATCACGCCGGTTGGGCCTGGGCTGGCAGCACCCCCTTCAGGTCTACGAAGCTCGTGGCGGCGCACTTTGGCGGGACGCGCAACCCGATGGTGGTGTCGTGGCCGAAGGGCATCCAGCCGGACAGGAGGCCCAGGCCGCAGTTCCACCATGTGAACGACATCGCCCCAACGATCTACGACCTCCTCGGTATCCGACACCCCGAGGAGGTGAACGGCATTCGGCAGGACCCGATCGACGGCATGAGCATGACCTACGCGTTCGGTGACGCGAGTGCCGTGAGCCCGAAGAAGACCCAGTACTTCGAGAACAACGGCAGTCGTGGCGTGTACCACGACGGATGGTTCGCGTGTGCGTTCGGTCCCTTCCTGCCCTGGGACACGCCCGCGTCACTCGGTCGCCTGAGGACCTGGGATGCCCATCAGGACGCGTGGGAGCTCTACGACCTCGAGCAGGACTTCTCGCAGGCGAGAGATCTTGCTGCGCAGGAGCCCGAGCGGCTGGCGCAGCTGCAGGAGCTGTTCCTCGCCGAAGCCAAGGCCAACAAGGTGCTGCCGATCGGGGGCGGACTCTGGACCCGGTACCACCCAGAGGACCGGATCGGGACGCCGTACAGCTCCTGGCGCTTCGACGCCAACACGAGGCGTATGCCGGAGTTCACGGCTCCGCCAATCGGCAAGCAGACCAATCATGTCCGGGCCGAGGTGGAGATCGGCGACGGCGCCTCTGGCGTGCTGTATGCCCTTGGAGGGGCCAGCGGCGGCGTGACGGTGTACCTGGATGAGGGCGAGCTGGTGTACGAGTACAACATGCTGATCATCGAGCGGACCAAGGTGCGGTCGGAGACGCGCCTTGCCGCTGGAATGCACACGATCGAGGTCAGCGAGACCATTCCCAAGCCGGGAGCGCAGGCAGCCGTCGTTCTGAGGGTCGATGGGGAGGAGGTCGCGAGGGCGACCGTGAAGCGAACCGTGCCTGGTGCGTTCACCGCCAGCGAGACCTTCGATGTCGGTGCGGATCTGGGCTCTCCGGTCTCGCTCGACTACTTCGAGCGCGCTCCTTTCGAGTTCGGCGGCACGATCGACAAGCTCACCGTCGAGCTGCGGTGATTCTCCTCGGGGCCCGCAGGGTCGCGACTCCCAGGCCTGACTGACCCATCAGGAAGGGCAGCCCTTGAGGCAGGACTTCGAACGAGGTCTGCCGGGGCGCCCTTCCCCGCGCGGCAGCCCGCTCAGCGCTCGTGCTCGAGGCGGGCGTCGAGGTGGACCCCGCCCTCGAAGGTCGAGCGCTCGCCGTCGGGGTCCGAGCCGCCGGCACCGCCGGCGTAGCCCATGGCGGCCAGCTCGCGCTGCTCGAGCTCGGTCAGGGGAGAGGCGTCCAGGGTTCGGTGCGGAGAGGCGCCGCGCAGGTTCACGAGGCGCTGCAGTGCCCGCAGGAAGGCCTCGCGGGCGAGATCCTCGTCGGTGGGACGGACGGTGACGGGCGGGGCGGCGCTGAGGTCCAGCTCGCCCCAGGTCTCCTGCGTGGCGCTCACATCCCGCACGCGCTGACGCGCGCCCTCTACCAGGCTCGAGCGGTGCAGGACGCCGCCCCCCGGGGCGTCGGCCACGACCTCGGCGGTCAGCGGCCGCTCCGGGATGCTGCCCGACCGGGCCAGGGCCACGAGGTCCCGGCCGCCGGCGGGCGCGCCGTGGTCGAGGCCGGCGGCGGCGGTGACAGTGGGCACGAGGTCCACGAGGCCCGCGGTCCCCTCCACGACCACGCCGCTCGGCAGGCCGGCCGGCCAGCGCATGAGGAGGGGAACGCAGAGCACCTCGGGATAGACGCTGCCGCGGTGGGTCTTGCCCCCGTGCTCGAAGAACTCCTCGCCGTGATCGCTGGTCACCACCACGAGCGTGTCGTGCGCGAGGCCGAGGTCCTCGAGCCGGGCGAACAGGCGCGCCAGCTGGCTGTCCACCCAGGCGATCCCGCCGTCGTAGCGCGCGATCAGGTTCTGGAGGTCGCGCGGCGCCATCTGCGGCTGCACGAGCGAGTCGCCCGTGGTCACCCGCCGTCCATCGATGGGACCCTGATAGTCGGGATCGAAGCGCGAGTGGAAGGGCTCGGGGCTCACATAGGGGTCGTGCACATCGAACAGGTGCAGGAAGAGGAACAGGGGCTCTTGCCCGGCGTCCTGCGCCTGCTCCAGCGCGGCGATCCCGCGGTCCACGACCTGGTCGGCGACCTTGACCTCGCCGAACAGCTCGGGGTGCGCCGCGCGCAGGGCGCGACCCTGCTCGCCCACCTCGGCCAGGCGACGGGCCACCTCGTCGAGCTCGGCCGCAATGCCGTCCTCGGAGGCGCCGCTGGCGGCGCGCTGCTGCTCGAGGCGCGCCCGCTCCGCGCCGAGCTCCTTCGCCACCGCCTCCAGCGCGAGTACGCGCGGACCAACCACCGGGTCACTCAGGAAGGTGTGCCCCAGCCTCTCGTAGCGATCGAAGCCCGCGCCGAATCCGAAGCGCGGCTCCAGGTACTTCCAGGTGTAGTAGCCCTCGGTGCGGTAGCCGGCCGCCTGAAGGGTCTCGGCCAGGAAGCGCCCGCGCAGGTCC
>JBDQFW010000306.1:0-3319 GCA_040265735.1 Planctomycetota bacterium | reverse complement strand
GGCATTATGGCCCACTTCGGGCCGCACCGCGCCGATAATGGCACCACTACGGGCCACCGCGGCACTGCGCTTCTTTCCGGCACTGCCTGCCGGCCGCGTACGCCCCCAGGCCTCCCCCCATGAGCGCGAGCGATCCGCAGCCCCTAGCTCCCCTGACCGCCCAGGTCCCCCAGCGCGTCCTCCTTGTGGAGGACGACCCGGCGTTCAGGGCGCTCCTCCAGCACGAACTCGAGCCCCTCGGGGTCCTCCTCGAGGAGGCCACGACCCTGGCGGAGGCGCGCGCCGCGCTTGGCGCCTCGCGCCCCGACCTGCTGCTGCTGGACCTCGGACTCCCCGATGGAGATGGACGCACCCTGCTGGGCGCGAGCTCGCCCGCGGTCGTCCTCACCGCCGCGGACGAGCCCGGCCTCGCTGAGGCGTGCCTGGCCCAGGGCGCGCTCGACTTCGTCCCCAAGCCCTTCGAGCCCCTGCGCCTGCTGGCCTCGGTGCGCGGCGCGCTCCGCCAGGCCGAGCTCCAGCAGACCGTCTCCCGCATCGAGGCGGCCCAGTCCCAGCCCCGCGGACTGCAGCGCCTCGTGGGAGCGTCCCCCGCCATGGCCCGCGTGGTGGACCTCTTGCGCCGCGCGGCGGGGACGCAGATCACCGTGCTGATCACGGGCGACAGCGGCACGGGCAAGGAGGTGGCCGCCCGCGCCCTACACGAGGAGAGCGATCGCTCGGGGCGCCCGTTCATCGCGCTCAACTGCGGCGCGATCCCGGAGACGCTGATCGAGAGCGAGCTGTTCGGGCACGAGCGCGGAGCCTTCACCGGAGCGACGCGGGAGCGCCCCGGATGCTTCGAGGCCGCCGACGGCGGCACGCTCTTCCTCGACGAGATCGGCGAGCTGCCGCGCGACCTCCAGGTGAAGCTGCTGCGCGTCCTCCAGGAGCGCGAGGTCGTTCGCGTGGGAGGCAGCGCCCCACGGCCCGTCGACGTGCGCGTGATCGCAGCGACCAACCGCGACCTCGCCCAGGACCGCGAGCAGGGGACGTTCCGCGAGGACCTCTACTACCGGCTTGCGGTCTTCCCCGTGCACATGCCCCCTCTCCGCGAACGCGCGGACGATGTGCTCCTGCTGACCCGCACCTTCCTGGCGCAGCTCGGTCGTCGTCACGGCCGCACGCCCCTCGAGCTGCCCGAGGAGACCCGCCAGGCCCTGCTCGCCCACGCCTGGCGAGGGAATGTGCGCGAGCTCGAGAACACGCTGGAGCGCGCCCTGCTGCTCACCGACGGGCAGGCCCTCAAGCCCGCGTGCCTCGAACTCCAGCGCGGGGACCGGGACGACCTCGAGCACCCCGCGGACGCTCCGGCGGCCGCGGGCCCCTTCAGACGCCCCCGGCACAAGGAGGACCTCGTCCCCCTGGCCGAGGTGGAGCAGGCCTGGCTCGAGCACGCCCTCGAGCTGTGCGACGGCAACGCGCGCGAGGTCGCCCGCCGGCTCGGCATCGGGCGCGCCACGGTCGCCCGCCGGCTGGAGCGCTACCGGCAGCCGCCGGCCTAGGGCTCAGGCGCTCTGGCTCAGGCGTTCCACGCAGAGCGCAGGGCTCCACCCGCAGGGGCGTGCGCTCACGCGTCGGCCGGGTTGCCCTGGGACGCGGCGCTTGCGGCGCGCCGCTCGCGCCGCGCGCTCCACGTGGACCGCGAGCAGCGCCACATCCGGCGGGCGCACGCCGTCGATGCGGCCAGCCGCTCCCAGGGTCCGCGGTCGCAGGCGCACGAGCTTCTCGCGCGCCTCGTGACCGAGCCCCGGCAGGCCGCCGAGGTCCAGCTCCACGGGGATCTCGGTCGCCTCCTCGCGGGCCATGCGCGCGACCGTGGCCTCCTGCCGCCGCACATAGCCCTCGTACTTGGCCTCGATCTCCACGGCCTCCTGCGCCCGCCGCCCGAGCCCGAGGGCTGCCACCTCGGGCGCCTCTGCAGCCAGCTGCGCGAAGTCCACCTCGGGACGCTTGAGCCGATCGAAGAGCGTGCGCGAGGGGGCCACGAAGCGCGAGCGCAGCAGGCTGATCGCACGCTCCAGCTCGGCCTCGAATGCGTCCAGGCGCGCAACCGCCGCAGCGTCGGCAAGCCCGACCTCGTGGGCCCTGCGCGTCAGGCGGCGATCGGCGTTGTCCGTGCGCAGCAGCAGGCGGTGCTCGGCCCGCGAGGTGAACATGCGGTAGGGCTCGGTGGGGTTGGTCAGGATCAGGTCGTCCACCAGGACCCCCACATAGGCCTCGTGACGCCCTAGCACGAAGGGCTCACGGTCCTGCAGCCAAAGCGCGGCGTTGACCCCCGCGATGAGCCCCTGGGCAGCGGCCTCCTCGTAGCCCGAGGTCCCGTTGATCTGACCGGCGAGGTAGAGCCCTGGCGTCGAGCGCAGTGCCAGGGTGGGGTCGAGCTGGTGGGGCTGGACGAAGTCGTACTCCACCGCGTAGCCGTGGCGCAGGAAGGCCGCGTCCTCCAGGCCGGAGATCGTGCGCACGAAGGCCTCCTGCACCTCGGCAGGGAGACTGGTGGAGATCCCGTTGACATAGATCACCTCGGTCTCGAGGCCCTCGGGCTCCACGAACACCTGGTGGCGGTCCTTGTCGGCGAAGCGCACGACCTTGTCCTCCACCGAGGGGCAGTAGCGCGGTCCGACCCCCTGGATGCGGCCCGCGAACATGGGTGCGCGGTGCACATTGGCGCGAATGAGGTCGTGAGCCGCGGGGCCGGTCCAGGTCAGGTGGCAGGCCACCTGGCGCAGGCGGGGGAACGAGGCCGCGTCGGTGGCGTGGCTGAAGGGGGCCGGCGTCGGGTCACCCCACTGCTCCTCCATCCGGTCGAAGTGCAGGCTGCGCGCGTCGAGGCGCGGCGGGGTTCCTGTCTTGAGCCGGCCGAGCTCCAGGCCGAGGGCGGCGACATCCCCGGAGAGTCCGTCCGCGGATCGCTCCCCCACGCGCCCCCCGGCCGCCTGCTCCTCGCCCGTGTGCATCACCGCGCGCAGGAAGGTGCCGGTGGTGAGGACCACGGCCCCTGCGCGCAGCTCCTGGCCATCCTCGAGCCGGACCCCACGCACGCGCGGCGCACCGGTCTCTCCCTCGAGCACCAAGCCGCTCACGGCTCCCTCGACCAGCTCCACCCCCTCCTGCTGCCGGACCGCCGCGGTCGCGGCCTCCCGGTACAGGTGGCGGTCGGACTGGCAGCGCGGCGCGCGCACGGCGGCGCCCTTGAGAGCCGCGGCAGCGAAGTCCCGGACCTCCGAGGAGCATGGATACGTATTATATATATATATATATATAATGTACATTATATATA
>JBDQFW010000305.1:0-3333 GCA_040265735.1 Planctomycetota bacterium | reverse complement strand
CCTCGTCGGCGCCCACCTGTTCGCGTCCGCGTGCTGCCACGAGGGCACCAGCACGGAGCGCTTCTTGCAGCTGTTCCGCTCGATGGACGGCGGCGCGACCTGGGACCACGCGGGCCTCGAGGAGGCCTTCCAGATCGCCGAGGTGACCGTCCACCCCGCCGACCCCAACACGGTCTATGTCGCCGCCCTCGGCCGCCTGTGGGGTCCCAGCGAAGAGCGCGGCCTCTACAAGACCACTGACGGCGGAGAGAGCTGGGCCAAGGTCCTGGAGGTGGACGCCGCCACGGGGGTCGTCGAGCTCGCCATGCACCCGGCCGATCCCGAGGTGCTGCTGGTCGCCACCTACGAGCGCGAGCGTGACCTCTACGACTCCAACGACCCCGCCAAGAAGTGGGGCCCCGGCAGCGCCCTGTGGCGTACGGCGGACGGCGGCGCGAGCTGGACCCGCCTGACGGACAGCGAGGGCAGCCACGGCCTCCCGTCCGTCATGCTGGGCCGGATCGGCGTCGACTTCTGCCGCTCCCAGCCGGACATCGCCTTCGCAGTCGTCGAGACCGAGCGCATCACCCAGGAGCCCGAGAACGCCGCCTGGCTCGGCGTCCGCGCCGAGAACGCGGAGGTCGGCGCGCGCCTGACCGAGGTCACCAAGGACAGCCCCGCGGCAAAGGCCGGCCTGCAGGAGGGCGACATCCTCCTGCGCTTCGGCGACACGACCCTCGTCAGCTGGGACTCCACCTCCAAGCTCCTGCGCAAGCACTTCGCGGGCGAGACCCTGAGCGTTGAGGTGATCCGCGACGGCGAGGCCATGGACCTCGAGCTCACCCTGGAGGGTAAGCCCCAGGAGGACGAGGACCGCACCGACGAGCTGGGCTACCCGAACGCCGGCCCCTTCTCGATCGGCCTTGGCGGCCAGAACGCCAACGCGCAGGACGACCAGGGCCCCGACGGCCACCAGTACGGCGGCATCTTCCGCTCCGAGGACGGCGGCGTCACCTGGACCCGGGTCAACTCCCTCAACCCGCGCCCGATGTACTACTCGGAGATCCGCGTGGACCCGAGCGACCCCGAGCGGGTCTATGTCCTCGGCACGCGCCTCTGGCGCTCAGCCGACGGAGGTAAGACCTTCACGAACGACGGCCACGGCGGCGAGGTCCATGTGGACCACCACGCGCTCTGGATCGACCCGGCGGACGGCGAGCACATGATCCTCGGCAACGACGGCGGGATCTATGTGACCTGGGACCGCATGGAGTCCTGGGACCACCACTGCCACGTGGCCATCGGCCAGTTCTACAACGTGGAGGTCGGTCCCCTAGACGCGTACTTCGTCTACGGCGGCCTGCAGGACAACGGCAGCTGGGGCGGTCCGGCCATGGTCCGCAGCGACTCCGGCCCGGTGAACAGCGACTGGTTCAGCGTGGGCGGCGGCGACGGCTTCGTCGTGCGCGTGGACCCGGAGAATCCGGACCTCGTCTACTACGAGAGCCAGAACGGCGGCATGGGTCGACGGGACCTGGCCACGGGCCAGAGCGGCTGGCTGCGGCCCAGCGCCGGCCGCGGGGCCCGCGTGCGCTTCAACTGGAACACGCCCTTCCTGCTGAGCACCCACAACAGCGGCATCCACTACAGCGCGGGCAACCGCGTGTTCCGCTCCATCCAGCGCGGCGAGTCCTCGCGCTCGATCTCCGGCGTGATCACGGCGACCGAGCGCGGGTCCGCCACGGCCCTGGCCGAGTCGCGCTTCGACCCGGACCTGCTCTGGGTCGGCACCGATGACGGTGCCGTCTGGCGCACCGAGGACGGCGGGCTCACCTGGCACGACCTGTGGAGCCTGAACGAGGAGCCCGCGCCCCCGGCCGCCGAGGCGGAGCCTGAGGAGGTTCCCGCAGAGCCTGAGGCCTCCCCCGCCACGCCGGCTGCCGCCCCTGCGGACGCACTCACGGGGGTCTGGCGCTGCACCGCCACCGCGGACGGAATGGCGCCGGGGACCGGTGCCTTCACCCTCGTCCTCGCCCTGGGCGCCGAGGGCGCCGTCACCGGGGCGATCGAGAGTGAGGTTGGCAACGGCGCACTCAAGGACGGGCGCTTCGACGCCGGCGAGGGCACGCTGCGCTTCGCGTTCCAGCCGCGGAAGATGCGCATGGACTTCGAGGCGCGCCTCGCAGACGGAGGCCTCGCGGGTCGTCTGACCGCCGCCACCATGTCCTTCGACTTCACCGGGACGCGCGAGGCCGCCGAGGGCGAGGCGCAAGACGCACCCGCCGAGGAGGCGACCGACGACGATGCCCCGAGCGGGCGTGCGGACGCCGAGGAGCTCCAGCGCTCGGCCCACTCGAAGCCCGAGAAGGAGCTGAAGGACACCCTGGATCAGGTCCTGCCCGGTCGGCGCTATGTCAGCCAGCTCTACGCGAGCCACCACGACCGAGATCGGGTCTACGCCTCCTTCGACGGTCACCGCTCGAACGACGATGCCCCCCACGCCTTCCGCTCCGACGACCGTGGAACCACCTGGCAGTCCCTGACCCGCAAGCTCCCGGAGGCCGCTGGACCCGTGCGCGCGATCCACGAGGACCGCGCGAACCCGGACGTGCTCTACCTGGGCTGTGAGTTCGGGTTCTTCGTGTCCGCGGACCGCGGCGCGTCCTGGACGAGGATGAACGGCGCGGACGGGCTCCCGACCGTGCCCGTGCACGACTTCGCCCAGCACCCCACCCACGACCACCTGGTGGTGGGCACCCACGGGCGCTCGATCTGGATCCTGGACGTGGGCCCGCTGCGGCAGGCCTCGGAGCAGGTCGCCGAGGCGGACGCCCACCTGTTCAAGCCCTCCACCGCCACCGTCTGGCGCTCGCTGCCGCGCCGGGCCGAGTCGGGGACGCGACGCTTCGTGGGCGAGAACCCCGCGGAGGGCGCCTCCTTCTACTACAGCCTCGACAAGCGCGGCCGTGACCTCACGCTGCGGGTCGAGTCCATGGATGGACAGGTGATCCGCGAGCTGGAGGGCTCCGGCGAGCGTGGCCTGCACCGCGTCACCTGGGACCTGCGTGGCAACCCGCCCCAGGACGATGGAGGCGGGCGCCGACGCTGGCGCCGCGGCAGGCGAGTGGACCCGGGGACCTACCGAGTCGTCCTCGAGGTCGGTGGCGAGCGCATGGAGCAGACCTTCGAGGTGCGCGTCGATCCCGACCACCCGAACCCGGACTGGATCCGCTTCGAGGAGGAGGCCGAGGCCCTCGAGCACCTCTTCGGCGAGGAGGAGGGCGGCCAGGACGAGGAGTCCTGAGGCCGCCACGGCCCCAGACGGCAGCGGCGGCCCCCGCCCCGGGCCCGGGG
>JBDQFW010000304.1:0-3362 GCA_040265735.1 Planctomycetota bacterium | reverse complement strand
CCCCGGCAGGCCCGCGCCGCTCCGTGGGACGCTTCGACGCGAGCGGCGCCTTCCAGAACCTGTCGGGGACCTCATCGGTAGGGAGCGGCTTCGATGTTCCCGCACAGCTTCCCTCGCCCCCTGGTGGGGTCGTCTCCAGTGGGTCCACCTGGCACTTCCAACTCTGGTATCGCGATGGAGCCAGCTCCGCCTTCTCCGACGGACTCTCGGTCGCGTTCTAGGTTCAGGCCCAGGAGGCCAAGAGGAAGAGCTGGGTGACCAGCAACGCGGGGACGCCCCACCGGAACGCCACCTTGGCCGTCTTGTGGCGGGCCAGGTGCATCGCGAGGAGCGCGCCGAGGGCTCCCATGGCCGCGGCCATGGTCAGGAGGGCCAGCTCCGGCAGCCTCGAGGCCGCGCGCTTCGCGGCTCGCTTGTCCCACAGGAAGGCCGTGAAGGTGATCAGGTTGACCGCCGCCAGGAAGCCGACCCCCGGCTCCAGGCCGCCTGCGCGCACGAGGAGCAGTGCCACCCCTGCGACGAGTGCGGCGTGGAGGGCGAGGACGCGCCCGAGGTGGCGGAGGGGGACCATGGTGCTCCATCCTAGGTGGGCATCATGACCAGCCGCGATTTCCGCCTCCTCCTCATCCTGCGCCGCCTCAGCCTGGTGGAGGGCGTCTCGACCCTGGTGCTGTTCGGGGTCGCCATGCCGCTCAAGTACGCCTGGGGCCTGCCCCAGGCCGTGACCGTCGTGGGCGGGCTCCACGGCGCACTGTTCGTGGGCCTGTGCCTACTCGCGGTCTGGGCCGCCCCGCGCGTGCCCCTGCCCGCGGGGCTCTGGTGGCGGCTGTGTGCCGCGGCTGTCGTTCCCTTCGGCCCGTTCCTGATGGACGGCCGCCTGCGCGAGCTCGAGGGCTGAGGGCCTCACCGCCGGGAGCGGCGGTTCTTCATGTAGTCGACGAAGAGCGTCGTGGCCAGCTCGTCGCCCCCGGCGAAGTACGCGCGCCCCTTGTTGGCCTCCGTGAACTGCTCGACGAAGCCGACCAGGGTGGGGTCATCGGTGAGCATGAAGGTGGTGATCGGGATGTCGTGGCGACGGCAGATCGTGGCCTCGTCGATGGTCTTGGAGACCACGCGGCGGTCGAGGCCGAAGGGGTTCTTGTAGATCTCGCCGTCTGGCTCGGTGAGAGCGCTGGGCTTGCCGTCGGTGATCATGAAGATCTGCCGGTTGGCGCGGCGCTCGCGGCGCAGGAGGTCGCGCGCCAGCTGCAGGCCCGCCCGCGTGTTGGTGTGGAAGGGGCCGACCTGGATGCGCGGGATGTCGTCGAGGCCGACCTCCCAGGCCTCGTCCCCGAAGCACACGACCTTGAGGCTGTCCTTGGGGTAGCGCGTGCGGATCAGCTCGACCAGAGCCAGGGCCACGCGCTTGGCGGGGGTGATGCGGTCCTCGCCGTACAGGATCATCGAGTGCGAGAGGTCGATCAGCAGCACCGTGGCGCAGCTCGACAGGTGCTCGGTCTCGTGGACCTCGAGGTCCTCCTCCTGCATGGAGAGGCCGCCCAGGTCGCTGGGCAGCCCGCGCTTGAGGGCATTGCGGACGCTGGCGGCCGGGTCGATCAGCTCGACCGAGTCACCGAAGGCAAAGGGGCGCGTCTCCGGCAGCCGCTCGTGGCCGGAGCCTGGCGAGGCGACCCGGTGGTCGCCTGCTCCATCCTTGCCGAGGCCCTGGAACACGCGCTCGAGGGACTCCTGGCGCAGGGCGCGCTCGCCGCCGGGGGACATGGACACGGAGCCGTCGGCGCCGCGCTGCACCAGGCGCTCCTTCTCGAGCAGGCGCTTCACATCCTCGATCGTCATCCCCTCGGGGAAGAGGCCGTAGCGTTCGGCCACCTGGCGCAGCCACTCGAGGGCCTGCTCCGCGTCGCCGGCGGCGCGGAGCAGCAGCTCCCCGTACAGCCTCTTCAGCTGCTCGATCATGCGCCGACGCTGGTCGGCGCTGGGGTCGTATTCCCTGTACCGGAAGTGCACGGCGATCAGCGCAGGGACTCGGCCATCTGGGCCAGCATGTCGCCGTAGACGCGACCCTGGTCGAGGTCGTCACGGGACAGCAGCGAGCCCTGGTGCAGGCCCTCGAGGACGAGCTCCATGAGGGCGGCGCGCTCGGCGTCGTCCGCGGGCTCCGCGTGGCGATCGACCACCGCCCGCAGGCCGGTGACCGTGTCCAGCTGGGCGAGGTGCTCGGCATCAGGGGTGCGGTCGCGCAGCTCGAGGCGGTTGCCGCTGCGGAACCAGGTCAGGACGCCCTCGTAGGGGGCGGCCTCCTCCTCGGTGCCGTCCTCGTAGGCCCCGGGGAAGTGGTGCTCGAACGCGCTCTGGAGCGCCCGGCCAATGAGCATGCGCGAGATGGCCTCCATGCCCTCGCGCTCACCGTCGTAGACGAGCTCGACCTTGCCGCTCACGGCCGAGGCCGCGGCGAAGAGGTCCGCGGGGCGGGCCGTGGAGGAGCTGGCCCCGCAGAGAAGCGCTCGGCGCTCGGCGTTGGAGAGCACGTTCTCCAGCACGGCGATCGAGAGGCGCGCGCTGACGCCGGAGGCCTGGTCCACGAACTCCGAGTCGCGGGCCTGGAACGCCACCAGCTCGACCGCGTCGCGCAGGGGCTCGGGGACGCGCACGGAGACGCCCGCATCCCGGCCGCCACGCGCCTCCTGGTCGGTGATGGCCTTGGCGTCCTCGAGCGTGCGCGGGTAGTGCGTGAGGACCTGCGACGCGATGCGGTCCCGCAGCGGCGTGATGATGCTGCCGCGGTTGGTGTAGTCCTCGGGGTTCGCGGTGAAGACCAGGAACAGGTCCAGGGGCATGCGGATCGGGAAGCCGCGGATCTGGATGTCGCCCTCCTCCAGGACATTGAGCAGGGCGACCTGGATGCGGGCCTGCAGGTCGGGGAGCTCGTTCACGGCGAAGATGCCCCGGTTGGCGCGAGGCAGCAGCCCGAAGTGGATGACCTCCGGGTCCGCGAAGGTGAGGCGCTGGGTGGCGGCCTTGATGGGGTCCACATCGCCCACGAGGTCCGCGACGGTCACGTCCGGCGTGGCGAGCTTCTCCCGGTAGCGGTCCTCACGGTGGATCCACTCGATGGGAAGGGCGTCTCCCTCGGCGGCCTTACGCGCGCGGCCGGGCACCGTGACCGGGTTCTCGGGGCACTCGTTCATCTCCGACCCCTCGATCGCCGGGACCCACTCGTCGAGCAGGCCGACCAGGCTGCGCGCGAGGCGCGTCTTCGCCTGGCCGCGCAGGCCGAGCAGGAGGAGCGGTTGCAGCAGCTGCTGCGTCAGCAGCAGGCCCTCCGGCGCGTGCTCCCTCGTGCTGCAGAGACTCACTCACGG
>JBDQFW010000303.1:0-3382 GCA_040265735.1 Planctomycetota bacterium | reverse complement strand
AGCGGAAGGAACAGCGCAGGGATGAGAAGCTCGGTGTCGAAGTGCACCGGCAGCCAGGCAGTCGCCATGACCAGCGCCGCGAGCAGGCCGCGGCCCTCTCCGAACGCACGCCGGCCGAGGGCGTAGGTCCCCAGGATGGTGGCCCCGCCAAGCAACGCCTGCACAAGCCGCCAGCCCAGGAGCCCGTCCCCAAGGACGCGGGCCACCAGCGAGAGGAAGAAGGGGTACAGGGGCAGCCGGAAGTAGGGTTCCGGGACGAACGCCTCGCCGGCGACCATGGCTCGGGCCCACTGCACGTGGTACAGCGCGTCCATGCTTGGATGCTGAGAAGTCGGCAGCTCGGCCAGGGCGAAGGCGTGGTGCACGCGAAGCCCCACCCCCAGGAGCACGATCGCCGCCAGGGCCCACGGCATGCCGGGGCTCCGCGACGACCCCCCTCCCTGAGGCGCCTGGCCCGACACGCCGTCACCACCCCCGCTCATCTCCGAAGCCTACCAAGGGCCGGCAGGTAGAATCGCCAGGATGCCGACAGGCCTCGACCTCCTCGTCCCCCGCCCCCGGAGGCTCGTGCCTCGGGAGGGGCACCTGCTGCTCCCCGACGATGGTCCGATCCCACTCGCGGCACCCGAGGCCTGGACCCATGCGCTGGAGCGATTCCTTCCGGGCCTCCCCCTCCAGCCGGCGGCTGAGGGGCTCGTCACGGTCGAGGTGGTGCCGGGCCTCGAGCACTGCACCCTCGAGGTGAGTCCGAAAGGTCTCTCCGTGCAGGCTCCCGTGCACCTGCTCCTCACCACCGCCGCCACGGTGGCCCAGCTGTTCCGGCTCAGCGAGGGCGGTCGCATGCCGTGCTGCTCCATCGAGGACGCACCGGCACTGCGGCGGCGCGGGTACATGCTGGACGTCTCGCGCGATCGGGTCCCCACGATGGACGAGCTGCGGGGCCTGATCGATCTCCTGGGGAGCCTGAAGTACGACCACCTGCAGCTCTACGTGGAGCACACCTTCGCCTACGCGGGGCACGAGCAGGTCTGGGCCGAGGCGTCGCCGCTCACCGCCGCAGAGGTGCGCGAGCTGGATGCCTGGGCCACCGGGGTCGGCATCGAGCTCGCCGCGAACCAGAACTGCTTCGGGCACATGCACCGCTGGCTGACCCTGCCGCGGTACGCCCCGCTCGCGGAGTGCCCTGAGGGCATCGAACACGCCTTCAGCGTGGCGAAGGAGCCCTTCAGCCTCTGCCCGACCGATCCGGGGTCGCTCGCCCTGGTCGAGGACCTGCTCGATCAGCTCCTCCCCTGCCACCGAAGCCGCACGGTCAACGTCGGACTCGACGAGACCTTCGATCTGGGCGAGGGGCGCAGTCGTGAGGCGTGCGAGGAGCGCGGGAAGGGGCGGGTCTACCTCGACTACCTGCACGCGGTCCACGACCGCGTCCGTCAGCGCGGCGCGAACATGCAGTTCTGGGGGGACATCATCGTCCAGCACCCCGAGCTGGTCCCCGCCCTCCCCCGCGAGGCCACTGCCCTCGAGTGGGGCTACGAGGCGGGGCACCCGTTCCAGGCCCACGCCAAGCTCTTCGCCGATAGCGGCCTGCCCTTCTGGGTCGTGCCGGGGACCAGCACCTGGCAGAGCATGCTGGGTCGCGTCGACAACATGCTCGCCAACGTGCGCGAGGCCATGGCTGCGGCCACCCAGCACGGAGCGGAGGGCATGCTCATGACCGAGTGGGGCGACTTCGGGCACTGGCAGCCCCCGTGCACGGCATGGCCGGGCATCGTGGCCGCCGCGGCCGAAGCCTGGAACCCGGGGAGCATTCCCGAGGACCTCCCCGCGGCCATCGATTGGCTGGTCCCCGCGTCCCAGGGCAGCGGAGCAGGCATCGTGGCCCTTGGTCTCGCCCACAAGAACCTTGCCTGCCCCTCGGTCAACGGGACGGCGGCGTTCTTCCACTTACGCTACGCGCATGCCGCCACGGTCGAGCGCGCACCCGGTCTCACCGCCGAGGCATGCGCGCGGCACCTCGAGGCCCTCGCCAACGCCCTGGATGAGGTCCCGCTCTCCTCGCCGGTCCGCACCGAGCTCGAGGCGGCCACAGCGATCGCCCGCTTTGGAACGCAGCTGGCAGCCGCCCGCATCGAGCACGGCATGGCCTCCCTGGAGGATCTGCCCGAGGACCGGCGCGCGTCCCTCCGCATGGACGCCGTGCGCGCCGCCACGGCCCACCGCCACGCCTGGCTCATCCGCAGCCGCCCCGGGGGCCTCCGTGAGAGCGCGGGCCGCATCGAGGCCCTGAGCAGCCGCCTCGGCTGACCGCCGCTCAGGGCCCCGGCGTCCACTCGCCGAACGCGCGCGCCCCGAAGAAGCTAAGACCCGCGAGGGTGACCAGGGCCTGCACCGCGCGCGCCCCCACGCCGCGGGTCAGCGACTGGCCCGGAAGCCAGCGCAGCAGTCCCACCGTCGCCAGCGCCAGCAGCGCGCCGCCCAGCACGCCGCCAGCGCAGAAGAGCGCCACGGCGCCCCCGGGGTCCAGGGGGCCGGGAAGAACCTCGGGGTGCGCCGCGAGCCCCAGTCCCATGGCCACCCCAGCGAGCAGCGGCTCGAGCGGTCGCCGAACTCTGGGGCCGTTGAGCAGCCCGTCCGAGCCGAAATACACGGCGGCGATGGCGGAGGCGAGGCCAAGGGTCCGGGACTCGAGCCCGAGTGCCTCCGTCGGCACCCAGAACGCGCCGGCCGCCCCGGCACTCCAGAGCAGAACGAGCAGCGAGGTCCCCATTCCCCCGGCAGATGGCGCGCCTTCGACCGCGGCGCCTTCGACCATGGCGTCCTCGCGCCTCGTCATCCGCGCGCAGATCAGGGACAGCAGGCACAGCCAGGCGACGCCTGTTCCCGCAGCGCGTGCTCCCTCTCGCGCCTGGGTCAGGCGCAGGGACGGTCCAGGTCGCCCCTCCCAGGTCGAGCTTCCCGCCGAGAGCACCTCGACCTCCGGGAGGGCGTCCGGCCAGCGCACCACAAGGGTGTCCAGGTGCCCGGGGCTGGTCTCGAGGAACAGGTCCATCTCAATGGAGGCCGATGCCGCCGGTCCCGGTGCCCCCTCGGCCCGAAGCACGACCCACTGCCAGCCGTCGGCCCCACGCGCGCCGTCCGGCGCCTCGAACGCCACCTCGCCGTGGCCCAGGTCGAGGGCTGCCCCGTCGATGACCACCGCGAGGTGTTGACCCAGGTAGGTGCGGATCGCGTCCGCGCCCTGCGCAAGGGCCTCGGCTGAGAGTGCGCCCCCCTCGTCGACCGCAAGCTCAGGGAGCACCTCCACTAGGCTCGTGACCTGGACCTTGACCTCCACGAGAGGCCTGCCAGCGGCCCAGGTAAGGATGGTGCGGCTCTGGGA
>JBDQFW010000302.1:0-3387 GCA_040265735.1 Planctomycetota bacterium | reverse complement strand
GCTCGGCCCACTCCGGATGACGCGTGGGCAGCTCGTCCAGCACGCGGAGGGCCTCCTCCACGCATGCGTCGTACTGCAGCCCCGCGTACCAATCGACCTCCTGGCCGGGATCGTCGGCGGTCCAGGAGGGGATCCGGTCGCCGTAGCCCGCATAGGTGCGTCCCTCGAACTCGAAGCGCTCGCCGCCAGGGGGCAGGAAGTCCCAGCCCAGGCTGCGGTTGCCCTGGGACGCCTTCAGGAGCAGGACCGGTGCCTCATGGTGGTCACCGACGACCCAGCCGAAGCCGAGCTCGGGTCCGATGGAGTGTGCGTCGGCTCCGCAGCCGACCGACAGGGGCCTGTCCGCGGTGGCGGTGACGACGCCCGTGTACCAGACATCCTCGCGCTCCGCCCACTGCCCGTCCTCGCCCAGCAGCTCGCCGTGGCGGCCCTCGACCCTGACGACCGTGTCGAGGGTGCCGGGAACATCCGCCCGCTCGATCCAGCCCAGCCCGTTCGCCGCATCGGTCAGGTGGACGAGGCGGAAGGGCACGGCCACTCCCGCCTCCAGCCGCACGGGGGTCACCACGCTCGGGCCGCCGGGCTCTCGGCGGTGCACCTCGACGCCTGCCACCTCCATCAGGTTGTAGGTCGAGTCTGCGTAGCCCGGGTGGAACGCATAGGTGCCTGACTCCTCCACGCGCACCGTGCCGCGGGTGACCCGCGTGCCGCCGGTCGGGTAGGGCGTCGGCCGAACGCCGCCAAAGGCCTCGAGCTCCTGACTCAGGAGGGGCTCGAGGGCGTCGTAGTCCTTCGCCGGATCGAAGGGGCCCTCGTAGACGGACACCACCGGGTCCTGCATCTCGGCACCCCAGCGACGGTTGGGTCCGCGCACCTGCCCGATGCCCACCATGTTCGACTGGCCGAGCATCAGGTAGACCTGCACCGGCTCCGGCCGGGCGCCGTCCAGGGCACGCTCGATGAGGAAGTCCGTCAGGGGCTCCGACCGGAACCAGCCCTCGTTCATGTCGTGGCCCCCGCCGGGGACGACCTCGAGCCGGATCGGCCCGCCGAGCTCCTGGTAGCGGCTCGCGACCGCGCCGGAGTTGGCCTCCAGCGGCACGACGCGGTCGGAGTCCCCGTGAAGGAGGTGGAGGGGAACTCCAGCGGACGCGAGGCCCGCGAGACGGTCCACCGGGTTGTGCTGGGCCAGCTCCTCACGGAGGTCAGCCGGCCCCAGCTCGTACGCCGGCGCAGCCCGCTCGAGCCCGGGATAGCTCGCCAGGTCGAACACGGGGTAGATCCCCGCCAGGCCCGCGACGCGCTCGGGGTTCGAGGCCGCCCACGAGCCGAGCATGAGGCCGCCGCGGCTTCGGGCCAGAAGAGCGGGGCGGCTTGCGTACCCCCGCGTGGTGATCAGGTGCTCGTGCAGCGCATCGAAGAGCGCGGTGCCCTCGGGACTGCCATAGGACTCGCCGGCATCGATCCCTGCTATGGCCACCCCGGCGGCGAGGAGGCGGTCGAACATCCAGCCCTCCTCGGGACCAGGCAGACGCGGCAGGGTGGGCGCGTACCAGACCCAGGGGCGCGGCCCTGTGGAGTCCACGGCCGGCTCGATCACGAATGCGGTGCGGCCCGCGACGGTCAGGGTCGTCCCGGGCCTGGGGAGCTGCTTGCGGATCCGGCGCGGATCGCCCTCGGCGACCTGCGGCATGGCAGCGAGCTCAAGGGGCTCGATCCAGACGCGGCGGAAGGCCACCGGGTTGTTGTGCCCCTGCAGCTTGAGCGGCAGGGGCTCGGGCCCTTCGGCCTTCCCCGCGCCGGTCTTGCGCGCCAGCGCCACATCGTCGTGGACGAGGCGGTCGTTCTGGAAGACCGTGATACGCGCATCCTCGACCTTCTCACTCCCCTCGAAGCGCGCCGCGCGGAAGAGGATGTCGTAGGTCTGCCACGCGCCCGCGGGTCGGGCGGCGACCTCGTCGGGGGTCTTCAGGCGGTAGAGGCTCGCGCCCATCCACGCCTCGTAGTTCTCTGGTGCGATCCCGAACGAGTCGTGGATCTGCACCTCGTATCGCTGCTGGATGTAGACGCCGGAGTTGCCCCGCGCCTCGGGATTCGCATGGTCCGAGTCGTTGACGCGGAACTCGAGGTGCAGGCGCATGTCCCCGTAGGCCTGCTCGGTGAGCAGGCTCTGCCAGCCGCTGGCTGCGGTCAGGACTCCGTCCTCGAACGACCAACGGCTGACCTTGCCGTCGTCGGGAACCAAGGCCGCGCCTTCGGGCCCGACCAGGACGGTCGCGCTCGGGGGCGGCGTGGAGAAGTCGAGCAGGTCCTGGGCCGGGAGGGCGAGCAGCAGCAGCGCGGAGAGCATGCCGTCAGCGTACCGCGGGCCCTTCAAGGGCTTGCGGAGGCCGGCCGGTGGGGACGGCCGCGGGTTCCTGAAGGGCCGGGGACTTCGGGATGCGGGGCCGAGGGCGCGCGCCCTGGGCGCGCTACCATCGTGAGCGTGTTCTGGACTCTCCTCGACGCACTCGGTCAGGCCCCTGCGGGCCTCGTCGTGGCGGGCGCCTTCATGACGCTTGGGGCGTTCGGGCTCGTGCGACTCGTGCGCCTCCGCGGCAGCGGCGACGAGGGCGCGCGCGCCGTGGGTCCGCGCCTCGCCGTGGCTGTGGCGCTTCCGGTCTTCGTGGTGGGGGTCTTCCTCGGGACCCTGCAGGTGGACCGCGGCGCCATTTTTGCGGAGGGCTACATCGGGTTGGCCTGCCTCGGGGTTCCCCTCGCGCTCCTCGTCCTCCTCGCCCGCGGGCGGGGTCGCGCCGGGGCGCAGGCGGGCCTCGCGTTCAGCGCGGTGGCCCTGGCCGCCGCGGTCGTGCACCTCTGGCTCGTCGCAATCGCCGCTGCGAGCGTGTGAGGCGTTCGCGTAGCCTGGGGGGATGGAGCACCTCCTCTCCTCGCTGGCCCTGGCCCTCTTGATGCTCACTCCCGCGGACCGACAGCAAGATGCCGCGGCGCCCGTGACCGAGGCGGCGCCGGCCCCCGAGGTGCGGCTCCTCTGGCCCGAGGGAACGCCAGGGGCTCCTGTTCCTACCCCCGAGGAGATCGTCACCGATCGCGCGGGAGGAGGCGACCGCCATGTGAAGCGCGTGCACGCGCCCAGCATCACCGTCTATCGCCCGGCGGCGGCGACCCCCGCTCCCGCGGTCGTGGTCTGTCCGGGCGGCGGCTATGGAGTCCTGGCCCTCGACAAGGAGGGGCACGACATCGCGCGCTGGCTGGCGGAGCAAGGCGTGGTCGGCGTGGTCCTCAAGTACCGGCTCCCTCGGCCCGAGGGGCATGTCTACGGGCACGAGGCACCTCTGGCGGACGCGGCGCGGGCGCTCGCGCTCGTTCGTGAGAGCGCGACGGAGT
>JBDQFW010000301.1:0-3430 GCA_040265735.1 Planctomycetota bacterium | reverse complement strand
CCAGCTGCCTCCGTGCGTCCGCTAGACCTCCTGCAGCCGTCGCACAACTACGCCCTCCCCTTGGATCTGCTGTGGCGGTACAAGGCGCGCTACGCCGACACCAACGGCTACTCGATCGACGGCGGCCGTCACATGTGGGCCTGGCGAGACTGGGTCATCGACGCCTACAACCGGAACCTCCCCTACGACCGCTTCGTGGTGGAGCAGCTGGCGGGCGACCTCCTGCCGGACGCGGACGACCAGACGCGCCTGGCCACGGCGTTCCACCGCAACACCATGACCAACACGGAGGGAGGCACGGACAACGAGGAGTTCCGCGTGCTCGCCGTGAAGGATCGCACCGCCACCACCTGGTCGGTGTGGATGGGGCTGACCATGGGGTGCGCCGAGTGCCATACGCACAAGTTCGACCCGATCACCCACGCGGACTACTACTCCTCCTACGCGGTGTTCGACCAGACCGTGGACCGCGACAACGATGACGACCGGCCGCGGCTCGCCGTGCCGAACCGGGCGACCGAGGAGGAGCGCCAGCGCCTCGAGGCCGAGCGCTCCGCGCTGCTGCGCGAGCAGGAGCAGCTGCGCCCGGCGGAGGCGCTCCTCGCGGCCCTGACCGAGCGCCAGGCCGCGCTGGATCGCTCCTGGGCTCCCGCGCGGATCACCGAGGCCCGCTCCGCGGGCGGCGCGACCTGCGCGGTGGACGGCGCAACGGTGCGCATGGGCGGCGAGAGCCCCGAGCGCGACCACACCCTGCTGCGCCTCGTTGCCCCGGCCGTGACCGGCCTGCGGCTCGAGGTGCTCCGCGACGAGGGCGCACCCTCCGGCGGTCCCGGCCGCGCCCCCGGGAACGGCAACATCGTCCTCAACCACCTGGTGACCCGCTGGAGCCCGGCGGCTCCGGCGCCGCTGGCCGCGCGCTTCGTTCGGGTGGAGCTCCCGGGGCCCAAGCGGATCCTCTCCCTGGCCGAGGTGGAGGTGCTCACAGGGGGCGTCAACCGGGCTCTCGGGCGACCGGTGCGGCAGTCGAGCGTGGACTTCGGCGGCCCGCCGGAGCGCGCGGTGGATGGCGAGGTCGACGGGCGCTTCGAGAGCGGCAGCACCACGCACACGCGGACGGAGGACGATCCCTGGTGGGAGGTGGACCTGGGCGAGATGCTTCCCGTCGAGGCCGTGCGCCTGCACAACCGCGTGGACGGCCGCCTCGAGGAGCGCCTGGCCGGGGCCGTCCTCGTGCTCCTGGATGAGCAGCGACAGGTGGCGTTCCGCCAGGTCGTGGAGCCGCTGCCCGAGCCCTCCACCGAGCTGCGCCCCGGCCAGGAGCCCGCGCGCCTCGTAGCGGCCCACGCCAGCGCCGACTTCAGCCAGAAGGACTGGCGCATCGAGTTCGCCATCGACGGCCGGACGGAGGGGGCCTCGGGCTGGGGGCTCTCGCCGCGACTGGGCCGGGACCATGCGGCGGTCTTCGACCTCGGCTTCCAGGTCCCGCCCGGCACCTGGGAGGTCGAGCTCTGGCAGGACTACGGGTCCTGGCACACGATCGGAGCCCTGCGCCTCGCGACCACCGCGACGGCTTCACCGCGGGAGCTGGCGCCGGAGCTCGCGCAGGCCCTCCGGGGCGAGGCACCCCTCGAGGGCGCCCTGCGCGAGGAGGCCCTGTCCCTGGCGCGCTCCAGCGATCCCGAGCTCGTCGCCATGCGCCCTGCCTTCGAGCGCCTCGACAGCGCGCTCGCCGCGCTGCCCCTGGTGGAGACCCCCGTCATGGTGGCGCTCCCCACGGAGGAGCAGCGCGTCACGCGCATCCTCCGCAAGGGAAACTTCCTTGACCCCGCCGAGCCGGTGGCCGCCGCGATCCCGGCGGCATTCCGCCGTGAGGGCGCGCCCTCCGCGCCGGATCGGCTCGCCCTCGCGCGCTGGCTCTTCTCCGAGGGGAACCCCCTGACGGCGCGGGTGCACGCGAACCGGCTCTGGGCACGCCTGTTCGGGACGGGCCTGGTCGAGACGGAGGAGGACTTCGGCAGCCAGGGAGCGCGTCCCAGCCATCCGGAGCTGCTGGACTGGCTGGCGGTGGAGTTCCGCGAGTCGGGCTGGGATCAGAAGGCGCTCCTGCGACGGCTGGTCCTGTCGGCCACCTACCGGCAGCGGGCCGAGAGCCAGCCCGAGGCCCTGGCCCTGGATCCGGCGGGGCGCCTGCTCGCGGGCAAGCCGCGCGTGCGCCTGGAGGCCGAGATGGTGCGCGACCAGGCGCTCGCGGTGGCCGGCCTGCTGACCGAGAAGCTCTACGGTCCCCCGGTCTTCCCCCCGCAGCCCGACGGCCTGTGGCAGGCGGCGTTCAACGGGCAGCGCAGCTGGGAGACGGACACGGACGAGGACCGCTTCCGGCGCGGGGTCTACGTGTTCCTCCGCAGGACCTCGCCCTACCCGATGCTGGAGACCTTCGACGCCACGAGCCGCGAGCGCTGCACCCTGCGGCGGGTGCCCACCAACACGCCACTGCAGGCGTTGGTCACCCTCAACGACCCGGCCTTCCACGAGGCTGCCCAGGGGCTCGCCCGGCGCGTGCTCGCGGAGGCCGTCCCGGCGGACGCGGCGCGCCTGCGCCACGGCTGGCGCCTCGCCACCTGCCGCGAGCCCGAGCCCGAGGAGCTCGCGACCCTGCAGGCCCTGCTGGAGGGCGAGCGCGAGCGCTTCGCACGCGTGCCCGACCAGGCACGGCAGTACGCGGCGCCCGCGGACTCGGTGCTCGGCCCCGCCCCGGCCGGGGTCGCGGTCCACGAGCTCGCGGCCTGGACCTCGGTGGCGTCGGTCCTGCTGAACCTCGACGAGGTGCTGGTGCGATGAGGGAGCCCTCCGCGCGCGGCGTCCTCTCGAGGCGCAGCTTCCTCAACCGAGCGGGGGCCGGCCTTGGCGCCCTGGCGTTCGCGGACCTTGGGGCCCAGGCCCTCGGTGCCGGCGCGGCGGGCCCCACGGCGGGCCCAATGGCGCGCGCCAAGCGCGTCATCTGGCTGCAGATGTCGGGCGCGCCTCCGCAGCTGGACACCTTCGACCCCAAGCCCGAGCTGGCGCGGCTGCACGGCACCCTCTGTCCGGAGGAGTTCATCCAGGGCAAGCGCCTGGCGTTCATCAAGGGGCGCCCCGTGCTGCTGGGTTCACCCTGGCGGACCTACACCGTGCCGAGCACGGGCTGGAGCGTGAGCGAGCACCTCCCGCACTTCGCGTCGATCGCCGAGCACACCCTGCTCGTGCGCTCGATGCACACCGACCAGTTCAACCACGCGCCCGCGGACCTGATGATGTTCACGGGCAACGCCCAGCCCGGGGCGGCCTCGTTCGGCGCCTGGGCGAGCTACGGGCTAGGCTCGCTCAACCGCGACCTGCCGACCTACTGCGTGCTCGGCTCGGGGGGGAGCGACCCGACCGGGGGCAAGAGCAC
>JBDQFW010000300.1:0-3548 GCA_040265735.1 Planctomycetota bacterium | reverse complement strand
GGTTCCAGTCTTCTGGAACCACGGGGACGACCACGACTGGGGCGAAGTCGCCCACGCCTGGCTCCTGAACCGCAACCAGGACCTGCAGAAGCTCGCCCTGCAGCCGGGAGAGGGCGCCGGGCGGCAGCCTGTCTCGCGCCTGCCGCTCAGCGACCGCGAGCACGGACTCGAGGCCCTGCGCGCCGCGGTCTCGCAGGCCTTCGAGGAGCATGCACCCGCGGCCGGGGCCGTGCAGCTGCTGTTCCCGCGCGAGGGTGAGGCCCTGACCCAGGCCCTGACCCGTGCCCTGACGGGCCTGCTGGGGGCGCGCGGCCTCGTGGTTCTGGAGCCGGACTGGGTCCGCCCGGCCCTGGCGCGCGGCCTGGCCCACGCGGTCAGCGCCGACCCGGTCGCACACCTCGAGCCAGGTCCCATCGACCCTGCTCGCGCGGCCCTCGCATTCCGCGTGGACAGCCGCGGTCGTACGGCGGTCCGACCCGCACCCGGTGGCTTCCAGGTGGACGGCGAGCCCGGGGAGATGACGGGCGCGGAGCTCGCGGCCCTTGCGCTGGACGATCCCAGCGGCTGGTCCGCTGGCGCGCTCCTGCGGCCCCTCGTTCAGGACCAGGTGCTTCCCGTCGCAGCCACGGTGGGGGGCTGGGGCGAGCTGGCCTACCACGCGCAGCTCCCGGCCCTCAGGGACCGCCTTGGCCTGCCGCGAACGCCCTTCGCTCCGCGGATCAGCGTCACGCTGGTGGAGCCCGAGCTCGCCCACGCCCTGGAGCGCATGGACGCGAGCGTGCGGAGCGTCCTGGAGGCGGGCGAGGGGTGGTCTCCCCCGCGCGCCGAGGAGCCCGAGGTGCTCCGAGCCCTGGCAGCGCAGCAGGACCGCGCCCGCGCCGAGCTCTTGAGCCTGCGCGGGGCCCTGCGCGAGCTGGAGCCAGCGCTCGAGGCAAGCCTCAAGCGCACGGCCGACATCCTGGGCAAGGAGCTCGGCAAGCTGCTGACCAAGGTGCAGCGCGTGCACCGCAACCGGGCTGGGACCGGCGAGAAGCAGGTGAAGCGGATCGTCAACGGCCTGCTGCCGCGCGGAGTGCCCCAGGAGCGGGTCTGGACCCTTCTCCAGGCCCTCGCACCCCACGGCAGCGCCCTCGTGGACGCCCTCTGGGAGGAGCTGCCGGGCCTGTCCGCCGAGCACCTCGTGGTCCTTCGGCCCCAAGAGTCCGCCGCGGCGGAGTCCGATGAGCCCCCCGCACGAGAGGCCCCCCATGAGTGAAGAGCGCATCCCCCTCGATGTCCTGGCCATCGCGGCCCACCCCGACGACGCCGAGATCTCCGCGGGCGGCACGATTGCGCGCCTCGTGGAGGGCGGGTATCGGGTCGGCATCCTGGATCTCACCCGGGGCGAGATGGGGACCCGCGGCACCCTTGAGGACCGCGCGGAGGAGGCCCAGCGCGCGAGTGAGCTCCTCGGCCTGCGCCTGCGGCTCAACCTCGGCCTGCCCGACGGCCGACTGGAGGCCACGGTGGAGGCGCGCGAGCGCGTGGCCGCCCTGCTGCGCGCCCACACGCCGCGGGTGGTGCTGGCACACCACTCCGTGGACCCGCACCCTGACCACTGCGCGGCGGCCCGCATCGCCCAGGAGGCCTGGTATCTGGCCGGGCTGCGGCGCCTAGCGGAGCTGACTGGAGGCCCTCCGGCCCGGCGACCCGCACGGCTGTACCGCTTCCTCTCGCACACGGCCTTCGAACCCAGCCTCGTGGTGGATGTCAGCGCGGTCTTCTCGAGGAAGCTGCGCGCGATCCAGGCCTACGCGAGCCAGCTCTCCCCCGAGGACGCCAGCGACACCGGCCGCCACTTCCTATTCGGTGCGGACGTGGAGCAGCGCGTCATCACGAAGAACCGCTACCACGGCGAGTCGATCGGCGCGGAGTACGGGGAGCCGTTCCTGTCCGAAGGGCCCGTCTCGGCCGACTGCCCCCTGCTGGCCATGCTCGCGGCCGCCCCCCCGGCCGGCGCGGGCACCGAGTAGACTGGCTCCATGCGGCGGATCGCGATCATCAACCAGAAGGGCGGGGTGGGAAAGACCACCACGGCCGCCAACCTCGGAGCCGCCCTGGCGCGCGCGGGGAAGCGGGTGCTGGTGGTGGACCTCGATCCGCAGGCGAACCTCTCCATGTACCTCGGTGTCGAGACGACGCCCGAGGAGCCCTCGAGCTACGGGGTCCTGTGCTCGGGCACACGGGTGGGGATGGCCGTACGGGAGACCGCGACTCCGGGCCTGCTACTGCTCCCGAGCCACATCGACCTCTCCGGTGCAGAGCTCGAGCTGGCGAGCACCTTCGGACGCGAGACGCTGATGCGCGACGCGCTGGAGCGCTGGGTCCGTGAGGAGGCCGGCGAGGGGCGGGCCGTGGACTTCCTGCTCTTCGACTGCCCGCCCAGCCTGGGCCTGCTCTCCATCAACGGCCTCTGTGCCGCGAGCGAGGTCCTCGTCGTGGCCCAGACCGAGTTCTTCGCCCTGCAGGGCCTCTCGAAGCTCCTGGGCGTCATCGAGCTGGTCAAGCAGCGCCTGAACCCGGAGCTCGAGCTGACGGGCGTCCTGGCAGCCCTCTACGACTCGCGGCTGCGCCTGGCTCGAGAGGTCCTCGGCGAGCTGCGGCGCTTCTTCCCCGAGCAGACCTTCCAGACGACGATCGCGGCGAACGTCCGCCTCGCCGAATCACCCAGCCACGGCAAGACGATCTTCGACTACGCGCCCGAGTCCCGCGGCGCCCAGGACTACGCGGCTCTGGCCGAGGAGGTCCTCGCCAAGGGCGCGCCCGGAGGGCCGCAGGACGAGGATCTGCGCGACAAGGCCGACGACCTGGCCCACGCCGACGCCACCCTGCGCCGGCGGGGACGCAGCGCCTTCGACGCGGCCGAGCCCGAGCCCGCACTCCCCAAGCAGGCGGCGCAAGGCGATCAGGGTGGGGGCCAGGAAGCGCTCGCGAGCCCCCTGAAGGGACAGGCGCCGTCTACGCCGGAGCGTGAGGCCAAGAGCTACGCCAACGGGGACGCCCCGGGGCTGGCCGAGGCCGCCCCTGCGAGCTCCATCTGCGCAGAGCCCCAGGGCGCCGGCGGGCCCTCCCGCGAAGCCTCAACTGCCGTGCTGCAAGAGCCCGTCGCCGAGCTCACCGCCAAACCAGCCACCGAGCCTGAGCGGGCACCCGCCAAGGACGAGTGGCTGATCCTCCACGAAGCCCTGATCTCCCCCGCTCCGCTGAGCGAAGGCGATCCGGCGGCAGAGTCTCCGGCAGCAGAGTCTCCGGCGGCGGTGTCTCTAGCGGCTGAGTCTCCGGCGGCAGAGACCCCGGCGGCAGAGACCCCCGCGATCGAAGCTGGGGCGATCGACACTGGGCCGGCCGCAACGGTCGACGCGGTGCCCCAGAGGGATTGCGAAGCGGGCCCTGGGGGCAACTCGGGCGCAGGCGCGTCTCGCTCCTCCGACGAGTTCGGGGCGGGCGTGCTGGATGGGGAGCCCGAGGGTTCGAACCCCGTGGAGGGGATTGCGCTCCCTGGCAAGCGG
>JBDQFW010000299.1:3224-3576 GCA_040265735.1 Planctomycetota bacterium | reverse complement strand
CTCGAGGAGCACGAGCTCCGGGTCCTGAGGCCGCTGCGTGAGGAGGGTGCAGGAGGCGAGGAGCCCCGTCAGAGCAGCTGCGATGCCGAGCCAGCGCATGGGCCCACCATACTGCCTCGCTGCGCAAGGACCTGAGCGCCCCGCGGAGGGACGGCGGGGTCCCGCTCAGCGCTTCTCGAGCAGCGGCGGGTGGCTGCCCAGCAGCCGGGTCCCTTCGGACAGTTGCTGCTCGACTCACGACATCGCTCCGCCGGGTCTCCTCATCGCAGCGGTCCGGGCCACAGGACTGGAACCCCTCCACGGCCCATGGGATCCTGGGGTCCGTCATGACCCTACAGCGCGCCTCGATCCT
>JBDQFW010000299.1:0-3214 GCA_040265735.1 Planctomycetota bacterium | reverse complement strand
GCGCGCGGCCGCGCGCCCCACCGCGCCCCGCCGCGCGGGGGGGGCGTCGTGACCGGGCGCCGCCCCCCGCACCCGGCGGTGGCTGGGCGCCGGGGCACGACCGGGTCGGGTGGCTGGTGCGCGTGGTCGAGGACGACGGGAGGCCGGTGCCGGGCGCGACGGTCTTGACCACCTTCGTGGCGGGGCGCCTGCGCAAGCGCGTCGTGTACACGGCCGGTCAGGGCATCAAGACCGACAGTGAGGGGGAGGCGTTCATCCCCCACCCCGGGACCGACCTACCCGAGGAGCTGCTCGAGGACCTCGCCGCGGGCAGCGCGACCCCGCGACTCGCCCTCGCGGGGATGCTGTCCGAGGAGGCTGCCGCCAGGAGCTTCGCGGATGTGGATCACGAGGTCGCCGCTCCGCCGGTGCGCGTCACCCTGGTGCGCCCCTCCACGGGCGCTGTGGTGGTCACGGTCCGCTCTCCCAAAGGACCGCTGCTCCCTGATCTGACCCTCGACCTCGTCCCTCAGCGAAGGCCCCGCACGCTGGTCGCCTCCCTTGGGGCTGAGGTCTCCCCCGGTTCGCTCGAGAATGGGGTGCGGTTCGACGGCATTGGTCTCGGCCTTGAGTTCAAGGCCTACCTGCGCGCGCCCTGGAGCCTCGGTCCGCTCGCGCAGGTGAGCCTGAGCGGACCCCGCGCGCAGGGTGAGGTCATCGAAGTGGACCTCGTTCTCGAAGAGCTCCCGACGGGCGTGCACCTCACGGGCCGCGCCTTCGGCCTGGAAGGCGGGCCCCTGCGCATCGTGGCCCTCACGCCTCCGCAGTCGGGCGCAAGTGAGACCATCTGGTCGCCCAAGGGTCCCGTCGTGGTGGCCACCCTCGATGTGCAGGAGGGCGAGCTCTTCCGGGTCTACGCCCCCTGGCTGAAGAATCCACCCGGTCGCGTGTTCCGCTCGCTGCAGCGCATCGAGGCGGTCAATGCCCCTGGGCACGCTTGGCAAGGAGTCCTCGAGATCCAGCCCGGCCAGGAAGTCGTTGATCTGGGGGCCCTCTACCTCGCGGACCCGACCGTTGTGGTGGCCGGCACCGTCGTGGACACGAGCGGCGAAGGCGTGCCCGTCGACTTGGAGGTCGAGCTGCGCCTCAACGACGATCGCGAGGTCAGCTGGCGCAGCGTCACCACGCGGCTGCGCAGCAATGCGGATGGGAGCTTCCGGGTGCTGGGCGACTACCCGGCGGGCGAGGTATGGATTCGCATCGAATCGGAGACCTGGTTGGATCTCGGGGGCCCGGGCAGCATCGCCACGGTCCCGAGTGGGACCCAAGATGCGACGCTGAAGGTCTATCGCACCGGCTCCGTTCTGTTGGACACGAGTCGCCTGCCCGCAGAGTCCCTCCAGCACTTCACCCTCGTGGTGACCCGCCCCGATCTGGAGGGTGAGGAGGCCAGGCGCAGTTCACAGCGGCACTCCCTCAGTCGCGCCGGTGTGCACGAAGTGGAGGGACTCCTCTGCGGCCCGACGCGGGTGGCCCTAGAGGTCCGGGGCGTGGGCACGATCGCGACCTGGGAGTTCGTTCTGCGGCATGGAGAGCCCTACGACCTGGGAGCGCCCATCGTGGACCGTGTCCTGCACGCGCACGCCGTGATCCTCGAGTCCGAGGTCGAGCTCGACTCGGAGAGCCGCCCCCACATTGAGGGGCGAGCCGGCGGCCGGCGGGTGTTCGCCGAGTGGACCTCCCGGGACCTCAGCCGGCAGACCTTCCTCACCGCCGAGCCCCTGGAGTCGATCACCGTCCGGCGCCCCCACGGGGCGGGGGCCCATGACGAGAACGGCTCGGTCACGGTCCAGCCCACGGGCAACGAGACGCGTGTGCCGTGGCCCCCGCGCTAGCGCGGCGCGGCCTCAGCGGGTCCCGAGGAACCCGGCGCTCCGCATCCAGGCCGTGAGCAGCTCCGGCCACTGCCCCACGGGCAGGTCCGGGCGCCGCATCCCATAGCCATGCCCCCCCTCGTGGAAGAGGTGCAGCTCGGCCCGCACGCCCGCCTCCTGCAGGGCGCTCGCGTAGCGCAGGGAGTTGACGGGACGGACCCAGTCGTCAGCCGTGTGGACCAGGAACGCCGGCGGCGTGTCCTTCGAGACCTGCAGCTCGCTCGAGAACCGCTGCACCAGCTCCTCCGGAGCCTCGGGCCCCAGCAGGTTGTTGCGCGAGCCGTCGTGGCCGACCCCAGGCAGGAACGAGACCACGGGACTGCAATCGATGAAACTGCCGCCATAGCGGGGACTGCCGAAGCACCTTGAGTTACGGTGCGTTCTCCTTGCTAGGTGCAACCTCTTGAAGGTAGGCTGCATCGGTGCAGCTTAATAATAAAGCTACATAGCACACAATTTCCCGCACCAAACCACGAAGGGCCACTTACCAATGCCTACGCGGATTACCCAGACCACCTTTATACTCATCGCCAGCCTCCTCGGTCTACTGTTTAGACATACTACGCTGGAGGACGCCCAAATCACCTACCGTTACGCGCTGAGGCTAGCCGAGGGCTACCCAATTGGAATGTGGAATAGGACTGGAGCACCAGTCGAGGGCTACACCACGACCCTTTGGATGCTCTTACTTAGCGTTGCAGGGCCCACGATAGAATCGATTGACTTAACGGCGAAAGTAATAGGCGTCGCAAGCCACGCAGCGACGGTAGCGGTTTTTTTTTGGTTTGCGGCGCGAGTTCGGGGCACTATATGTTCCCTTGCCGATTGCGTGGTCAATCGTGACGAGTTGGCGTTCTCGTGCAATTGGACGGGAATCGCTCTCGCCGTAAGCATTCCACATGCTTGGTACAGCGCCACAGGAATGGAAACCTCCACATTCATATTCCTGGCAACGGTGTCAGTCCTAGCACCCATCGCTAACTTGCGAACGGTCCCTTGGGGACTGACCCTCACTGCACTTGTACTCATTCGACCCGAGGGACTACTACTCGCCATGGCATCCGTTCTATACGGAGTCCGCTTGTCTGTGCCGAGGAGGAAGGCCCGACAATTGCTCGCCACTGTCACCATAACCACCATGCTGCTGTACACGTGGCGACTGAACTACTTCGGCTACCTGATGCCTAATACCTTCTACGCCAAGTCTGGGACAGGCGCCTGGCCACGGCATGCGTGGCTTGGGATTGTGTACTTCGGCACGTTTACCGTCCAGCACATGTGGCTATTTGCCCCACTTACAT
>JBDQFW010000298.1:0-3591 GCA_040265735.1 Planctomycetota bacterium | reverse complement strand
CTCTTCGTGGGGGAGGGGCCGGGGTTCCCGGCCGGTCATCCCGCTTGGATCACACGAACCAGGGCAGGAAGACCAGACCCACCACGGTCATGAGCTTGACCAGGATGTTCAGGGCCGGGCCCGAGGTGTCCTTGAAGGGGTCGCCGACCGTGTCGCCGACCACCGCGGCCTTGTGGGGGTCCGAGCCCTTGCCACCGTGGGCGCCGCCCTCGATGTACTTCTTGGCGTTGTCCCAGGCGCCGCCCGAGTTCGACATGAAGATCGCCATCATGATGCCCGCGACGAGCGCGCCGGCGAGCAGGCCGCCGAGGGCGGCGATGCTCCAGAGGCCGACCACGATGGGGGCGGCCACGGCGATCAGGCCGGGGACGACCATCTGCTTGAGCGAGCCCTCGGTCGAGATCGCGACGCAGCGGGCGGCGTCCGGCTTGCCGGTGCCCTCCATGATGCCGGGGATCTCGCGGAACTGACGGCGCACCTCCTCGACCATGGCCTGGGCGGCGTTGCCGACGGCCTCCATGGTGAGAGCGGCGAAGAGGAACGGCAGGATGCCGCCCAGCAGCAGCCCGATCAGGACCTCGGTGTTGGTCAGGGAGAAGTCCAGGGCGCTCTGGCCGGCCTTCATCAGCAGGTCGTCCGCGCGCAGCTGGAAGGCGGCGAAGAGGGCCAGGGCGGTGAGGGCCGCCGAGCCGATCGCGAAGCCCTTACCGATGGCTGCGGTGGTGTTGCCGACCGCGTCGAGGGCGTCGGTGCGCTCGCGCACCTCCGGAGGCAGCTCGGCCATCTCGGCCAGGCCGCCGGCGTTGTCGGCCACCGGCCCGTAGGCGTCCACGCCAAGCGAGATGCCGAGGGTGGAGAGCATGCCGACCGCTGCCAGGGCGACGCAGTAGACGCCGTAGCCGATCCCGCCTTCGGCGGGCGTTCCGGCCCAGTTGGCCACGAAGATCGCGACGCAGATCAGCAGCACGGAGAGGGCCACCGAGCGCATGCCGACGGCGAGGCCCGCGATGATGTTGGTCGCAGCGCCGGTCTCGGACTTGTTCGCGATGGTGCGGACCGGGCTCGTCTCCGTGGAGGTGTAGTACTCGGTGATCTTGCCGATGATCACGCCAACGAGGACGCCGGCCACGATCGAGATCAGCAGGTTCATCGGGACCACGCCCTCAGGGAAGGCGATGGTGTTGATCAGCCAGTAGGCCGCGCCGATGGTGGCGACCGAGGCGATGATCAGGCCGCGGAACAGGGCGGAGTGGATCTGGTGCTCGTCGGCGGCCTTGACGAAGAAGGTGCCGATCACGGAGGCCACGATGCCGACGGCGGCGATGGCCAGGGGCAGCACCGCGAGGCCCTTCATGTTGGGGTCGTCTGCGAAGGTGATCGCCGCGAGGGTCATGGCCGCGATGATCGAGCCCACATAGGACTCGAAGAGGTCGGCGCCCATGCCGGCCACGTCGCCCACGTTGTCACCCACGTTGTCGGCGATGGTGCCGGGGTTGCGGGGGTCGTCCTCGGGGATGCCGGCCTCGACCTTGCCGACCAGGTCGGCACCCACATCGGCGGCCTTGGTGAAGATGCCGCCGCCCACGCGGGCGAACAGGGCGATCGAGGAGGCGCCGAAGCTGAAGCCGAGGACGTACTCGAGGCTCTTGGCGTCGAACTCGGGGGCGTAGAGGTAGGTGAAGGCGACCAGGCCAAGGAGGGCGAGGCCCACCACGCTCATCCCCATCACAACGCCCGAGCTGAAGGACACATCCAGGCCCTCCGAGAGGCCCGTGCGGGCCGCCTGGGTGGTGCGGACCGCCGAGCGGGTGGCGGTGTGCATGCCGAAGTAGCCGGCGACGGCCGAGGCAGCGGCGCCCGCAACGAAGGCGATGGCCGTCTTCTGGCCCAGGCCCTGCTCAGCGTCCGACATGAAGATCGCCGCGCCGACGATCAGCACGAAGACGGCCAGCCACTTGTATTCGGCCTTCAGGAAGGCGGCGGCGCCGTCTTGGATCTGCTTGGAGATCTCCTGCATCTTCGCGTCGCCCGCATCACGCTTCATGATCGAGCCGTACTTGACGAAGGCGAAGACGAGGGCGAGCACAGCGGCTCCGCCGGCAATCGGGAGGAAGTCCATGGTTGGGTGGGGATCAGGGAGGGGCCAGGAAGAGGCCCCAGGGGGCGTGGGAACGGAGGAAACTCCGTTTCGAGGGCAAAGATTCTAGGGATGCCGCCGGAGCGGTCAACCCGGAGGGGCCCCCGAAGGCCCTCCAGAGGGGTCTATCGACCCGTTTTGGGCCCATCATCGGCCCCATCCGCCCTTTTGGCGGCCTGGGCTCGGCGGTCCTGGCGCCCGATCCAGCTCTTGACCGCGAAGCTGGCCAGGGCGACCAGCAGGGCGAAGCCCAGCCACTCGGTGTAGTCCGCGACCGTCTCTTCGAGGGTGCGGATGCTGGTCCCGAAAGCCTTCCCCAGGAAGACATAAAGAGGAACCATGAGGCAGGCCGCGAGGGCGTCCACGCCCATGAAGCGCCGGTAGGGCATCTTCAGGGTGCCCGCCGTGAAGAACCCCGGCAGGCGCAGTCCGGGCAGGAATCGGATGGTGAAGATCGCCCAGGCCCCGTGCCGCTGCATGCGCTCCTCGAGGCCGGCCATGCGTTCCTCGTGGAGGAGCCGCGCGACCCACTCGATAGACAGGGCCCGCCGTCCGAACAGGCGACCCACCAGGTAGGGGATCGAGTCGCCCATCAGGGTGGCCAGCCAGCAGGTCAGGGTGACGGCGAAGAAGTCGACCTTCCCGGCGAAGACCAGGTACCCAGAGCCCGTCATGGTCACCTCCTCCGGCACCGGCAGCCCCGCCCCGGCCCCGAGCAGGAACAGGAACGGCGCCCAGTAGCCCAGGGACCGGAACGGTCCCATGAGGACGGATTCTTCGAGGAGGATGCCCAGCATCGGCGCGGATGAGGATAGCCGCCGGCAGGGAGTCCCGGCGCTACGGGGGCCGGGGCCCCGGGCAGCTCAGTGATCGTGGTCGTGCCCGTGGCCCTCGGCATGCTCGCGCTCGAAGGCCTCCAGGGGGTCCTCGAGCCCCTCGGGCAGGGTCGGGTCGGCACCCAGCTCTACCGCCTGCGCCATGGCCTCACGGGCCGCGCCGGCGACCGCCTCGAGGCCTCCCGGCCAGGCGACGGCTCCGTCGGCCACGAGCGGAGCCAGATAGAGGCCGAGCATCCGGGCCCGGACCAGGGCTACCTGGGCCGGGTCCGCCGAGGACTCGACCCCCTCCTGCAGGACCTCCAGGCCGGCCACGAACCAGCGCGTTCGGTCAGCGGGGTCCGGCACCCGCTCGGCCGACCCGCGCAGGAACCACAGGTGCTCGGCCAGGCGGATCCAGCCCGCGGGCGGGAGCGGATCCCAGGAGAGGGCGCGCCGAGCCGCGAGCCAGGCAACCTCGTCCTGCCCCTCGTGAACGGCGGCATCGAAGGCCACCCACTCCCAGGCTGCGGCCAGGGATCCGAAGGGGCCCAGGAGGCGGCGGCCGAGAGGGCGCCCATCCCGATCGGGCGCGCCGTGGGGCAGCACGAGCGCGAGCCCGGCCAGCAGGAGCAGCCA
>JBDQFW010000297.1:0-3591 GCA_040265735.1 Planctomycetota bacterium | reverse complement strand
GCCGATACCTCCACCTCCCCTCCCCCCCGCCTCTCCGTGTCCCAACGATCTAGACAAGCCCTTATGGCCGCCTGCGGCCTCGGGACCGTGGGCTACCTCGTCTACCGGGGCATGTACACGCTCAACCACGAGGGCTGGTACGCCGGGGTCGCCTCCTGGCTGCTCTATGCGGCCGAGCTCTGGGGCGGCATGTCCCTCCTGCTGTTCTTCATGCAGGTGTGGGACACCAGCGAGATCCCGGAGCAGCCCCCCCTCGAGGATGTGACGGTCGATGTGTTCGTCCCGACCTACAACGAGGACGTGGCGATCCTGCGCGGGACGCTCCAGGCCTGCCTGGCCATGGACTACCCCCACCGGACCTTCCTCCTGGACGACGGCCGGAGGGACGAGGTCCGCCAGCTGTGCGAGGAGCTCGGGGTCCACTACATCACGCGGGACAACAACCTGCACGCCAAGGCAGGCAACCTCAACCACGCCCTCGACCAGACGGACGGCGAGTTCATCGCGATCCTCGACGCCGACCACGTCCCGGAGCCCAACTTCATCTCCAAGATGATCGGGCACTTCCGCGACCCGGAGCTCGGGATCGTCCAGTCCCCGCATGCCTTCTCGAACTTCGACACCTTCCAGGGGCGCGTCAACTACGAGAAGGGCCGCTTCTGGGACGAGGGCGAGCTGTTCTACAAGGTCATCCAGCCCGGCCGGACCGCCACCAACTCGGTCATCTTCGCCGGCTCGGCCGCCCTCTTCCGGCGCGAGGCCCTGCGCCAGGTCGGCTACATCGCCACGGAGACGATCACGGAGGACATGCACACCGGCATCCGCATGTCCGCCAAGGGCTGGAAGTCGATGTTCGTCCCGGACCGCCTGATCGCGGGCCAGGGTGCGAACGATGTGACGACCTTCCACAGCCAGCGCCTGCGCTGGGCCGAGGGCAACCTGAGCATCCTGGCCTACGACAACCCCCTCACCATGAAGGGGCTCGACCTGCGCCAGAGGCTCACCTACTTCGCCTCCATCATCCACTGGGCGAGCGGCTTCCCGCGACTGGCGATCTACCTGACGCCGATCCTGATGCTGCTGACGGGCGTCTCCCCGGTGCGGGAGTTCACCCCGACCCTGGCCGGCGTGTTCATCGCCTACATCGGGATGATGATGGTCACCCTGCGGATGATCTACCGCGGGTACATGAACTACGACCTGGTCGAGTTCTTCAACATGGCGAACTTCTGGACCCAGGTCCGGGCCTCCATGCGGGCGCTGATCTACCGCAAGAAGTCCAAGTTCGTCGTCACGAAGAAGCGCGGCGGCCGGCAGGGCTCGATCCTGCCCCACGTCCTGCCCCAGATCGTCCTCCTGGCCCTCTGCCAGTTCTCCCTCCTCTACGGCTGGGCGCGCCACCTGCTCTTCGACCCCCAGCTGGACCTGCTGGGCCTTGGGATCGCCACCTTCCTGGTGCTGCACCACGCACGCTACGCCGTGGCCTACCTGCGGTCGGCGATGACGCCCTCCAGCAAGCGCGACTCGTACCGCCACCGCCTGAACATGCCGGTCCGGTACTCCTTCACCGACCGCGAGGGCCGCGTCCTCGAGGGCATGGGAGTCACGACCGACCTCAACGAGCTGGGCCTGGGCTTCGTGGCCTACCAGAGCCTGCCCGTGAACGAGGGCGGTGAGCTCACCGTCCTGGCCAGCGGCGATCGCCTGGAGGCCAGTGGCGTGATCCGCTACGCCGCCCACCGCGAGGGTGGCGTCGGCGGCGGTCCGGCGCTCTACCGGTACGGCGTGGAGTTCGACGATCCCGCCCCGGAGGCCATCGACGCCGCGGCTCGACTGACCCAGCGCTTCGCCGTCGCTCCCTGGTACTCGGTCTTCGACCGCGGCCGCAGCAAGACCCGGTCCTCGGGCCTCTTCTCGCACCGCGAGGTCGGCCGCGCCGCCTTCAAGCTGCCCGTGCGCCTCGAGGGACCCGACGGGGACGTCTTCTGCAGCACCCGTGACCTCTCGATCAAGGCCATGCGCTGCATCCTGGCCTCGGACCTTCCTGAGGGGACCCGCGTGCGCGCCGAGGTCCACGGTCCCCTGGGCAGCTTCTTCGCCTGGGTCCTGGTCCGCGAGGTCCGCGACATCACCGGCCCCCCCCACCGGGTGCGCGAGTTCGTGCTCGAGTTCGACAACTTCGAGGCCCAGGGGCGCAGCATGCTCCAGTCGCTGCTCGAGCTCGAGGACGAGCCCAGCGCCCGGCGCGACCTCGTGGTGGAGCACCAGGAGAACCACCGTCCCCTCGTGCGCCCCATGGCCGCCGCCACCTTCGCGGTGCTGGCCCTGGCCCCGGTCGCGGTGGGCATCTTCCAGCAGGTCCACGACGACGACCTGCTCCTGGTGCGCTCCATGGAGAACGGCTCCCTCGATCCGGCCTCCCTCGCGGGCACCGACCTGGACCGCATCCTGGTCGAGACCCTGAGCAGCGATCGCCCGGAGGAGCAGCGCCTGATCCTCCTCAAGGAGGCCCTCGAGCAGCGCGGCCGCCACGACGAGCTGGTGCGCGTCTGCCGCCTGCTGACCTCCTACCGCCCCGAGGATCCTGACATGGGCATGGCCCTGGTCGCGGCCCTGACCGAGGCGGGACGCTACGACGAGAGCGCCGACCTGGCCCAGCGCTGGCTCGCCAGCCTGGACGCCCTGGGCAACACCCGCGCCTTCGAGGAGTTCGAGGTCCTCGCCGCCCGCAACCTGATGCGCAGCGGGGACACCTACGGCGCCATGGATGCCTTCCGCCGCATCGTCGCGGCCCGGCCCGAGGCCCTCGACGTGCGTCGCGAGTACGCCGGCATCCTGCTCCAGCTCGGCCTGGCGGATGAGGCCCTGCGCCAGTACTCCGTCCTCCCCCAGGACGGCCAGACCCTGCGCCAGCTGGTGGCGATCCACAGCGCCCGCCAGGACTTCGAGAAGGCGGAGCTGCTCGTGCGCTCCCTGCTGCGCGAGGAGCCCGCGGACATCGGCCTGCAGATGGACCTCGCCAACCTGCTGACCTGGCAGGGCGAGTTCGCCTCGGCGGTCCGCATCCTGCGCGAGCTGCACACCACCGACCCGGCCAACGCCGAGATCTCCATCACCCTTGGCGAGGCCCTGACCTGGTCCGGTGAGGGCGACGAGGCCCTGCTGCTCTTCGGCCGCCTCCTGGATCGCGGCCTCGACGGCCCCCGGCTGCTCGGCGGCTTCCTCGATGCCTACCTCGGCGCTGAGAGCCCCTCCTCCAGCGACGCGCACCGCCTCCAGTGGATGCTGCAGCGGCGCGCCACCGGGACGCCCCTCACGGGCGAGCTGGCCGGCCGCCTCGCCATGGCCCTGGTCCGCTCCGGGTCTCCGGAGGAGGCCATCGCCCTGCTCGAGGAGACCGTCGCCGCGAACCCCGACGACCGTGAGCTGCGCCTGCGCCTGGCAGACGCCCTCGTGGCCGCAGGCGAGAACGAGCGCGCGCACCACCACTACCGCTCGCTCCTCTCGGGCGCCCAGAGCAAGCGCTGAGGGACTCGGCGGGGGCGCTCAAGGTCCGCCCTGCCGGCAGCCGATGAACCGAGGGTCATGGAC
>JBDQFW010000296.1:0-3597 GCA_040265735.1 Planctomycetota bacterium | reverse complement strand
GAGCAAGCAGGGAGAGGGTCTTGAAGCGCATGCAGGGACCTGAAGTCACTGGAAGAGGACGAAGTACCCGTCCGTGAGGTTGGTGGTGTGCTGCGGGTTCTGGTCGCGGTACCAGGCCTGGAAGTACCAGGTCTGCCCCGGTCCCGGCAGCCCCCAGCCGGGAACGGCCACGCTGGTCATGTCGAAGGGCACCTGGAACGAACCCGAGCTGCCCGAGTTCATCACCTGCGTGTTCATCATGGCGACCGGCGGGGTGATGCAGAGGGTGCCCTGACCGCCACCGAGGCCAGGGGTGTTGCCCTGGGACAGGCCCGCGAAGCACATCCCGAACACGTTGGTCGGCAGCCCCGCAACCTCGAGGGTGAGGAAGTTGTCCACCACGTTCGCGCTGCCGCTCGCGACGATCGTCGCCGGCGCTCCGGTCGAGTTGGCGACGGCGGGACCACAAAAGGAGGCCCCGACGCTGCTCGTGCCGTGGAAGGCGTTCGCGTGCAGCTCGATCTCGCTGTCGGGGAGGGCGGTGTCGTAGACCGCAACGCCCAGGATCGTGCCCGTCAGGAGGTCCACGTGGTTGGCCGCAGTCGATGCGTCGAACCACTGCCCGAGGCCCACGAGGCCGGTGAGGTGCGGGGCATAGGGGAAGACATGGATCGAGTTGCCATCCTCGAAGAGCTCGGTCTGGTTCGCGGCATGGTCCACGACGAAGGTCACGACGATGTCCGCGGAGTAGGTTGCGAAGGGTCCCGAGTAGTCCGCGACGCCGCCCAGGGTCAGGCCGTAGCGCCCCGTGTCCGCGTACTGCTCGAGCTTGATGGCGCAGTTGTCCCCCTGGCCCGAGTACTTGATGCCCATCAGGGCGCTGCTGAGGCCGGCGTCGGTCCCGTTGACCACGAACTCGTAGGTCGCGGTCCCCGTCCCGTTGATCACCCCGATGTCCGCGCTGTCGGGCTGGGTGATGTTGAGCATTGTGAACGCCGCCGGAGTGCCCGAGCCCACCTGGGTCACCCAGGAGTTCAGGTCGGCCCGAGCCGCGGGGGCGAGAACGGCCATCGAGAGGCCGACGAGGGTCGAGAAGCGCACGAGCATGACCTTGGTGAGGAGCGAGGCTCCTCTGTCAAGGCTAGGGCACTGGACGCGGATCGGCCACATCCAGGACATCCCTGCCCGAACGCCAACGCGACGGGCCCCACACGAGGGCTCTCAGCCCCGCCAAGGGCCCAATCCGCAAGCCCGAGCGACCCCAAGGGCCGTCGTCAAGACAGCTCCCTCGATACGGGAGCAACGCCTGCGTCTGGCCTCAGGGGAGAGTGCGCGCCAGCTCGCGCGCGGCGAAGCGGGCAAAGCGACGGGGAGACAGCAGCAGCGTCTCCCAGGAGGACTCGGTCACATCGCCCACGGCGCGCTCGGCCCAGTCCTGGATGCTGCGGCGGGTCCGCTCCTCGGACGCATCCAGGCTCACGCTGGAGGCCCAGATCGTCTGCCCCGTCTGGGATGCCACGAGGTCGAGGGTGAGACCCAGCCGCTGGGGCGGGTGCGCCTGGCGGTCGGTCACGGTTCCGATCAGGAGCCCGTCGAGGCGGTGCCTCCGCGAGAGCTCGAGGATCGTGCGCGGGCGGTACCAGCCGCGGCTCCAGGCCCGCATGGGCTCCAGGCGCGCGAGGTCCTCGGCGTCGAGCACGACGACCTCGAACTGGCCGCGAGCCGCGAACTCGGCGCGCAGGGCGTCTTGGATCGCGTCGTTCGTCTGCTCGCCGTACTCGTGTCCAAGAACGGGCACGACGCCCACGCGGCGCAGGTTGTAGGAGTCGAAGTCCACTACGACCTGCGGCTGCGCCAGGGGCGCCTGATCCGCGGTCGCCGTGGTCACGACGCAGGAGCCGAGCCCCATCGCCGTGGACAGCGCCAGCGCACCGGCGAGCAGCCGACTCATCACTTGCCGGTCCCCGCGGCAGGGGCCTGCGTCAGGGGCGTGACGCCCCGAGCGCTGATCTCGGCCTCGTACCAGCGGCGCTCGGCTTCGAGCCGGTGGATCTCCGCCGTCACCAGACGGTCGGCCAGGTCCGTGATGCGCGAGCGGGCCTGGGCGAGCTCGTCACCCTGGGCGCTGAAGTCGGTGTCAAGGGTGCTGAGGCGCTGCTCGAGCTGGTCGATGCGAGCCCAGGCCTCGTCGAGCTCGGCCTGCACGCCCGCAAGCTCTACCTCGAGGTGGTCGCGGTCGTCGAGCACCTCCTGGTAGCGGTCGAGCAAGAGGAAGCGCGAGCCCGGGTCCTCGGAGAGGCCGCGGTCGGGTGCGCCCGTCGAGGTGCCCTGGGGAGCTCCGTCCCACGCGCCGCCGGTACCCACGGGGCTGCCGTCGTGTGCGTACAGGGTCGCGCCGCTGGTGTCACCCCAGCCGCTCCAGCCCCCGGCGGCGTCCTGCTCGATCTCGGCCGGCTGCGCGCCGACCTCCTCGCCGAAAGGGTCCTGGACCACGGACTGGACCCCCTCGTTGATGGTGCAGGCGGACAGAAGGACCGCAAGAGCGGCGGCAGTGCAGGTCTGGGGGAGCTTCATCAGGCAGGGTCTCCTTCGTACTCGAGTTCGATCGTGAGCTCCTCGCCACAGGAGCAGCGCACCTGGAGGGCGCGCGTCTGGCCCGCGAGCTGAACCAGCTCGACGCTGGGCTCACAGGGCTCGGCCGGGGTGTTCGCAGCCGCCGGCGCGCTCGCGCCGAGGCCCTCGCGACGGGCGGGCTGGCCCCCGAACTCGCGCAGGGAGAGGGAGCCGAGGCGGTCGCCGGCACCCTTCAGGATGCGGGTGGCCGAAGAGGGGGCGGCAGGCTTGGCGGTGAAGCTCATCGGGGGTCCTCCTGCCCGGTGCGGGCCACGAGGGCGCGGTTCAGGCGGTAGAGCGCACGCGTGTGGATCTGACTGACGCGAGACTCGGTCACGCCGAGGACGGTCGCGATGTCGCGTCCCATCAGCTCCTCCGCGTAGTGCAGGGTGATCACGGTCTTCTCCTGCTCGGAGAGGTTCATGATCTCCTCCGTGACGAGGGTGCAGAGCTCCTGCCACTCGAGGCTGCCGACCGGGTCGCTCGACCGCGGGTCGGTCAGCAGCGCGCCGAGGCCGCCCTCCTCCCCCTCGTCGAGGGAGGTGCTCTGAGCGAAGGCCGCGTCACACAGGGCCTCATCCAGGTCGTCGAGGCTGATCCCCGCGGCCGCGGCGATCTCCTCGGGCGTCGGCGGGACGCCCTGCTCGTGCGCAAGACGCTGCACGAGCTTGTCCAGGTCCCGCACGCGCTCGCGCCGGCCGCGCGGCAGCACATCCAGCTTGCGCAGCTCGTCGAGGATCGCACCGCGGATGCGGGTGTAGGCAAAGGTCGAGAAGGCCACGCCGCGCTGGTCGTCCCAGGCGTCGGCCGCGGCGATCAGTCCGATCATCCCGACGCCGTACAGGTCGTCCCGGTCCAGCCCCGGAGCATCGAACCCGAGCCGGCCCACCAGGTGCTTCACCAGGGGGACGTGCTCGAGGATCAGCTGCTCGCGCGCTTCGGCGCTCGTGGTGCTGGCTTCGGGCATGGGGACGGGGAGGGGTCAGGCGAGGCTCAGGCCTCGGG
>JBDQFW010000295.1:0-3619 GCA_040265735.1 Planctomycetota bacterium | reverse complement strand
CCCCTGGAGTCCCCAAGGAACCCCCCACATGCTGGATGCATCACTCGGCCGCCTCCGTGAGGTCCACGACCGCCTGGTCAAGGAGCTGGGCAAGGTCATCGTCGGACAGGACGAGGTCGTCGAGCAGCTCCTCATGGCCATCCTCACCCGGGGGCACTGCCTCCTCGTGGGGGTGCCCGGCCTGGCCAAGACCCTGCTCATCTCGAGCCTGGCCAAGACCCTGGAGCTCTCGTTCAACCGCATCCAGTTCACGCCGGACCTGATGCCCTCGGACATCACGGGGACCGAGCTCCTCCACATCGACCCGGAGACCAGCGCCCGCTCGTTCCGGTTCAACCAAGGGCCGATCTTCTGCAATGTCCTCCTGGCGGACGAGATCAACCGGACTCCGCCCAAGACCCAGGCGGCCCTCCTGGAGGCCATGGTCGAGCGGCAGGTGAGCTCGGGGGGCGAGACCCACCCCCTCCCGGCGCCCTTCTTCGTCCTGGCCACCCAGAACCCGATCGAGCAGGAGGGCACCTACCCCCTGCCCGAGGCGCAGCTGGACCGCTTCATGTTCATGGTCCAGGTGGGCTACCCGAGCCTCGAGGAGGAGCGCGAGATCCTGCGCCGCACCACGGCCAATGCACACCAAGAGGTGGAGCGCGTGGTCGAGGCGGCCGAGCTCATCCAGCTTCAGGAGGCCATCAGGGAGATGCCGGTGGCCGACGAGGTGCTCGACTTCGCCCTCGCCCTGGCGCGGGGAACGCGGGTGCGCTCTGGGGAGCCGCTGCCGTTCATCGAGCAGTTCGTGACCTGGGGCGCCGGGCCCCGTGCCGGCCAGAACCTGATCCTGGGAGCCAAGGCCCACGCGGCCCTCCGCGGGCGGAGCCATGTGGCCTCCGAGGACGTGGCGGCCGTCGCCCACCCGGTCCTGCGCCACCGCATCGTGACGAACTTCACGGCTCAGGCCGAGGGCATGACCTCCGACATGGTCATCGACCGCCTCCTGGAGGAGGTGCGAATCGGTGGCGCTGTCGGAGCCGGTGTGACCGGGAAGAGCTCCCTCTAGGCCGGTCCGTCGTCCATGCCCCAGGCCCAGGGAGTCATCGACCCGGCGGTCCTCGACCGCCTATCGAACCTCGAACTCGTCGCGCGGCGAGTCGTGGAGGGTGTGATGGCGGGCCAGCACCGCTCGCCCCACAAGGGCAGCTCGATCGAGTTCGCCCAGCACCGCCAGTACGCGCCCGGCGACGAGCTGCGCCGCCTGGACTGGCGCGTGTTCGCGCGGTCGGACAGGCTCGTGGTCAAGGAGTACGTGGAGGAGACCAGCCTCTCCCTCAACCTGCTCCTCGATGCGTCGGAGTCGATGGGCTTCGCGTCCCTGGACTGGAGCAAGCTCGACTACGCGCGCTGGTGCTCGGCGATCCTCGCGCACCTGGTGCTGAGCCAGCGGGACACGGTAGGCCTGGTCGTCTTCGACGAGGACTGGCGCGCCAAGGTGCCTCCCGGGAACGGTGCGCCCCAGAAGCTCTCGATCTTCAAGACGCTGGAGCAAACGGAGGCCAAGGGCCCTACGGCCGCGGGGAGCGCCCTGGCGAAGCTGGCGCCGCGGCTGAAGCAGCGGGGCCTGACGGCCATCTTCAGCGACTTCTTCGAGGACGTCGAGGTCGTGATGGACGGGGTGAAGCGGCTGCTCCACGGCGGACATGAGCCGATCCTGTTCCAGGTGCTCGACCCTCAGGAGCTCGAGTTCGACTTCGACCACCTGGTGCGGTTCGAGGGTCTCGAGGCCACGGGCCAGCGCAAGCTCGATCCGCGTGAGCTGCGGGAGGCGTATCTGGAGGAGATCGAGGCCCACAATCGCGAGCTGATGCGGGCGGCGGCGGCGCTGAGCGTGGACCTCGTCCAGGTGCGCACGGATCAGCCCCTGGATGAGGTGATCCGCACCTACCTGTCCCATCGCAGCGCGCGCGCGCGAGGGGGCCTGGGATGATCGAGGGCTTCCTGCACCCTGCCCTGGCCGCCGGCGCGGCCTTAGCGGCCGTGCCGCTGGTGATCCACCTGCTCAACCGTCAGCGCTACCGGCCGACGCCGTGGGCTGCCATGCGGTTCGTGCTCGCCGCCCACAAGCGCACGCGTCGCCGGGTCCAGCTGGAGAATCTCCTGCTGCTCATGCTGCGCATGGGCGCCGTGGCACTGCTGGCCCTGGCGGTGGCGCGTCCGTTCGTGTCCGGCGGCGGCGCGCTGGGGGTGCTGACCGAGCGGAGGCGCGAGGTCGTGCTGGTGCTGGATGGATCGGCCTCCACCGGCCTCCAGGTGGGCGCCGAGTCCACATTTGCCACCCTGCGAGCACGCGCGGTGGAGCTCGCGGAGAAGCTGGACGGCAGCGCCGGCGACCGTCTCCACGTGCTCCTCATGGGCGCCACGACGCGCCTCGTCTCCTGGCCCACTCCGGAGAAGGCGGCGCTGGTCCTGCCCACGCTCACCTCCCCCACGGATGAGCGCGCGGACCTGGCGGCGGCCCTGGTCGAGGCGCTCGACATCGTGCGCGAGGGCGGCAGCGAGGAGGAGCAGTCCAGCGGGGCGGAGGTGCGCGTGCTCTCCGACCTGCAGGCCGACCTGTTCCTCGACGAGGAGGGCGGCACCCGGCAAGGAGTCCTGGACGCCCTCGATGCCTTCGAGGCTCTCGGTGTCACCGTCGTCCTCGAGGATGCCACGGGCGGCGTACTGCGCCCCGACAACACCGCGGTCTCGGGGATCTCCCTTCCGCCTGGCCCGCTGCGCGCCGGCGAGCCCACGGAGATCCTGGTGCAGCTGCGCCATCTGGCGAGCGGCCCGCGCGTTGCGGCACGGGTCACGCTCGAGATCGACGGGAATCGGCTACCGAGCCAGCGCGTGGACCTGGACCCCGAGGGCCGCGCCGAGGCTCGCTTCCCCCACACCTTCACCGAGGCCGGACCCCACAGCCTCGTGGCCACGGTGGACGGCGATGGCCTCGCCGCGGACGACACGCGCGCGTCCGTCCTGGTGGTCCCCGACCCCATCCGCGTGCTGGTCGTCAACGGGAGCCCCGCCGAGCGGCTGCTCGACGACGAGGCTGGGTTCCTCGTCCTAGCCCTGCGCGCGCCGGAGGCCGACGGCCTGCCCAGCGACTTCGAGGTCGAGGAGGTGACTGCCTCCGCGCTCGCCGCCGGCGAGGTGGAGCTCAAGGGCCGCGACGTCGTCTGGCTGGCCGGAGTGCCCCCCCTTCCGGAGGGCGTCTGCCTGGACCTCGAGGCTCGCGTGGCCGCAGGCGCGGGGCTCGTCATGAGCTGCGGGGACGGGATGAGCGATCTCGAGGGCGTGGGCGCCCGGCTGTTCCGTGCCGACGGCTCGGGGCTGCTGCCCGCCGAGCCCATCGCGCGCACGCGCAGCCCCCGGCGGGAGAGCTACTTCAGGGTGCTGGAGTTCGACGGCACCGACCCGGTCCTCGCGTTCTTCGACAGCGAGCGCCATCGCCCGCTCCTGACCGAGGTTCCGATCCAGGAGTTCGTGCGGTCGCGCCCGCTGCCGGATGCCCGGGTCCTCGCGACCCTGGACGACGACGCGCGCAGCCCGCTGCTGGTGACGCGCCCCTTCCTCGACGGCCAGGTGTGGC
>JBDQFW010000294.1:0-3620 GCA_040265735.1 Planctomycetota bacterium | reverse complement strand
GGAACGAGAGTTGCCTCGGTCCTCCCGTGCGAGCCCGACCCCGCGCCCTCCAGCCCGCCCCGGAGCGGGCCGGCGCTCCCCGGCCTGCCCCGACGAGGGCGGTCTTGGAGCGCGCGGGGTCTTCAGAGGTGCCTTTCAAGGTGCCTTCAAGACCTCGGAGCGGTGCCCGGAATACTAGGGACGAACCCGCCTCCTGGGCTGTTCCTGCGGGGGTCTACCTTGACCCCGGGACCGCCATCGACACAATGTTCCAGCGCCTCGTGCGCCTTCTCCCCCCTCTACCGACCGCGCCCTGCGCGGCCGGTCGCCTGATGATGCAGCCCGTCTCCCCCTCCCGTGTCCTTGGCGCCGCCCTGCTGGCCGCCGGACTCGCCGCCTGCTCCTCCGAACCGGCCCAGGTCGGTGGCTGGGCACCGGGTTCCTGGAACAACGATCCGAGCGGCTCCGGCCTCCGGTTCTTCGCCGACGTGGGCACGGGAGAGATCAACCGTCCCGAGATGCGCATCTCCCAGCTGGCCTGGGGGCGGCTCGTGCAGACCTTCGGTCTGGATGAGGATGGCACGCGGGTCCCGATGAACAGGGACATCCTCATCGGGGGCGACCTGACCACGGACGGCACCTTCATCCTCGAGACGAACCCGGTCACCTCCCAGCAGGTGCTCGTGATCCAGCGGGATGTGACCGACCTGTCGAGCGGTGGGGGCCGCGACCAGTTCTACGCCCTGCTGCAGCAGGCCACGAGCACCACCTCGTACCTGACCGACCTGCCTCCGGGCGCCTCGGGGATCTACTCGTTCGTGCCGCGCAACGCGACGCTGATGGTCCAGTTCGACGATGTCCTGGACCCGGCCACCATCTCGCACGAGAGCGTTCGCGTGCTCACCGGCGTCCCCTCGACCGTGCCCTTCGAGGCCCGGATCTTCCCCGATCCGAACTTCGGCAACATCTCGGGCGGGAGCTTCTACTCCTCGCGCATCCTGATCGACACCACCGTCAGTGAGATCGAGTCCTTCTCCACGGACCCGCCCCTCTCGGTCAACGGCGTCGGTCTTCCCGCCAGCGTGGACGTGAACCAGTCCAACGTTCTGCTGCGGCTGCCCACCGCGACCTCGCCGATCACCGGCCAGAACGTGGTCCTCCGCAACCTGGTGGGCAACACCCTCTCCACCGGCACGAACGGCAGCGTGGACTTCAGCTCGCCCACGAGCGACATCATCCGCGGCCTCCGCTCCGGCGGCTCCTCCCAGGTCACGGGCGACAGCTTCAACGGCTTCATGCCTGACGACACCCCGCCCGTCGTGGTGGGTGCGAGCCCCGGTCAGATCCCGGTGGGCTATCCGCCCCAGCTCCTTGATGGCGGCGCGCCCGGGGAGTTCCTCCTGCCGCGCATGGTCTTCAACAGCGTCTTCTGCTCGCAGACGCCGAGCCCCGGGGATGTGATCACCCAGGAGGGCGGGGTCTTCGCGGAGGTCATCTCCTTCCCGCCCCCCGTTCAGAACGGTGTGGTCGAGAACCTGCAGGTGCGCCTGCTGCTCTACCCCGAGGCCTGGGACGAGCCTGGCGGCGCGGGCCCCAACACCTGGCTGCAGTCCGCGATCGGACCGATCTCGTTCCGCTCCCCGTACACCCCCGGGACCGACCTCGGCAAGGAGCCCTGCTTCGTGCAGGTGTTCCCCCAGCCCACCGGATTCCCCGAGAGCCCGGGCACCGGCCTCTTCCCTGCATCGACCCTCGGTCTGCAGTTCAGCGAGCCCATGGACCCCGCGTCCCTGACGGCCTTCGACTCGCTCACTCTGACGCGCCAGCCGGCTCCCGGGCTCAACGACCCGCCGCTGCCCTCGAGCGCCTTCGTGGTGGGCTCCGTGGGCCAGTCCCTGGACCTGCGCGCCTTCACCTTCGTGCCCGACCTGCCCATGGCCCACGTGGCCGGCGTGGAGGAGTCCTACTTCCTCACTCCCGCCTCCGGCGATGGCGGACCCACCGACCTGGCGGGCAACCCGCTCCTGCAGGGGCTGCCCTCCATGGAGCTGAAGATCGGCGCGACCAACGCCACCGTGCGCAACGGCGGTCGGGTCAGCCGCTTCAACAGCCCCGACGAGGAGCCTCCGGTGGGGGACTCCACCGACGGGCTCAAGCCCGAGTGGGCCGGCCAGCACCTCTTCGACCTGGCCAAGAAGGCAATTCGCCCGCGTCCCACCACCCGCTTCCGCGGGATGGCCGACCGGACCCAGCCTCTGGCCTCGGTCATGACGCCCTTCCCGGTCGGGGTCCAGACCCCGCTCTCGAAGTTCGGGTCGCGCATGCAGACGACCTACCGGTACGTGGACTTCGGCTTCACGATGACCGACACGACGAACCACAACCTGGACGTCGAGCACTTCTACTGGTCGCCGGCCGCGGGACAGGTGGTCTACGACAACTACCAGAACTTCGAGATGGTCCTGGCGCACTGCAAGTTCGCGCCGGACGAGTACATCGACCCGGGCTCCCTGTTCCCCGCGTTCCAGAACTCCGGTCTGCGGGTCCAGTACGCCAACAACTACCTCAACGAGATCACCGACCAGCCGGCGGTGGTGCACCCGCGCTACCTTGGCTACATCGTGAACCCCGGTGATCTGATCACGGCGGCCAACGGCACCAAGCTGATGCCCTACCCGCTGAACCGGGACCTGCCTCCGGACGAGCGCATCTACTGGACCTGGCGCGACAGCGCCGTGCTCGACCGTGGCGGGAACAGCTCGGGCGGCTACCCGCCGGTGCAGGAGTACACGGTGCTCAACATCGAGCAGCCCGGGAACCCCTATTACCCCGCCGGTCACATCGCGACCATCGGCCTGCCGCTCCTGCTGGAGATTCGCTGCTTCCCCGACGACGGGGCCATCGGGGCCAACCCGTTCGATATCAACCTGGCGGCGAACACCTCGTCCCGTCCCTACTTCCGGGCCTTCTCGACCGGCGGGGTCAACAACCAGGGCAACACGATCGAGCGCAACCCGGACACGGAGTCCAACGCGAACGGCGGGTTCAACCCGAACTCCAACCCCAACCCGGGCAACCCGACCTACGGGCGGGACAACACCTTCTACATCGGGGCCGTGGACTTCGTGATCCGTACGAACCGCTCCTGCTCGGTGTGGTTCCCGGCCACGGACCCGGGTACGGGTCTCCCGTTCCAGAACGCGGTGTTCAGCGAGCCGATCATGGAGCCCTCGCTACAGGACCAGCCCACCGGCACGATGATCGACCTGGACTTCCGGGGCGCCACCAGCATCACGGTCGACTCGAGCTTCGTGTTCCCGGCTGGCTGCGACGCGCCGCCCGAGCCGGACGTCCACCCGGCCCTGGAGAACGCCCTGAGCCTGGACATCTACGGCGACCACTACTGGGACGACCCGTCCGTGTACTGCGATGGCGAGTTCCCCAACCACCGCTCGAACCAGGCCAACAAGGGCATCGTGTTCCTCGGCGGCGAGACCTGGAAGGACACCGTTGGCGAGATCTCCAGCGCTCAGTACTACCAGATCCGCGTGACCTTCCTGAACAACGTCACCTCGGGCCTGTCGGCCGAGCTCTCCGCGCTCGCACTCTCCTGGCAGCAATGAATCCACCGGTGGGGGGAC
>JBDQFW010000293.1:0-3684 GCA_040265735.1 Planctomycetota bacterium | reverse complement strand
GAACAGGTCGGGGTGGGCGTCGATGAGCTCACGCTCGGGGCCGGTGTCTCCCGCGCCGAAGGCCATGTCCGGCGGCAGGTCCTCCACGCGCCGCGTGCGGCCCTCGAACCGCTCGCCGAGGCCGCAGCCCGGCTGGGGGTTCACTAGGTGGAAGGAGAGGTTCACGCCGGCCCGCAGGGCGGCGTCCGCGGCCAGGTCGAGCGTTCGCGCGAGGGCGGGCTCGTCCTCGCCAGGGAGGCCCACGATGAACGACAGGATCGGCGTGATCCCAACCCGCGCGCAGGCGTCCACCACGGCGAGCGCGTCCAGGTCCTCCCGCATCCCCTTCTGGTTGGCGCGCCTCACCCCGGGGTCGGCGGACTCCACGCCCAGCAGGACGCGGTAGCACCCTGCCGCGGCCATGCGTCCGAGGAGCTCTTCGTCGAGGTGGTCGATGCGCGCCCGGCACTCCCAGGGGGGCGGGTCGCCGCCGGCCAAGAGCGCGTCGCAGAACGCCAGCGCGTGGCGTCGGTCGGCGCCGAAGAGGTCGTGGCACAGGTAGGCGTGGCGGGCCGCCGGCAGGGAGGTCGCCTCGCGCACCTCGGCGGCGAGCCGGTCGGCCGGGAGGGGGCGCGAGCGGCGACCCCAGTAGCGGCCGATGGTGCAGAAGGAACAGTCGTAGGAGCAGCCCCGGCCGGAGTCCACGGGGACGAGCCCCTCGGCCTCCCCCGTGACCGCCTTGTAGGCGCTGAGCGGCGGGACCAGGTGCCAGGCGGGCGCGGGCAGCTCGTTCAGGTCCCGCAGGGCCTCGCGGTCCTCCTCGCGCTGCACCTCCATGCCCGCTCGATGGGTCACGCCGGCGACTCCGGCGAGTGTGCGCCCGGCGCCCAGCCGGTCGAGGACGCGCAGCAGCGTGACCTCCCCCTCGCCGCGCACGACCGCCGTGACCTGAGGGAAGCGCTCGAGGAGCAGCCGGTCGGTCCCGGTAGTCCCTGGGCCCCCGATGAGGATCGGCGTGTCAGGCCGCGCAGCCGCGTAGTGCTCCGCGATCCGCAGGGCCGCAGGCAGCGTGGCTCCCATCACCGAGAGTCCCAGCAGGTCCACGGGGCCGTGGGCCAAGAGCAGCTCGGCCGCGTCGCTGCACAGGGCGTCGTCCCCGCGAAGAGCACCCGAGGCCTGCCGGAAGGCGAGGTCCTCGAGCACGGCCTCGTGCCCGGCCCGCTCGAGGGCGCCTCCAAGGCGCAGCAGCCCCGGAGGCGGCATCGAGTAGCCGAAGGTGTCGGCGTGGGGAGCGGAGGCCAGGAGGACGCGCACGCCCCCAGCATCGGGATCGGCCTTCCCTGAATCCAGCGCGCCCACCGGGATCGCTGAGCCTCCGCAGTTGCCACTCAGGCCGCGCTTCGTGGAACCTGTACGGCATGCCGTCCCGCGCCGCGTCCACCCTGTCCGCGGTGGGACTCTCGTTCGTCCTTCATGCCCCTGCGGCGGGAGCGCGCGGGTGAGGCGGCTCGTTCCGGCGCTCGCCGCACTGACCGCGCTCGCCCACGCGGCCCTCTTCTGGGGGGCCGGTCCTGTGGACGACGACTTCATCTGCTACCGCTTCGCGCAGAGCCTCACCGAGGGGCGAGGGTTCGCGTGGGTGGGGAGCGAGCAGGCGGAGGGCTTCACCGTTCCCCTCTGGGTCGCGCTCCATGCCCTCGGCCAGCTCGCAGGGCTCGAGCCCACGGCGCTGAGCCGCGTGGTCGGAGCGCTCGCGTCTGCCGCCGCTGCCTGGATCTTGGGGGAGACCTGGGCCGCGGGGGCGGGACGCAGGAACTCGCCGCGGACGGGAGGGCTCCTCGCCGCGGGTCCGGCCTGGATCCTGGCGCTCACTCCGGCCCTGGCCTTCCATGCCAATGCAGGGCTGGGCACGACTCTGCAGGCTCTCCTCCTCGCGCTGCACGCGCGTGCCCTCCTCGCCTGCGAGTCTGGCCGCCCAGACTGGCGAGCGGGTTGGCCTCTGGCCCTGGCCTGCCTCCTGCGTCAGGAGGCCGCCCTCTTCGTCCTTCCGCTACTGGTGAGACGCTGGCGCGCGGCTGCAGTCCTGCCGCTTCTGGCCCTGGCGGGCTGGACCGGCTTCCGCTTGCTCTGGTTCGGGCGCTGGCTCCCGCTCACCTGGTCCGCCAAGAAGCTGCCGCTCGCCGAGGACCTGGCCTACGGGCTGCGCTACCTGCTGGAGGACCTGCCGATCCTGGGGACCCTGGCCCTCGCGCTGCTGGCGCTGTCCGGCCTGCGCGCAGCCGCTCCGGGGGCCCTGCGGCCCCTGACCGCGGGGTTCCTGCTGCACCTGGCCTATGTCCTCGCCGTCGGCGGGGACCACATGGCCTGGTCTCGCTACCTGATCCCGGCGTACCCCGTGGGCCTGCTGCTGGCCGGGTGGTTCCTGGCGGAGAGGCCCCGGGGGCTGGCGGTCAGCGCTGCCGCGGGGTTGACCATGGCGGCGGCCCTACAGGCCGTCTGGCTGCCGGTGCTCCCGCCGCTTCGGCGAGCGGAGGCTCGGTTCCTCGACCACGAGCACTTCGAGCAGCGCTGGGTGCGCATCGGGCGCTGGATGCGTGCCGAGGCGCCGCAGGGCACGCGCCTCGCGACCTCGCCCATCGGCGCGCTGGGCTGGGAGTCCCGGCTCGAGGTGCTCGACCTCCTGGGGCTCGTCCACGAGCACGCGCTGGGAGTCCAGCCCGACCTCGAGGGGGTCGGCGTGAAGGGGCACCACCGCAGCGCCACGGCATGGATCCTGGCCGAGCGGCCCGAGTGGGTCCTGCTCGGGAACGGGGTGCGCATCGAGGGGCGCCTCGAGGTGAACCCCTGGGAGCGCGGCCTCGTGCAGGACCCACGCTTCGCGGAGGGCTACCGCCGCGCCGAGGTGCCCCTCCCCGGCGAGGCTCCCTTCGACCTCTTCATCCGGCGGGACCAGTCCCTGCCCGCGGGGGCGACCTGGCTCTCCCCATGAGCAGCAGCCCGCGCATCGGACTGCTGGCGGACATCCAGTTCGGCGATCTCGCCGACCGGGGCTCCTGCCGCTTCCGTTCGAGCCTCGAACGCCTGGAGGAGGCGGTGCAGGGCCTGAACCGTGCGGGGTGTGACCTCGTGCTCCAGCTGGGGGACTTGGTGGAGGGGCATGGCGACTCCGAGGGGGGGCGTCTGCGCACCAGGGAGGACCTGGAACGCGTGCTCGCCGTTCTCGACCGCCTGGAGGCCCCTGTGGAGCACCTGGTCGGCAACCACTGCCTCTCCCTGCCGCGGGCCGAGCTCGAGGAGCGGCTGGGCCTCGAGGCTCCCTGGCGAGCGCTCGACGCCCGCGGTCTGCGCGTGCTGCTCCTGGACTCCTGCTGGCTGAGCCCGCTGGGGCGCGAGCCTGGAGACCCCATTCGGACGGAGGCCGAGGCCTGGCTCGCCGCCTGGCGGGGCAGGCTCGCCCACGCGCTGCCCTGGAACGGCGGGTTCGGCTCTGAGCAGCTGGACTGGCTGACCGAGCAGGCCAGCTCAGCGGAAGGCCCCCTTCTCGTGGCGTCCCACCACCCCGTTCACCCAGGGTCGGCCCGCGCCGCGTTCCTCGCGTGGGATCATCAGGAGGCGCTTCGGGCCGTCCGGGCGGCGGGGGGCTCCTCCGCGCCCCGTCCCCTGGCCTGGGTCTCGGGGCACGACCACCGGGGCGGGGTCTGGAGG